>DATMIB010000009.1:0-46793 GCA_035554635.1 Steroidobacteraceae bacterium | reverse complement strand
GTCCGGCACGGGCCATGCCCGCTTTCGCAACCTCACCTACATTGCCGCATGACGGACATCACCACCGACCAGTCGCTGCTCTCACGTCGTGCCGCGTTGCTCGGCGGTGTCGCTCTCGCGGCGGGCACCGTCGCACCCGCTGCCACGCAAGCCGCCGCGAAGGCTGAACGCGAGAGCGCGGCAAGCACCTTCAAGGTGCTCGAGCCGATCGAACTCTGGAGCGATGCACCGCCCGGCGGCGAGCAGGTCGTCGTGACTGAAGAGGTCGTCGAGCGCCCGCATCCGCAAGGCCTGCGCGATCGCGTCGCACGAAGCGTGCGCCGCCCGTCGCTGACACCGTACCTGCCGGCGGGCACGCCGCGTGCAGCCATCGTCGTGATCCCGGGCGGCGGCTACAAGCACGTCGTGATCGACAAGGAAGGCTACGAGACCGCGGAGTGGCTCGCGCGGCAGGGCTTCGCCGCCTTCGTGCTGCGGTATCGCCTGCCGGGCGACGGCTGGGCCGCGGGGCCCGATGCGCCGTTGCAGGACGCACAGCGTGCGATGCGGGTCGTGCGCTCGCGGTGTGCCGCGCTCGGCATCGATCCACGACGCACGGCCATCCTGGGCTTCTCGGCCGGCGGTCACCTCGCGGCCCGTCTCGCCACTCGTCACGCCGATGCGACCTACGCACCGCGCGACGCGATCGATCAGCTCTCGGCGCGCCCGGACGCAGCCGCGTTGCTGTACCCGGTCATCACGCTGACCGGTGACGGTGTCCACGCCGGCTCGCGCGACTTCCTGCTCGGGCCATCGCCCACGACGGAACGACTGCGCACCTGGTCGGCCGAGCACGGCGTCACGCCCGGCACGCCGCCGACGCTGATCGTGCACGCAGCCGACGACGCCTCGGTGCCCTTGCGCAACGCCATGCTGATGTTCGACGCGCTACGTGCCTCGGCGGTGCCGGTCGACCTGCACGTGTTCGCGCGCGGCGGCCACGGCTTCGGCTTGCGTGCGATCGAGGGCCATCCGGTCGCCGCGTGGCCGACGCTTTTCGCCGACTGGCTGGTCCGCCAGCCCGGCTTCGAACCCGGGCCTCGCGCGTGACCGACCTGGGTCGCCGACGCCTGCTCGCATCGGCCACGACGCTGGCGACGCTGTCGCTGCTGCCCGCGTCTGCGCGGAGCGCGACGCTGAGCTCACCGGTCGTGACGACACGTCACGGTCGCGTGCGCGGGCGCTGGCTCGACGGCATCGCGACCTTTCGCGGTATTCGTTACGGCGCCGACACGTCGTCGCGCCGCTTCCTGCCGCCGCTGCCACCGGCACCGTTGCCGGTCACCGCCGATGCCTTCGAGCAAGGCCGCGCCGCACCGCAAGTCGGCGTGCATGAGCCGACGAGCGAAGACTGTCTGTTCCTCAACGTCTGGTCGCCCGACTGCGACGAACGCGCGCGACTTCCCGTCATGGTGTACATCCACGGTGGCGCCTATTCCTCGGGCTCGTGTGGCGACGCATTGTGCGACGGCGCGCGTCTCGCCGCGCACGGCGATGTCGTCGTCGTCACGCTGAACCACCGTCTCAACGCGCTCGGCTACCTGTCGCTCGCCCGTTTCCCGGGCAGCCCCTTCCCCGACAGCGGCAACGTGGGCCAGCTCGACCTCGTGCTCGCATTGCAGTGGGTGCGCCACAACGTCGCCAAGTTTGGCGGCGACCCGGAGCGCGTCACGCTGTTCGGCCAGTCCGGTGGCGGCGCCAAGATCGCAACCTTGATGGCGATGCCAGCCGCTGCAGGCCTGTTTCACCGAGTCGCTACGATGAGCGGCCAGCAGGTCACCGCCTCGGGCCCGCTCAATGCGATGCAGCGCGCACGTGTCTTCCTCGATGCGGTCGGTGTCGCGCCCAACCGCCTCGACGACTTGCGGACCATGCCGCTCGAGCGGCTGCTCGCCGGACTCGAGGCCACCGACCCGATCATCGGCAAGGGTCGGCTCTATTTCGGGCCCGTGCTCGACGAGCGCTCGTTGACGAGACACCCGTTCTACCCCGACGCACCGCCACAGTCGGCCGCGATCCCGATGATCATCGGCAACTCGCGCGACGAGACGCGCTCGCTGATCGGGCGCGCCGACCCGACCGTGTTCGACCTCGGCTGGGACGCGTTGCCGGAGCGCATTGCGCACGAACTGCGCGTCGACATCGAGCCGCGGCACGTGGTCGAGCAGTACCGACGGCTTTATCCCTCGTCCACGCCGAGCGACGTCTTCTTCGCCGCGACGACGGCCGCACGTTCCTGGCGTGGCGCCGTGATCGAACTCGAAGCGCGTGCGACGCAGGGCGCGCCAACCTATGCCTACCAGCTCGACTTCGGTTCGCCAGTCGACGACGGTCGCTGGGGCGCGTTCCACACGCTCGACATCCCGCTCGTGTTCCGCAACCTCGACCGCGCAGGTTCGCTCACGGGCACCGCGGCGGCCGCGCGCAACGTATCGGATGCGATGAGCAGCGCGCTGGTGGCTTTCGCGCGCGACGGGGTGCCGCGCGTGCCGGGCGGCCCCGCGTGGGACCGCTACGACCTCTCACGCCGCGCGACGCTGGTGTTCGACGATCCGCCGCGGCTCGTCGACGATCCGCGCGGCGCCGAACGCCGGCTGTTTGCCAAGGTGCCGTTCATCCAGCAAGGCACCTGAGGCCCGCACTTCTCCCGTGCGAGGGAGAGGGTCCCGAGTCCTCACCCGACCTGCGGTCGACCTCTCCCGCGCACGGGAGAGGTAAAGAGGTCAGCGCGGCGTCATGTCCCCGAGGTTCCACTTCGCCGGGTCGAAGGCCTGGCGCGTCGGCGTCACGACCGGGTAGCCGCCCACCTCCTGCTCGCTGTCGATGATCCTGCCTCGACCCTCGATCACGTCGGCGACGATTCGCGCGTCGTGCGGATCGCGGTCCCACGGACGTGCACCGGCTTCGCGGATCACCGCGTCCTGCACCTCGGCCGACGGCAGCAGCTTGACGCCGAACGGCAGCTCGGGACGCGCGACCTCTTTCACCGCGACCGGCGCCGTCGTGTAGCGGGCGAACTGTGGCAATGGCCGCCCGAGCCGGTCCACGGCGACGTTGTCGTCGGCGTACCACTCGAGGTCGCCCGAACCGCCGAGCATCATGAACGCGAGGTCCGGCGGCGTGGACGGGCCGGCCCGCAGCACGTTGCCGATCGCGGCGATCCGCCCGAGCTGGTAGGGCTGCCCGCGCCACTCCTCGGCGATGAGGTTGTAGTGCACGGCGCGCGGGCCCGGGCCGTATATCAGGTTGTTGACCATCATGCCGCGCGTGCCGCCCTTGAACAGCACGCTGCGTTCGTAGTTCTGCGCATACAGGTTGCCCACGATCAGGATGTCGGCGACGTTGTCGTGGATCAGCGAGCCCTTCGAGTGCTCGCCCTTCGGATGCGTCGAGTTCGCAAGCCCCTCGGCAACGAGGTTGTTGCTGAACGTAATCCGGTGCGAGGTGCCCTGGCGCCACTCCGCCGGCGTCTTGCCCGGGAAGCGCGTGCCCGACGCCGACAGGTTCTCGTCGGTCGCCCAGGTCAGCGAGCAGTGGTCGACGATGACGTCGTGCGCGTTGATCGTGGAGATCGCGTCGAAGTCGCCGCCGAACTTCGGAAACCCGGCGCTGCCCGGACGCACCCGCAGGTGCTGCACGATCACGTCGTGGGTCAGGATGTCGACGCCGCCGCGGATCAGAGTGATGCCGGGCGCCGGCGCGGTCTGTCCCGCGATGGTCACGTAGGGCTCGCGGATCCGGACCGTTTCGCGGTTGAGGTCGATCACGCCGCCGACCTCGAACACGACGATGCGCGGGCCCTTGGCCTCCAGCGCTTCGAGCAGCGAACCGGGCCCGCGGGGCTCGAGTGTCGTGACTTTGAGGATCTTGCCGCCGCGACCGCCCGGGGTCGTTGCCGCCCAGCCCTGCGCACCCGGAAACGCCAGAGTCGTCGTCGCTGCCGGCGCCGCCGCCGTCACGCTCGGTGCGCCGAGCACCAGGCTCACGAGCCATGCTCCCAACGCTTTTTTGCCGATCGATCCGCTCACCCGCCTACCCCTTGCCGTAATTGTGGATGACACCGGTTTCCTATAAGGTACCGCGATGCTTACCGCGTCCACAACGCTGGCCTCGACCACGTCCGCCGAGGCCGTGAATTGCGCCGAACTGCTGGTCCGCGCACGGCGGACCGCGCAGCCCCTGGCTGGCTTCCCGTCCACGTTGCCGGCTTCGCTCGACGAAGCGTACGCGTGCCAGGCGGCGGGCATCCAGCGCTGGGGCGACGAGGTCGTCGGCTGGAAGGTCGGCTGGATCTCGCTCGCCGAGCAGGCGCGCGTCGGTGAGGAGCGCCTGATCGGGCCCGTGTTCGCGCGCCACCTGCGCCACGTCGCGTTCGACGCTGAACCGCAGTCGATCGCCGTCTATGACGGTGGCTTCGGTGCGATCGAAGCGGAGATCGCGTTCCGGGTCGGTCGCGACGCGCCTGCAACGCAATACGAGTGGACGCCCGAGCAGGCGGCCGCCTATGTCGGCGCCGCGCACGCCGCGGTCGAGGTCGCCTCGAGCCCGCTCGCGACGATCAACCAGCTCGGCCCACGCGCGATCATTCCCGACTTCGGCAACAATGCCGGCCTGCTCGTGGGCCCGGAACTCACCGCCTGGACGCCCGAGCGTGATCGCGAATTCAGGTGTCGCACCGAAGTCGGCGGCGAGACCGTCGGCACCGGCGGCGCAGCAACGCTGCCGGGCGGGCCGCTCGCGGCGTTCGCGTTCGCGCTGGCACGTTGCGCGCGCAATGGACGGCCCCTGCGCGCCGGCCAGTACGTGACCACGGGTGCCTCCACCGGCATCCACGAGATCCGGCCGGGCGAGACCGGGCGCATCGTGTTCGACGGTGTCGGCGCGATCGAACTGCGCGCCGTCGCACGCGCACCTGGCTGAATGCGGCGGGCACGAGGGGGACACAGGTGCTGGATCGTCGACATTTCATGCTCGGGGCCATGCCGCTGCTGCTCGGCGCAGCGCGTGAACCCGCCACCGTGCTCACCGCGGCCGACGCGCACGTCGACGGCTACCCGACCGTCGAAGCCGTGCGCTGGATCGGCAAGCGTCTCGCCGAGGAAACCGGCGGCCGGCTGGGCCTGCGCATGTACCACTCGGGTCAGCTCGGGCGCGAAAACGACACGGTCGACCTCGTCCGCCACGACGTCATCGACCTGACGCGCGTCAATTTCGCGCCGCTCAACAACGCCTTCCCCGCGACACGCGTGGCCGCGCTGCCGTTCGTGTTCGATTCGACCGCGCACATGCGGCGTGCGATGGACGGTGCCCCGGGACGGGAAATCCTGCAGCGCTTCGGCGCCCGCGACCTGGTCGGGCTCTGCATCTACGACTCGGGCACGCGCTGCTTCTACAACGTGCGCCGCCCCGTGCACGAGCCGGCCGACCTGCACGGGCTCAAGGTCCGTGTGCCACCGTCGGACATCTTCCTCGACTTCTGTCGCGTGCTCGGTGCCAACCCGACGCCCCTGCCGTTCGGCGAGGTCTATTCGGCGTTGCAGACGCACCTGATCGACGGCGCCGAGAACAACATCCGCAGCTTCCATTCGACGCGGCAGTTCGAGGTCGCGCGCTACTGGTCCGAGACCGCCCATTCGTACTCTCCGGAGGCGCTGCTGATCTCGCGGGCACGGCTCGACCGCCTCGAACCGCGCGACCGTCACCTGCTGACCGACATTGCCACCGCTTCAGTGCCGTACATGCGCCAGCTCTGGGACGAGGCGGAGGCCAAGTCGCGCGCCGCCGTGATCGCCGACGGCGTCCGCATCAACGCCGTCGACACCGCCGCGTTCCATGCGGCCGCGGCACCGTTCGTGCAAACCTGGCTGCGCAATCCTGAAGAACAGGCCCTGCATCGCGCGATCCGGAGCCTCGCATGACTGCCACTGCTGCCACCCTGCCGCATGTCGGCGTGACGCAACGCGTGGCCGAGCGCGCCGCGACCTGGGCACTGCTGCTCGCCGCCGTCGCACTCGTCGGCATCGCCGCGGTGCAGTCGTGGCAGGTGTTCGCGCGCTACGTGCTCAACGATTCACCGAGCTGGACCGAGCCCGTCGCAATCCTGCTGATGAACACCGTGATGATGTTCGGCGCGGCGTGTGGCGTGCACCGCGAGGCGCACTTCGGCTTTTTCATCGGCGTCCACGCCACACCGCGGCCTGTGCGCATGACGCTGCTCGCGGTGTCGCGACTCGTGCAGGTCGGCGTCGGCGCGCTGCTCGCCCTGTGGGGCATGAAGCTGACGCTCGAGACCTGGGACTTCCCGATCGCCGGTGTCGCGCTGCCCCAGGGCGCGAGCTACCTGCCGATCGCCCTCGGCGGCGCACTGATCGCGCTGCTTTCGCTGGAACTGCTGCTGCGCGCGCCTGACGTCGCCGTGCCGGAGTAAGTGAACGTGGCCGTAGCGATCCTGTTCGGTGTCCTCGGAGCCCTGCTCGTGATCGGCGTGCCGGTCGCGTTTTCGCTGCTCGGCGCGGCGCTCGCGACGGTGCTCTACATCGGCATGCCGACCATGGTGGTCGCGCTGCAGACGGCGGCCGGCGCGGGCTCGGCCTCGCTGATCGCGATCCCGCTGTTCATCTTCGCCGGCGAACTGATGCTGCGCGGTGGCATCTCCGACCGGCTGATCTCGTTCGCGGCGTCGCTGGTCGGCCGGCTGCGCGGCGGGCTCGGCCAGGTCAACGTGCTGTCGTCGCTGTTCTTCGGCGGCGTGTCGGGTTCGGCGATCGCCGACGTGTCCGCGGTCGGCGGCACGATGATCCCGCAGATGGTCAATCGCGGGTACAGCCGCGACTTCGCCGTCAACGTCTCGATCTCTGCGGCGCTGGTCGCGCTGCTGGTGCCGCCCTCGCACAACCTGATCCTGTTCTCGGCCTCGGCCGGCGGCTCGATCTCGATCGCCGACCTGTTCGCGGCCGGCATCGTGCCGGCGCTGCTGATGACCGTCGCGCTGATGTTCACGGTGCGCATGATCGCGGCACGAAGCGGCTACGGCTCGGAAGGCTTCCCGGGCTTCGCCGAAGTTGCACGCCGACTCGTGTCGGCGTTGCCGGGCCTGCTGCTCGTGGCGCTGATCTTCATCGGCATCCGCGCCGGCGTCTTCACCGCGATCGAGAGCGCCTCGATCGCGGTCTGCTACGCGCTGCTGGTCACGGGCCTGCTGTACCGCAAGCTGTCACGCGCAGTGTTCATGCACGCGGTGACCGGCGCGGCCCGCACCGCGAGCCTGATCCTGTTCGTGATCGCCTCGGCCGCATCGTTCGGCTGGTTGCTCGCGTACCTGCAGGTGCCGGGCGCTGCCGTCGAAGCGCTGACCTCGATCGCCGACAGCAAGATCGTGATCCTGCTGCTGCTGGTCGCGATCCTGCTCGTGCTCGGAACGTTCATGGACCTGGCGCCGCTGATCATCATCTGCACGCCGGTGTTCCTGCCGGTCGCGAAGGCATTCGGCGTCGATCCGGTGCACTTCGGCATCGTGCTGATCATGACGGCCGGCATCGGCCTGATCACCCCGCCGGTGGGTTCGGTGCTGTTCGTCGGCGCCGCGATCGGCAAGATCGGTGTCACGCAGGCGCTGCGTTCGATCTGGCCGTTCTACCTGGCCTGTCTCGGCGTGCTGCTGCTGGTGGTGCTGTTCCCGCAGCTCTCGCTCTGGTTGCCGTACGCACTCAAGCACTGAGCGGGCGACCCGGCCACTCGCGGACGCGGGCATAGCCGCGTTCGAGCGCTGCGCGGAACAGCGGGTCCGCGGGCAAGTCGTCGCCGAAGACTTCACGCAGTGCCAGGAACCGGCCGACATCGGCCTGGCCCTGGCCGCTCCAGCCCTGCCCGAGCTGCACGAGCCGCTCGACCAGCGGGTCGACGATCGGGCTCCGCGCTTCGACCTTGCGGCGCACGAACCACAGCCAGGCCGCGAGCGGAATGCACAGTCGATCGATCGGTCGGCCTGCGGCCAGCGCATCGCGCACGGTTCCCAGGATGCGGAACTGCAGTTTTTGTGACCCGTCCCAGGCGATCTGTGCGAGCTGATGCACGATCGCCGGGTTGGTGAACCGGCGCAGCACGGTCTCGACGTAGCCGGGCAGGTCGAGGCCGTCGATCGTGCCGAGCGTCGGCAGCACGTCTTCGTACAACATCGTGCGCACGAAAGCGACGAGCTCGTCGTGCCGCATCGCCTCCGCGACCGTGGCACACCCGGCGCGCAGGCCGAGGTAGGCGAGCGTCGAATGCGCGCCGTTCAGCACGCGCAGCTTCGCGCGCTCGAAGGCGGCGACGTCCGTCGTGAACGTGACGCCGACGCCGGCCCACGGCTCGAGCCCGAGGCCCGGCAGGTCCTCGACGACCCATTGCACGAAGGCCTCGCGCTGCACCGGCCAGGCATCGACGACGCCGAGCCGTTGCGTCACGTCTTCTCGCAGCGCGTCGGTGGTGGCCGGGCAGATGCTGTCGACCATCGTGCGCGGGAACCGCACCTCGTCCTCGATCCAGGCCGCGAGCTCCGGGTCGGTCTGACGCGCCAGTGCGACGACAGCCTCGCCCAGCTTGCGGCCGTTGTCGGCCACGTTGTCGCAGCTGACGACGGCCGGCGGCGCGAGCGCCAGCCGACGTCGCAGACGCAAGCCCGCGACGAGGTAGCCCAGCACGCTCGCCGGCGCATCGGGACGCGCCAGGTCCGCCACGACGTCCGCGTGCGCGAGATCGAGATGACCGGCGGCGTCGAGGCAATAGCCCTTTTCCGTCACGGTCAGCGTGACGAGACGCAACGCCGGGTCGGCAAAACGCTCCACCACCGCGGCCGGCCGCTCGGGCGCGACGATCACGCTGCGCACCGCGCCGATGACCTCGAGCGTCGGTTCGCGGTCCTGCACCGCGAGCGTGTAGAGGCAGTCTTGCGGCGCCAGCGCGTCGCGTACGGCGCGACCGTGCAACGACACGGCGTCGATACCCCAGCGCACGTCGCGTGCCAGCAGCCGCTGCGCATACCAGGCCTGGTGCACACGGTGAAACGCACCGGGACCAAAGTGCAGCACGCCGCCGGCCATGCGTGCGCGGTCGTGCGCGTGGCGGATCACCGTCGCAGGCATACACGCGACGGTCGCATTCGAAAGACGGCTGCTCACAGCGTCACGCCCCGCTTCCAGAGGGCGATCTCGCGCTCGCCGTTGAGTTCGTTACGCGCCGGCGCGCCCGACGCCGTGCGACGCACGAGTTCGAGCAGCTCGGCCTCGGCTGTCGCGGCACCACCCGACGCGAGTACGGCGCCCGCGTCGAAGTCGATCCACGACGGCTTGCGTCGTGCGAGCTCCGAGTTCGAGGCGATCTTCAGCGTGGGCACCGGGAAGCCGAGCGGCGTGCCACGACCGGTCGTGAACAGGATCACGTTGGCGCCGGCCGCAGCGAGCGCGGTCGAGGAGACGGCGTCGTTGCCGGGCGCTTCGAGCAACGCGAGCCCGGCGCGTTCGACGCGTTCGCCGTAGCGCAGTACCGACGTGAGCGGCGCACGCCCGCCCTTCTGCACCGCGCCGAGCGACTTTTCCTCGAGCGTCGTGATGCCGCCCGCGATGTTGCCGGGCGACGGGTTCTCGTGCAGCGGTTCGCCGTGGCCGGTCAGGTACGCCCGGAAATCGCGAAACACCCCGGCCGCGGCGTCGAACACCTCACACGAGACCGCGCGGTCGAGCAGCAGCTGTTCCGCACCGAACGCTTCGGGAATTTCGGTCAGCACGGCGCGACCGCCCAGCCCCACGACGCGGTCGGCCATGCGACCGACCAGCGGATTGGCCGTGATACCGCTCAGGCCGTCGCTGCCACCGCACTTGAGCCCGAGGCAAAGATGCTCGGGGCCGCAGGGTTCGCGCACGTCACGCTCGGCCAGCGCGACGAGTTCGTCGAGAAGCGCGAGCCCGCGCGCGAATTCGTCGCCCTCCGCCTGTGCGGCGAGCAGACGCACCCGCGCCTCGTCGGGGCGCGTCATCGACGCCATCAGCGCACGCGCCTGGTTGGTCTCGCAGCCGAGACCGACGACGAGCACGCCGCCCGCGTTGGGGTGGCTCGCGAGCGCGGCGAGCACGCGGCGCGTATCTTCGAGGTCGCGACCGCTCTGCGAACAGCCGAACGGATGCGTCAGTGCGTGCACGCCGTCGATCCGACCCGCGTAACGGCCGCGACCGGCTTCGGCCAGTCGCTGGGCGAGCCGCGCCACGCAGCCGACCGTCGCGACGATCCAGATTTCGTTGCGCGTGCCGACGCGGCCGTCGCTGCGCACGTAGCCTTCGAAAAAAGGCTCGGTGGCGGTCGCCGACGGGGCGAAGGGCCGGGCCGCGGCGCTGGCAAATGTGTATTCACCCAGCCCGGCGAGACGGGTCGCCAGGTTGTGGCTGTGGACGTGTTCCCCGGCCCGGACGGCGCGACTGGCACGGCCGATCACGGCCCCGTACTTGTGGACGGACGCGTCGGACGGCAGGTCTCGCAACGCGATCTTGTGGCCACGCGGCACCGTGTCGACGGCCGTGACGGTGCCGCCATCGAGCAGCTGGACGTCGGCGCCGGGCTCGACCTGCTCGAGCACGACCGCGACGTCGTCGGCGGCATGGACCCGGATCGCGACGGTCAATGAAGTCTCCGATCTTCGTGTCCAGGCATTGTAGCCCGTCGTTGTCACCGGTTTCCGAAAGCGATTCCCGGCAATCCGGAATTTCTCGTAGACTTGTGGCGAATGACAGCCAAAGCCCGGAAACGGTCGGCCACGATCCCGCCGGCCACCGAAGCAGACATCGCACTGCCCGCTGGACGCAACGTCACGATCAACGACATCGCGCGTCTTTCCGGCGTTTCCAAGAAGACCGTCTCGCGCGTCATCAACGCCTCGCCGCTCGTGCATGCCGAGACGCGCACGCGGGTCGAGGCCGTCATCCGTCAACTGCGCTTCGTCCCGGATCCGCAGGCGCGCGGGCTCGCGTTCCGACGCTCGTTCCTGATCGGCCTCGTGTACGACAACCCGAACGCCCAGTACATCGTCGACGCCCAGCAGGGTGCGCTCGACGGACTGCGCGGTTCCGAGTTCGAACTGGTGGTGCACCCCTGCGACCGGCGCAGCATCGACTTCATCGCCGGTGTCACGCGGTTTGCGGAACGGCAGAAACTACGTGGTGTGGTGCTGCTGCCACCGCTGTCGGAGAACGACGTGCTCGTGCGCGCACTCAGCGAAGTCGACTGCGACTACGTGCGCGTGGCGTCGGCGGAGGTCGACGATGCCGCGCACATGGTCGCCTCGAACGACCGGCTCGCGGTCGTCGAGGCCGCGCATTACCTGGAGTCGCTCGGGCACCGCCGGTTCGGCTACATCACCGGTCCGTCGGGCCACCGTTCGGCCATCGAGCGCCGGGAAGGCTTCGTGGGCGCGCTGCTGCAACGAGGCATCACGGTGCCGCCCGAGTGCATCCTTGAAGGCGGTTACACGTACGAGTCCGGGCTCGCGTGTGGCGAACGACTGTTGCGCATGACGCCCCGGCCCACGGCGATCTTCGCCAGCAACGACGAAATGGCCGCAGGTGTCTACCGTGCGGCCGGCAACCTGGGCTTGACGATCCCGCGCGACTTGTCCGTCGTGGGCTTCGACGACGGCCCGATCGCTGCACGGCTGCTGCCTTCGCTGACGACGATCCGGCTGCCGATCCGCGACATCTACCGGCAGGCGGCGCTCAAGCTGGTCCATCCCGAGTCGGCCAACGGCGCCGGCGCCGGGTCGCTCGTCGTGCCGCACCTCGTGGTGCGCGATTCCTGCCAGCCGCCGGCGCACTGAATCCCGTCTACTGGCGGTATCGTCCGCGTGGCGAAGTGTCGACCGTCGAATTTTGACACCGGTTACCAAACCCGTCTGGACCGGGTATCATCGCCCGTCTGCCAGCAGGAGCGCCCCGGACCCAACGATGCGACGCCCGCTCGACCTCCACCCTGACCGGCTGTTGCCGACCGACCCGGCCGTGCGCGACATCGCGCGCGCGATCTACCGCGGCACGGCCGAGCTGCCGATCATCAGCCCGCACGGCCACACCGACCCGGCGTGGTTCGCGACCGACGCGCCGTTCGAGGACGCGACGCAGCTGCTTCTCGCGCCCGACCACTACCTGTACCGGATGCTCTACAGCCGCGGCGTGTCGCTGGCCTCGCTCGGCGTGCCGGACCGTAAGGGCACCCCGGCCGTCGATCGACGCGCGGCCTGGCGTCTGTTCGCCGGCAACTACTACCTGTTCCGCGGCACGCCTTCGTCGATGTGGCTCGACACCGTTTTCCACGACGTGTTCGGGTTGCGCGAACGGCTCACGGCGGACACGGCCGACGCGTATTACGACGCCATCAACGAGCAGTTGCAGCGCCCCGAGTTCCGGCCGCGCGCGCTGTTCGACCGGTTCCGGATCGAGGTGCTGACGACGACCGAATCGCCGGTCGACCGGCTCGAACACCACGCGACGATCCGCCGCAGCGGCTGGAAGGGACGTGTGCTAACGGCCTATCGCCCGGACCCGGTCGTCGACCCCGAACACGAGGACTTCCAGGACGCGCTTGACGAGCTGGGCTCGCTGACTGGCGAGGACACGCGCAGCTGGGACGGCTACCTGGAGGCCCATCGCCGGCGCCGCGAATTCTTCAAGCGCAACGGCGCAACCTCGACCGACCACGGCCACCCGACCGCGCGCACCGCCGACCTCACCGACCGCGAGGCCGATGCGCTGTTCCGGCGCGTGACCGACGGCCGGGCGACGGGCGAGGATGCCGAGCTGTTCCGCGCCCAGATGCTGACCGAGATGGCACGCATGAGCCTCGACGACGGGCTCGTGATGCAGCTGCACCCGGGTTCGTTCCGCAACCACAACACGGCGCTCTTCGCGAGCCACGGTCGCGACAAGGGCGCCGACATCCCGACGCCCACCGACTACGTGCGCGCGCTGCGACCGCTGCTCAATCGCTACGGCAACGACCCTCGCCTGACGCTGATCGTGTTCACGCTCGACGAAAGCGCCTACAGCCGCGAACTCGCGCCGCTGGCCGGACACTACCCCGCCCTGCACCTCGGCCCGGCCTGGTGGTTCCACGACAGCCCCAACGGCTTGCTGCGATTTCGCGAGCTGACGTCCGAGACGGCCGGCTTTTACAACACGGTCGGGTTCAACGACGACACGCGCGCGTTCCTGTCGATCCCGGCCCGTCACGACGTGGCGCGCCGCATCGACGCCACCTACCTTGCGCGCCTCGTGGCCGAGCATCGACTGGCCGAGGACGAAGCCCACGAGGTCGCCGCCGACCTCGCCTATCACCTGCCCCGCCGCGCCTACCGGCTGGGCTGATTTCCGGAGAGAACGAATGAAAGTCGACAAGCGCCACGCCACCCACCCCGACCAGGTCGTCGGTCTCAGCACCGAAAAGCTGCGCAGCTACTACCTGGTGCCGGACGTGTTCGTGCCCGGCGACATCACGCTGACGCTGAGCCACATCGAGCGCATGGTGACCGGCGGGGCGATGCCGACTTCGGCGCCGCTCACGCTCGACAAGGTGCCGGAACTGGCGACGGGCAGCTTCCTCGAAGGCCGCGAGCTCGGCGTGATCAACGTCGGCGGCGCGGGCACCGTGACCGTCGACGGCACCGCCTACGAAGTCGTCGCGCGCGAAGGCATGTACATCCCGATGGGCACCGCCACGGTGACGTTCGCCTCGGCGGATGCTGCTTCGCCCGCGAAGTTCTTCCTCGTCAGCACGCCGGCGCACCAGCGCTTCGAGACGGTCAAGATCACGCGCGAGATGACCAAGCCGATGCCGATGGGCTCGGCCGCGACCTCGAACGAACGCGTCATCAACAAGTACGTCGACCCGATCGTGTGCCGCTCGGCGCAGCTGCTGCTCGGCCTGACCGAGCTCAAGGCCGGCAGCGTCTGGAACACGATGCCCTGCCACCGCCACGAGCGTCGCAGCGAGACTTACTTCTACTTCGACATGCAGCCCGACACGCGTGTCGTGCACCTGATGGGCGAGCCGCACGAAACGCGCCACATCATGGTCGCGAACGAGCAGGCCGTGATCTCTCCGCCGTGGTCGATCCACAGCGGCTGCGGCACCGCGAGCTACACGTTCATCTGGGCAATGGGCGGCGAGAACATCGACTACAAGGACCTGGGCGCCGTACCGATGGGGGACCTCAAGTGAATCTTTCCGCGTTCTCTCTGGAAGGCCGCACCGCGATCGTCACCGGTGCCAACACGGGGCTGGGCCAGGGCATGGCCGTCGGGCTCGCCACGGCGGGTGCGAACATCGTCAACGTCGGCCTCTTCGACTCGCCCGAGACGAAAGCCGCGGTGGAGGCGACGGGTCGTCGCTGCCACTGGATCGAGGCGGACCTCGGTGCGTCGCCCGATTACGCCGGCATCGTCGCCGAAGCCGCTCGCGAGTTCGGTCGCTGCGACATCCTGGTCAACAACGCGGGGATCATCCGCCGCGCCGATGCGCTGGAGTTTTCCGAGAAGGACTGGCACGACGTGCTGGACGTGAACCTCACGGCCCCGTTCTTTTTGAGCCAGGCGGCCGCGCGCGCGATGGTGGCCGACGGCAAGGGCGGCAAGATCATCAACATCGCCTCGATGCTGTCGTTCCAGGGCGGCATCCGCGTGCCCTCGTACACGGCGAGCAAGAGTGCGATCGCAGGCCTCACGCGACTGCTCGCGAACGAGTGGGCGGAGCGCGGCATCAACGTCAACGCGATCGCGCCGGGGTATTTCGCGACCAACAACACGGCGGCGCTGCGCGCCGACGAGGCCCGCAACCGGGACATCCTCGGCCGCATCCCGGCAGCGCGCTGGGGCGAGCCGAGCGACCTCGCGGGCGCGGCGGTGTTCCTCGCCTCGTCCGCGTCCAACTACGTGCACGGCACGATCCTGCCGGTCGACGGCGGCTGGCTCGCGAGGTAGGAAGGAAGTGGCTAGTGGCTAGTGGTTGGTGGTTAGCGACTGATCGGAATGAAGAAGGGCGCCAACGGCGCCCTTCTTTTTTCTGCGCTAACCAATGGTCACTGGCTTCTAGCCACCAGCCACTGACCACTCGCCACTCGTACTCACGCTTCGACTTCGAGCAGCTTCATCGTGTTGGTGCCACCCGAGACGCCCGACAACTCGCCGAGTGTCAGGATGATCTCGTCGCCGGGCTTCACGAACTCGCGTGCGATCAGCTCGCCCGAGATCGCGCGGTACAGTTTCGCGGGATCGGTGTGCGTGATGTCGAACGGCACGGGGTAGACGCCCCGATACAGCGCCACGCGCCGGCGCGTCCGCTCGTTGCGCGTGAACGCGAAGATCGGGATGTCGGAACGGATGCGCGACATCCACAGCGGCGTCGCCCCCGACTCGGTCAACGCGACGATCGCCTCGACATCGATGTGGTTCGCCGTGTACATCACGGCGTGCGCGATCGCCTGCGCGAACTCCTGCACCTTGCCCTCGAACCGCTCGCCGCCGCCGCGATGCGCGATCTGGTACTTCTCGGCACCCTCGATCACCTCGGCCATCGCCTCGATCGCGCGCACGGGGTACTTGCCGACCGCCGACTCGCCCGAGAGCATCACCGCGTCGCTGCCGTCGAGCACGGCGTTCGCGACGTCCGACACCTCGGCGCGTGTCGGCACCGGGCTGTGGATCATAGACTCCATCATCTGCGTCGCCGTGATCGTCACGCGATCATGCCGGCGCGCGACTTGCAGGATGTGCTTCTGCAGGCCCGTGAGCTCGGCGTAGCCGACCTCGATGCCGAGGTCGCCGCGCGCCACCATCACGGCGTCGCTGGCGCGCACGATTTCGTCGAGACGCGGGATCGCCTCGCTGCGCTCGATCTTGGCGACGATGCGCGCGTCGCTGCCGGCGGCCGCGAGCAGCTGGCGCGCTTCCTCGACGTCGGCCGCCTGGCGCACGAACGAGACGGCGAGGTAGTCGATGTCCAGCCGGGCGCCGAGCACGACGTCGTCGCGGTCCTTGTCGGTGAGCGCCTTGGCCGAGAGCCCTCCGCCGCGACGGTTGATGCCCTTCTGGTCGCCGAGTTCGCCGCCCGTGAGCACGCGGCAGATGACCTTGCGGCCCTCGACCGCGACGACCGTGAGCTCGATCTGGCCGTCGCCGAGGATCAGCTCGTCGCCGGGCGCGACGTCCTGCGCAAGCTCGGCGTAGGTGATGCCGACGGCGCGGTCGGTGCCGTCGTTTGCGCCGAGGTCCGGGTCGAGCACGAACGCCGCGCCTTCGCTGAGCACGGCACGACCGTCGGCGAAACGCTCGATGCGGATCTTCGGGCCCTGCAGGTCGCCCAGCAGCGCGACGTGCTTGCCGACGTTCTCGGCGGCCTCGCGCGCGCGACGCACGCGCCGCTCGTGGTCCGCCGCCTTGCCGTGCGAGAAGTTCACGCGCAACACGTCGGCGCCGGCGCGGATCACGTCCTCCAGCACGCCGGGCGCGTCGGTCGCCGGTCCCAGCGTCGCTACGATCTTCGTCCGACGTCTCAGCATGCGCGGAACTCCTGCGTTCAAGTCCGTCGTTGGGTGGCGGCGCCCGCCGAGGGGCACGGCGTCCGTCGCGACGCCGCCCGTCACGTCGCCTCAGCCGGCGGCGCGCTGCTCGAGCATCTCCACGGCCGGCAGCTTCTTGCCCTCGAGGAACTCGAGGAACGCACCGCCCGCGGTCGAGATGTAGGAAATGTCTTCGGCAACGCCGTACTTCTCGATGGCCGCAATCGTGTCGCCGCCGCCCGCGATCGAAAACGCCGGGCTGCGCGCGACGGCCTGGGCGATCACGCGCGTGCCTTCGCCGAACTGGTCGAACTCGAAGACACCGACCGGGCCGTTCCAGACGATCGTGCCCGCGCCGTTGAGCGCCGCGGCAAAACGCTCGGCCGTGTCCGGGCCGATGTCGAGGATCATCTCGCCCGCCAGCACCTGCGCGGCCGGCTTGACGTCGGCCTCGGCCGAGGCCGCGAATTCCTTGGCGACGACCACGTCGGTCGGCAATGGAATCTCGACGCCCGACTGCTGCGAACGCGCGAGCAGCGTACGCGCGGTGTCGATCATTTCAGCCTCGTGCAGGGACTTGCCGATCGGTTGTCCCGCGGCGGCGAGGAACGTGTTGGCGATGCCGCCGCCGACGATCAGCTTGTCGACCTTGCCGAGCAGGTTCTCGAGCACCGTGAGCTTGGTCGAGACCTTGGAGCCCGCGACGATCGCGACCAGCGGCCGCTTGGGGCTGGACAGCGCCTTCTCCAGCGCGTCGAGTTCGTTGGTCAGCAGCGGGCCGGCGCAGGCCACCGGCGCGAACTTGCCGACGCCGTGCGTGCTCGCCTCGGCGCGGTGCGCGGTGGCGAAGGCGTCCATGACGTAGATGTCGCAGAGCGCGGCCATCTTCCGCGCGAGCTCGTCCTTGTTCTTCTTCTCGCCCTTGTTGAAGCGCACGTTCTCGAGCAGCACCACTTCGCCGGGCTCGCAGGTCACGCCGTCGAGCCAGTCGCGTTCGAAGCGCACCTTGTGGCCCAGCAGTTCCGACAGCCGCGCGGCGACGGGCGCCAGCGAGAACTCCTCGGTGGGCACGCCCTCGTCCGGACGACCCAGGTGCGACATCAGCAGGACGCGTGCGCCCGCCTTCATCGCCGCTTCGATGGTCGGCAGCGAGGCACGGATGCGGGCATCGCTCGTGACGACCCCGTTCTGGACCGGGACGTTGAGGTCTTCGCGGATCAGGACCCGCTTGCCGGCGAGGTCGAGGTCGTTCATGCGGAGGACGCGGATCATGCTGGCGAGCTTCCTTTCAAAGTGGCGGAGTCACCGGCGCCAGGACACGGCGCCGGTGCACGGGCATGACGGGCTGGGCTCACTTCGAGATGACGCGCACCATCTCGAGCACCTTGCTCGAATAACCCCACTCGTTGTCGTACCAGGACACGACCTTGACGAACGTGTCGTCGAGCGCGATGCCGGCTTCGGCGTCGAACACCGAGGTGCAGCTCTCGCCGCGGAAGTCGGTCGCGACGACCTTCTCGTCGGTGTAGCCGAGCACGCCCTTCATCGCGCCCTGCGAGGCCGCCTTCATCGCGGCGCAGATTTCCTCGTACTTGGCCGGCTTCGAGAGCTCGACCGTGAGGTCGACGACCGAGACGTCGGAGGTCGGCACGCGGAACGACATGCCCGTGAGCTTCTTGTTGAGCTCGGGGATGACCTTGCCCACCGCCTTCGCGGCGCCGGTCGACGACGGGATGATGTTCTCGAGGATGCCGCGGCCGCCGCGCCAGTCCTTGTTCGACGGGCCGTCGACCGTCTTCTGCGTCGCGGTCGTCGCGTGCACGGTGGTCATCAGGCCACGCTTGATGCCCCAGGTGTCGTGCAGCACCTTCGCGACCGGCGCGAGGCAGTTGGTCGTGCACGAGGCGTTGGAAATGATCGTCTCGCCGGCGTACTTGGTGTGGTTCACACCGAACACGAACATGGGCGTGTCGTCCTTCGACGGAGCCGACATGAGCACCTTCTTCGCGCCCGCGGCGATGTGCTTCTGCGCGCTCGCGGCGTCGAGGAACAGGCCGGTCGACTCGACCACGACGTCGACACCGAGCTCGCCCCACTTCAGTTCCGCCGGGTCCTTGACCGCGGTCAGGCGGATCTTGCGGCCGTTGACGATCAGGTTGCTGCCCTCGACCGCGACGTCGCCCTTGAAGCGACCGTGCACCGAGTCGTACTTGAGCATGTAGGCCAGGTAATCGGGTTCGAGCAGGTCGTTGATGCCGACGATCTCGATGTCGGCGAAGTCCTTGACCGCCGCGCGGAAGACCATGCGGCCGATGCGTCCGAATCCGTTGATGCCGACCTTGATACCCATCTCGACTCTCCCGTCTTGAGTGCTTCGAAAAGCGGAAATTCGACTCAGCGCTGCGCGAGCAGCTCTCCGGCCACGCGCGCGACGTTCGCGGCGGTGAAGCCGAAGTGCTCGAACAGCTTCTTGGCCGGCGCCGAGGCGCCGAACGTGTCCATGCCGACGACGGCGCCGTCGGTGCCGACGTAGCGATACCAGCCGTCGCGAACGCCAGCTTCGACGGCGACCTTCGGCACGCCGGCCGGCAGCACGGCGGCACGATAGGCCGCGTCCTGTGCCTCGAACAGGCTCGTGCACGGCATCGACACGACGCGCACGCGACGGCCCTGGCCCGCGAGCAGCTTGGCCGCTTCGACCGCGACCGCAACCTCGGAGCCGGTCGCGATCAGCACGCATTCGGGCGCGCCGCCCTGGGCCTCGACGAGCACGTAGCCGCCGAGCGCGATGGCCGCCTGCTGCTCGGTCGTGCGGGGCATCGGCGCGAGCGCCTGGCGCGTCAGCACGAGGCTGGTCGGGCCGGTCGTGTGCTCGACCGCGTCGCCCCAGGCAATGGCGGTCTCGACCGTGTCGCACGGACGCCAGACGCGCATGTTCGGAATGAGCCGCAGGCTCGCGACGTGCTCGACCGGCTGGTGCGTCGGGCCGTCCTCGCCGAGGCCGATCGAGTCGTGCGTGAACACGTAGACCACGCGCTGCTTCATCAGCGCCGACATGCGGCAGGCATTGCGCGCGTAGTCGGAGAACACGAGGAACGTGCCGCCGTACGGCAGGTAACCGCCGTGCAGCGCGACGCCGTTCATGACCGCGGCCATGCCGAACTCGCGCACGCCGTAGTGGATGTAGTTGCCGGCCTGGTTCGCGCCGATCGGCTTCGACGCCTTGTGGTTCGTGTTGTTCGAACCGGTCAGGTCCGCCGAACCGCCGAGCATTTCGGGGATCGCCGCGCCGAGCACGTTCAGCACCTGCTGCGAGGAGGAACGCGTCGCGATGGCGACCGGCTTTTCGACCGTGGCCGCGATGAACGCCTCGAGCTTGCCGCGCCAGTCGGCGGGCAGTTCGCCGCGCATGCGCCGCTCGTACTCGGCCGCGAGTTCGGGATGCGCCGCGCGATAGGACTCGAAACGGTCGACCCACTGCTGGCGCACCGCCGCGCCCTTCGCCCGGGCGTCCCAGCCCGCGCGGATGTCCTGCGGGATCTCGAACGGCGCCGAGGTCCAGCCGATGTGCTCGCGCGTCGCGGCGACTTCGACGTCGCCGAGCGCAGCGCCGTGGGTGGCTTCGGTGCCCTGCTTGTTGGGCGAGCCCCAGCCGATGACCGTCTTGCAGCAGATCAGCGACGGCTGGCCCTTGGCCGCCTTCGCGGCCTGGATCGCCGCTTCGATCGCGGCCGGGTCGTGGCCGTCGACGTTCGGCACGACGTGCCAGCCGTAGGCCTCGAAGCGCTTCGGCGTGTCGTCGGTGAACCAGCCGTGCACTTCGCCGTCGATCGAGATGCCGTTGTCGTCGTAGAAGCAGATCAGCTTGCCGAGCGCGAGCGTGCCGGCGAGCGAGCAGGCCTCGTGGGAGACGCCTTCCATCAGGCAGCCGTCACCGAGGAAGACATAGGTATGGTGGTCGACGACCTCGTGCCCCGGCCGGTTGAACTCGGCGGCAAGCAGCTTCTCGGCGAGCGCCATGCCGACCGCGTTGGCGAGGCCCTGGCCCAGCGGCCCCGTCGTCGTCTCGATGCCGAGGTGGTGGTCGACTTCCGGGTGGCCCGCCGTGTGCGAGCCGAACTGGCGGAAGTTCGCGAGGTCCTCGGCCTTGAGCGGGTAACCGGTCAGGTGCAGCAGCGAATACAGCAGCATCGAGCCGTGGCCGTTCGACAGCACGAAGCGATCGCGGTCCGCCCATTGCGGCTGGCCGGGGTCGTGCCTCAAGTGGTCGCCCCACAGCACCTGGGCGATGTCGGCCATGCCCATCGGCATGCCAGGGTGGCCCGAATTGGCCTTCTGGACCGCATCCATGCTCAACGCGCGGATGGCGTTGGCGAGTTGCCGACGGGTGGGCATGAGGGACCCTCGTGGAAAGCCCGGCATTTTAGCGTTCCGGAGCGACCAGGGTCACGCCTTGACGGTCCGGACCGGATGCGACCGTCATCAGCACAGACCGAAACGGCCGCCCCGGGCCACAAAGGCGCCGCTATACTTCGCCGCCTGATCGCCCAGGGAAAGCCATAGATGTCAAACAGTTACCTCTTCACCTCCGAGTCCGTGTCCGAGGGTCACCCGGACAAGGTCGCCGACCAGATCTCGGACGCCGTGCTCGACGCGATGATCGCGCAGGACAAGCGTGCGCGCGTCGCCTGCGAAACGCTGGTCAAGACCGGCGTCGCGGTCGTGGCGGGTGAAGTCACCACCGAAGCCTGGGTGGACCTCGAGGAGATCGTCCGCAGCGTCATCTGCGACATCGGCTACACCTCGTCGCACGTCGGCTTCGACGGCCGCACCTGCGGCGTGCTCAACATCATCGGCAAGCAGTCGCCCGACATCGCGATGGGCGTCGACCGCGCCAAGCCCGAGGAACAGGGCGCCGGCGACCAGGGCCTCATGTTCGGCTACGCGAGCAACGAGACCGAGAACCTGATGCCCGCGCCGATTTCCTTCGCGCACAAGCTCGTCGAGCGCCAGGCCGAAGTCCGCAAGAGCGGGCTGCTGCCGTGGCTGCGCCCGGATGCGAAGTCGCAGGTCACCTGCCGCTACGTCGACGGCAAGGTCGCCGGGCTCGACGCGGTGGTGCTCTCCACGCAGCACGACCCCGACGTCAAGCTCGAGGACCTGCGCGAAGCGGTCATGGAGCTGATCATCAAGCACGTGCTGCCGAAGGAATGGCTCGGCGGCACGACCAAGTTCCACATCAACCCGACCGGCAACTTCGTCATCGGCGGCCCGGTCGGCGACTGCGGCCTGACCGGCCGCAAGATCATCGTCGACAGCTACGGCGGCACGGCCCGTCACGGCGGCGGTGCGTTCTCGGGCAAGGACCCGTCGAAGGTCGACCGCTCGGCCGCGTATGCGGCGCGCTACGTCGCGAAGAACCTCGTCGCGGCCGGCCTCGCGGACCGCTGCGAAATCCAGGTCTCCTACGCGATCGGCGTGGCCGAGCCGACCTCGATCACGGTCGAGACCTTCGGCACCGGCAAGGTCGGCCAGGACAAGCTCGAGCAGCTGGTGCGCGCGCACTTCGACCTGCGCCCGTACGGCATCATCAAGATGCTCGACCTCGTGCACCCGATGTACCGCCCGACCGCGGCGTACGGTCACTTCGGCCGCGAGCCGCAGCACATGACCTACCAGTGGAAGGAAGTCATCGGCGGCAAGAAGGTCGAGAAGAGCGAGACGTTCACGGCCTTCACCTGGGAAAAGACCGACAAGGCCGAGGCGCTGCGGAAGGACGCCGGCCTCTGAGCTCTCACCTCTCCCGCTTCGGCGGGAGAGGTCGGCCGCAGGCCGGGTGAGGGCTCCGAAAATTTCCGACCCTCACCCCACCCTCTCCCGCTTCACGGGAGAGGGGGTCGGGAGGCTACCTGCCCCAGATCTCCGCGTGCGCCGACGTGATGAGACCCGTGTAGGTCGTCTCGAAAAAGTCGCGATTGTCCGGGTCGCCGCCCGAAAACCGCTCGCGCCAGGGCGCGACGTCGAACGTCTTCTGCACGGCCTCCCGCACGGGCACGAGGTTGCGCTGCCCGTTGCCGATGACCGCAACCTGCTGTTCGACAGCGCCGATTACCGCGGTGGTGAAGGCGCCCAGTGCGTCGACGTACCCATGTGCGCGGGCACCGCGCAGCACTTCGCCGTGACCGGGGACTAGCACGTCGTACTCGAGACGCTCGAGTGCCTGCAGCGTGCGGACGTATTCCGACGGAAAGCCGCTGAACATGTACGGCACGGGGTGCACGACGAGGTCCCCGGTGACGAGGATCCGCTCGCGCGGCAGGTAGACGACCGCATCGCCCGCGGTATTGCCGCGACCCAGGAAGCGCACCTGCACCTCGCGGTTACCCAGGTCGTACGTCATCGACTCCTCGAACGTGACGTTCGGCGTGCGGTCCTTGATCACGGCGAACTCCGCCTGCACCGGCTCCAGCCCGCGCAGGCCCTCGGCGTATTCACGGCGCATGGCCTCGGTCAGCACGGTGCCGTTGCCATCCTTGCCGTCCGCCAGCACCTTGCGGAACAGGTCCGCACGACCCGGAAACCGTGCGAACCATCCGGGGTTGTACGCGCGCGAGCGTCGTGCAGTCTCGGCGTGCGCAACGATGTCGAGCCCCGGGAACGCGGCCCAGTACTCGCCGTTGCCCATGGTGTGGTCGTAGTGCCAGTGCGTGTTGACGAGGTAGCGCACCGGCTTGCTCGTCCATTGCCGGATTTGCGCGATGTCCTGCCGGGCGGAGGACGGCAGGTAGCAGGAGTCGACCACCAGCACTTCGCGCTCGCCGACGACCACCGTCGTGTTGCCTTGGGGGAACGCGTCCGGCGCGTCCTCGTGGCGGATGAAATACACGCCGGGCGCGAGCTGGAGCGTCGTCCGTGCCGTGCTCTTGACCGAGTCCGCCCGGCTCGTCGTGGACAGGGCCGCCCAGATGAGGATTGCTACGGTGCAGACGAATCCTCGAACCTTCCATGGCCGCATGTCGGTGCCTCCGTGGCGTGGTCGGGTTCACAGCACAACAGTCGCTGGCCCGCGCCGATTCTAGTCGCAAGCGTTGTCCGGGCGCTTCCAGCCAGCGACGGTCACCCGCCCTGCGCCGCCGCCACCGCCGCTGCCAGCCGAGTCTTGACCGCTTCGATGAACGCAGGCCGGGCCGCTTCGCGGTTGCGCGCAATCTTCTGCACGTGCGGGTTTTCGCCGAGCCGCTGCAGCAGGGCCGTGGCCTGCGGCCAGTCGGCCAGCGGTTCGACGTCGAACAGAAGCTTCGACACGGTCGAGGCCAGGTCGGCGCTGTACAGGAACACGATGTCGGCCAGTGTGAACTCCGCGCCGGCCACGTACGGATCGAACTTCGCGTGCCGGCGCAACGCGGCAAAACCGGCCGCCAGGTCGTCGCGCGCCCTGTCCTTGATCGACTGCGAAACGCGCCCGCCGAAGAACGCTTCGATGAAGCACGAGCGCGCGGGCAATTCGATGTAGAGCTCGATTTCCTTCATCAGGCTGCGCACGTAGGCGCGCGCTTGCGGATCGCGGGGCAGCAGCGACTTGCCGCCGCCCGTTTCCTCGAGGTATTCGAGGATGACGCTGGCCTCGTTGAGGTAGCCCTGGGGCGTTTCCAGCACCGGCACCTTGCCGCGCGGGCTCTTCGCGAGGAATTCCGGGCTCTGGTCCGGAGCGGTCAGCACGTACTCGAAAGGAATGCCCTTCTCGAGCAGCGCAAAGTGGACCATGTTGACGTAATTGCTGACCGGAAAGCCGTAGAGCTTGAGCACTGTCTATCCTCCCTGGGGATCGTTGGCATGCGCGGCTGCCGCGCCGGCGAACCGCACCGTTTCCGCAGCGATAGGTTGGTCCATGCGGGCCGATTTCGCTAGACTCCGCGCCTCGCCTGAGGAGCGCTGCAACGGGTCCGTCCCGCCAGGCTCAGGCCATGGGTTTTCCAACCGCGCTCGCTGAACCCCGTGTGCGTTCAGGCGAGCGGACCTCCGATTGCGTTCCGCTACGCCTGCCCGTTCACGGACGTCCACCGAGAGAGGATCGACCGTATGAACGCCGTTGCCACGCCGAACACGAACCAGGACTTCCACGTTGCCGACCTGCGGCTCGCCGACTGGGGCCGCAAGGAAATGATCATCGCCGAGAGCGAAATGCCCGGCCTGATGTCCATTCGCCAGGAGTTCGGCACCGAGAAGCCGCTCAAGGGCGCACGCATCGCGGGCTCCCTGCACATGACCATCCAGACCGCGATGCTGATCGAC
Organism: Steroidobacteraceae bacterium; assembly: GCA_035554635.1. GTDB lineage: Bacteria > Pseudomonadota > Gammaproteobacteria > Steroidobacterales > Steroidobacteraceae > RPQJ01. The sequence continues at coordinate 21,892 of DATMIB010000009.1, read as the reverse complement.
ACGTTGAAGGCGCTCGGCGCCGACGTGCGCTGGGCCTCGTGCAACATCTTCTCGACCCAGGACCATGCCGCCGCGTACGTGGCCGAAACGGGCACGCCGGTGTTCGCGTACAAGGGCGAGTCGCTCGACGAATACTGGGAATTCACGCACCGGATCTTCGAGTGGCCGAACGGCCAGCTCGCCAACATGATCCTCGACGACGGCGGCGACGCGACGCTGCTGCTGCTGCTCGGCACGCGCGCCGAGAAGGACGCCTCGGTCATCGCCAAGCCGACCAACGAGGAAGAGACGGCGCTCTACGCCGCGATCGCCAAGCGCCTCGCGACCAGCCCGGGCTGGTACTCGAAGCGTCTCGCCGCGATCCAGGGCGTGACCGAGGAAACGACGACCGGCGTGAAGCGTCTCTATGAATTCGCGCGCAAGGGCGAGCTGCCGTTCCCCGCGATCAACGTCAACGACTCGGTCACCAAGTCGAAGTTCGACAACCTCTACGGCTGCCGCGAGTCGCTGGTCGACGCGATCAAGCGCGCGACCGACGTCATGATCGCGGGCAAGGTCGCGGTCGTGGCCGGCTACGGCGACGTCGGCAAGGGTTCGGCCGAGTCGCTGCGTGCGCTCTCGGCGCAGGTCTGGATCACCGAGATCGACCCGATCTGCGCGCTGCAGGCCGCGATGGAAGGCTACCGGGTCGTCACGATGGAAGAGGCCTGCGACAAGGCCGACATCTTCGTGACCGCGACCGGCAACCTGAACGTGATCACGCACGAGCACATGAAGCGCATGAAGAACCAGGCGATCGTGTGCAACATCGGCCACTTCGACAGCGAGATCGAGATCGCCTCGCTGCGCCAGTACCGCTGGGAGAACATCAAGCCGCAGGTCGACCACGTGGTCTTCCCCGACGGCAAGCGGCTGATCATCCTGGCCGAGGGCCGGCTCGTGAACCTCGGCTGCGCGACGGGCCACCCGTCGTTCGTGATGTCGAACTCGTTCACGAACCAGGTGCTCGCGCAGATCGAGCTGTTCGTGCGCGGCGCCCAGTACGACAAGCAGGTCTACGTGCTGCCGAAGCACCTCGACGAGAAGGTCGCGCAGCTGCACCTCGAGCGCATCGGCGCGAAGCTGACGACGCTGACGGCCGAACAGGCTGCCTACATCGGCGTGTCGCCGCAGGGGCCGTTCAAGGCCGACCACTACAAGTACTGACGGACAGTCGAACGAGCGCGAGGCAGGTCACCCTGCCCTCCGCACTTCACGACGGCAACGGGCGGGAGCGATCCCGCCCGTTTGCTTTGGTGGACCTTGCAGCAATTCCGCCACGCACATGGTTCGACCGGACCACCTCGCGCTAGTATCTGGCCACAATTCCAATGAGGCCGCGCTGGCGGCGGGCAAGGGGGTCGGTGGAATGTCGATTCGGTGCGAAGCGGATCGCGGCACTGCCGCGTGGGCGTACTCGAAGAAAACGCAGGTCGCTGCGCTGGGGTGGTTGCTGCTGTGGGGTATCGCACTGACGCTTGCGAGTGCGCCCGCCCAAGCGGAATGGATCGAGGCCAGCAGCGACCATTTCGTCATCTACAGTGAACAGGACGCCGAAACGGTAAGGCGATTCTCGGAGCGCCTTGAACTGTTCCACGCGTCCATGGCCTTTGTCTTTCCGCGTCAGCAGGTCAAACCCAGCCCGTCCAACCGAGTGACGATCTTCGTCGTTTCGAACGCGAGGGAAGTCCGGAGGATGGCCAAGGTCGGCAATAACGTACTCGGCGTCTACCGGCCGCGTGCCGGGCAGTCGGTCGCAATGGTCCCCACGATCAGGACCGGGGGCTCGAAGTACGACCTTTCCTCGGAGGAAGTGCTGTATCACGAGTATGCGCACCACGTGATGTGGGGCGTCATCAACCGCACTTTCCCGCGCTGGTACATCGAGGGCTTCGCCGAGACCTTCGCCGGCGTGACATTCCAGGAGGACGTGGTCGCACTCGGTGCGCCGGCGCACCATCGCAGCGCCGGGCTCGTCTACGGGCCGAACGTCAGGATCCAGGACCTGCTGAACGTAGACGGCGGTTTGTCCCGAGGTCAGGAGGACGTCTTCTACGGCAAGGCGTGGACCTTGTTTCATTACCTGATGTTCGACCCCGACCGCAGCGGCCAGCTGACCAAGTACGAGCAGCGCCTGGCGGCAGGTGACGGCGCGCTGCAAGCCGCCGAAACTGCCTTCGGCAGCCTGAATCAGCTGCAGCGCGATATGAACGACTACGTCGGGCGGAGATCGTTGCGTGGATTCTCCATCCCGAAAAAGAACCTGCCGATCGGACCGATCGTGGTGCGCAAACTGCCCGCAGGCGAGGCTGCGATCATGCCGACACGCATGCAGTCGAGGATGGGCATCGATGCCGAAAAGGAGGCGCAACCGCTCGTGGAGGAGGCACGGCGTGTCGCAGCGCTGTACCCGACCGACCCCGCGGTGCTGACGGCCCTGGCCGAAGCCGAGTTCGACGCCGGCAACGCCGACGCCGCAATCGCCGCGGCGGATCGCGCGCTGGCTATCGACCCGAAGCAAATGAACGCTTACGTCCAGAAGGGCTTTGCGATCGAGCACAAGATCCGGACGGGCGCACTGCCGAAGGAATCCTGGAAGGAGCTCCGCGCACACTGGGCCAAAGCCAACCGTGCCGAGAACAACCATCCCCTGCCGCTGCAAGGGTATTACCTGACCTATCTCGACGAGGGACTCGAACCGACCCCGAACGCCGTCAAAGGCCTGGAGTGGGCTCTGGCGCTGGCACCTTTCGACCCGTCGCTGCGCTGGACCGTCGCTCAGCAGATGGTCAATGACGATCGTCTCACCGATGCCGCGCGGACGCTGGGCCCGCTTGCATACACGCCGCACCCGAGCGAAAGCTCGGAGCAAGCGCGACAATTGCTGGCCGAGATCGAAGCAAAGCTCGCGGCCCGCTCGGCCGAGGCAGCCGAAGCAACCAGCTCTCGCGGCGCCGAATGAGGGCGCCGGCGGCGGCTTCGATCAGCGCTTGCGCGCAAGCGTGAGCCCGTCGCCGATCGGCACGAGCGACAGGTCGACGCGCTCGTCGCGGTGCAGCGCTTCGTTGAAGCGGCGCAGCGCAAGCGTGTCGGCATCGATCACGCCGGGGTCTGCCACCCGCCCGCTCCACAGCGTGTTGTCGACGACGACGAGCCCGCCCGGGTGCAGCAGCCGCAGCACGCGCTCGTAGTACTCGAGGTAGTTGGTCTTGTCCGCATCGATGAAGGCAAGGTCGTACTGCCCCGCCTCGCCGCCCGCGATGAGCCCGTCGAGCGTCTGCAGCGCCGGCGCGAGCTCGAGCCGGACCCTGTCCGCGACGCCCGCCCGCTCCCAATAGCGCCGTGCGATCGCGGTCCACTCCTCGCTGACGTCGCAGGCGACGATGCGCCCTTCCGGCGGCAGCGCGAGTGCCACGGCGAGCGATGAATAGCCCGTGAACACGCCGACTTCGAGGCAGTGGCGCGCCCCCATGAGCCGCACCAGCAGCGCCATGAACTGGCCCTGCTCGGGCGCGATCTGCATCGAGCGCTGGCTCAGGCCGGCGGTTTCCTCGCGCAGTTCCCGCAGCACAGGCGCCTCACGCAGGGAGACGTCGATCAGGTAGCGGTACAGCGTATCCGTGAGCGAGAGCGTGCGATTCGACATGGGTCCCTCCGGAGGACGCGATCTGCCATGATCGCGTCATGGTCTCGACGACGACGAGCCAAGCCGCCACCGGCCCGGGGCCGGCGGGTCCCGCCCGCCGGCTGGAATCCGGCCGGAGCGTGCGGCTCGTGCAGTTTACGGATACGCACGTGCTCGTCGACCCGGACGCTGCCCTGCGCGGTGCAAAGCCACAACCCCGGTTGCGCGCCTGTCTCGAGCACGCCCGCCGGACCTGCTTCCCGGCCGACGCGATCGTGGTCACCGGCGACATCGTGCACGACGAGCCGGCCGCCTACGGCGTCATCGACCTGCTGCTGGGCGACCTCGACGTACCGGTGTTCCTGATCCCTGGCAATCACGACGTCCCCGACGAATTGAGGCGGCGACTCGGTCATCCGCCATTCCAGGTCGGCGGCCAGTTCGTGACGGCCAACGGCTGGCAGGTCGCGCTGCTCGAGTCCTGGTACGCCGAATCGGTGGACGGCGAGGGTCGGCTGGGGGCAGCGCAACTGCGCGAGCTCGACCGCGCGCTGAACGCGGGCACGACGCCCCACGCGTTCGTGTTCCTGCACCACCCGCCCGTGCCGATGGACTCGGCCGCGCTCGATGAACTGGGTCTGCTCGATGGCCCGGCCCTGTGCGAAACGGTGTCGCGCCATGCACGCGTGCGCGGCGTGTGCTGGGGCCACGCGCACCAGGCGCTCGACCTCTATGCGCGTGGCGAGCTGCGGCTGATGTGCACGCCAGCCACAGTGATGCAGTTTCGCCCACGCAACGCGACCTTCCAGGCGGATGACCGGCCGCCGGGCTATCGCGTCATTGACCTGCGGTCCGACGGCGCGATCGCGTCGGAAGTCGTCTGGCTCGAAGGGTATCGCGACCCGGGCTGAGCACTCCTGTGGCGCAGGCTCCGGGGCCTGCTGCGACCACGCGCGCCGACTCAGGTTCCCCGACGGCGGTGTATGGCGGCACGCACTGCGCGGCGAGATATGACCGACAGCGCAGGCACATCGGATCGGCTGCCAAGTCCGGCGCGCGATGTCGGCGTTGCGCCGATGGGTGGCGCGCGACACGCGAACTTATAAATCACGCCTCGCAAGTCATCATCGAGGCGAACATGATCAAACGAAGCGTAACCATGGCAGTCGCGATCGCACTGGGCGGGATGTCCAGCCTTTCCATGGCCGACGACAACGAGAGCGGCTTCTACGCCGGCGCGGGTGTCGGCCAGTTCAACGTGAAGATCGACGACGTCGGCGACGTCACCGACACGGTGGGCGACTTCGATGCCGACGACACTACGTTCAAGGCGTTTGCCGGGTATCGCTTCAATCAGTACCTCGGCGTCGAGCTCGACTACATCGACCTCGGCAACCCGGAAGACAGGATCGACGGCCGGCGCGTCAACGCCGACATCAATGGCGTCGCGCCTTATGTCGTCGGCACCTTGCCGGTGGGGCCGATCGAACTCTTTGCCAAGGCGGGTTACCTGTTCTACGACGTGCAGGTCGACGTCGACGACCTGACCGTGCGGGACGACAACCAGGAGGATTTCGTCTACGGCGGTGGCATTGGCCTGACGCTGTTCGACCACCTGCACACGCGTCTCGAATACGAGGTCATCGACATCGACGACATCGACGACGCCAACGCATTGTGGCTGTCGGCCGCGTGGCGTTTCTAAGCATGGATCGGTGAGCCAGGTCGCGCGCCTGGGCCGTGCCCTGAGCCGGGCCGGCCCGGGCGCGCTCGTGACACGCCACGCACACTCCGCACAGGCACAGGTGGCACCGGCATTGCGGGCCGACCGCAGGAGGGTCAGCGGAAGATCATCGCGACCGCGACGTACGACGCAGCCGCCGCGAGCAGGCACAGCACCACCGATGTGACGACGTAGGCCACCGCCGCGACCGTCGCGCCACGCTGCACGAGCAGCAGTGCCTCGAGCGAAAACGCCGAAAAGGTCGTGAAGCCGCCGAGCACGCCGACGATCATGAGCACCCGCAGGTCCTGCCGCACGTGCAACGGGCTCGCCGGCTCGAACATCGCGCCGAGCGCGCCGACGAGCAGGCAGCCCGCCACGTTGACCGCGAGCGTGCCCCAGGGAAACGTCGTGCCGACCGAGCGGCCGACCAGCGTCGAGACGAACAGCCGGGCGGCGCCACCGAACCCGCTGCCGAGCGCGACCAGCAGGTAGGCATTGAGCGGATACGCGAGATTCAGGGGGCGGCTCCTATGTCGGGCATCCCCGGGCGCTGCCGCTGTCAACAGGGCCCGGCGGCGCGTCGGGTCGAATGGGGGTTTTCCGCAGCATCATAAGCCCCGGCCCCGGAAACGGGCGACCACGCGCTAAAATGCCGCCCTTTCCCCGCTGATTCGACACCGGAGCGCATCCCCAGTGAGCCTTTTCCAGGAAGCCAGCAAGTACATCCCCGGCGGCGTGAATTCACCCGTGCGTGCGTTTCGCGGCGTGGGCGGCGAACCGATTTTCTTTGCCCGCGCCAAGGGCTCGCGGGCCTGGGCGGCCGACGGCCGCGAATTCATCGACTACGTGGGTTCCTGGGGCCCGATGATCCTCGGCCACGCGCACCCGGACGTGATACGCACGGTGCAGGAGACGGCCGAGAACGGCCTGTCGTTCGGCGCGCCCACCGAGATCGAGACGGTCGTCGCACGCAAGATCATCGATCTCGTGCCTTCGATCGAGCTCGTGCGCATGTGCAGCTCGGGCACCGAGGCGACGATGAGCGCGATCCGCCTCGCGCGCGGCTACACCGGCCGGCAGAAGATCGTGAAGTTCGAGGGCTGCTACCACGGCCATTCCGACTCGCTGCTCGTGAAGGCCGGCTCCGGCATGCTCACGCTCGGCGTGCCGACCTCGCCGGGCGTGCCGCCCGAGCTCGCGGCATACACGCTCACGCTGACGTACAACGACGCGGCGCAGGTGAAGCAGGTCTTCGCCGAGCTCGGCGCCGAGATCGCCTGCGTGATCGTGGAGCCGGTCGCCGGCAACATGAACTGCATCCCGCCGGTGCCGGGCTTCCTCGAAACCCTGCGCGAGGAATGCACCAAGGCCGGCGCCGTGCTGATCTTCGACGAAGTCATGACCGGCTTCCGCGTCGCCAAGGGCTGCGCGCAGGCGCTCTACGGCATCACGCCCGACCTCACGACGCTCGGCAAGATCGTCGGCGGCGGCATGCCGGTGGGCGTGTTCGGCGGCCGTCGCGACATCATGAGCCACATTGCGCCGCTCGGCCCCGTCTACCAGGCCGGCACGCTGTCGGGGAACCCGGTTGCGATGGCCGCGGGTCTCGCGACGCTGAACGGCCTCGACGCGCCGGGCTTCCACGACAAGCTCGCGGCGCTGACCGACCGCCTCGTGCACGGCATCGCCGCGGCCGCGAAGCAGGCCGGCATCCCGCTCGCGACCAACCACGTCTGCGGCATGTTCGGCCTGTTCTTCACGTCGGCGGCGAAAGTCACGTCCTACGCCGACGCGACCCAGTGCGACGTCGAGCGCTTCAAGAAGTTCTTCCACGGCATGCTCGACGAGGGCGTCTACCTCGCGCCGTCGGCGTTCGAGGCCGGCTTTGTCTCGATCGCGCACACGGAGGCGGACATCGACGCCACCGTCGCGGCCGCGGCGCGCGTCTTCGCGAAGCTCTGACGCGAAGGGTCCGCCGCCGCCATGCCGACGGCGGCGGACCGCTCACCCTGCCGCACCGCCAGCAACTGGCGATAGGCGTCGAGCAGCGACGCGGCGATCCGCGCGACGTGGAATTCGCCCAGGTCGACCGCGAGCCGCCCTCGTGGACGTGAATGCGCGCGACGCAGCGCGGCCGCCAGTGCGTCGACGTCGCCGACCGGCGTGATTTCGATCGGGTAACGCACCGCGATGTCGCGCGGGCCGTCGGCATCGGAGGCAATCACCGGCGTGCCCGCGTCGAGCGCCTCGATGATGACGCGGCCGAACGGCTCGCGACGCGACGCGCTCACGAACAGGTCGAACGCCTGGTACCAGTCCTTGGCATCGTCACGGAAGCCCGTGAAGACGACGGGCAACCCGTCGGCGAGCTGCACGAGCCGTGAGCGCTGCGAACCGTCGCCGACCAGCACGAGACGGGCGTTCGGCAATCGCGCCCGGCGGAACGCCTCGATCAGCACGTCGAACGCCTTGCCCTCCGTGAGGCGGCCGACGCCACCGATGAGGAAGTCGCCGGTCGTTGCCGCGGCCTCCGCACGCAGTTGCTCGCGTCGCTCGCCGTCGATGCGCGGGTGCGGCACCAGCGAATTCGGGATCTCGAGCACGCGTCCGCCATAGCCTGCGCGCTCGAGCTTGCGGGCCTGCCACGGCGAGATGCAGCACAACGCGTCGGCGCGCAGGAAATGCGGCCCGTTGAGGTCGATGTGCAACGTGGCGACGTGCGGTACCCCGGTGGCGAGTTGGACGACGTGACGCGTGCCGCGGCGCAGGTGCGTGTGGACAATGTCCGGTTGCCAGTCACGCAGGACCGCGCCGAGGGCGGCGCGTGTCCGCCACAACGCCGGAACTTCGAAGACTTCCACGTCCGGAGCAAGATAGTCGCGGATGCTCGCGCCGGCGGCATTGCGGTGGTCGCGTCGCAGGACGATCGCAACGTCGTGCGCCTGCACGAGCGCATTGCAGGCCTCGGCCGCGGCACGCTCCGAGCCGGCGAACCCGCGCGACAGGATCACCTGCAGGATCCGCAGGCGCGGCGGCTGCGTCGAGCCCGTAATCGTCATGCGAGCACCTCCGTGTGCGCCTCGCGCCGATCCGACAGTCGGTCGATCACTCCCGTGGCAACCTCGACGCCGTTGCGCAACTCCGTCCAGCCGGCGCCGGCGCGCATCCCAGCGCGCACGGGCGCGTCGTCCTGCAATGCGGGCGTGGCTTGCGCGACCGACTGTAGCAACAGGCTGGCGCCGGTGACAGCGGCTACCGCCGCGTCGTGGATCGGCACCGGCACAAAGCCACCGGGGACGGGGACGAACAGCAGTCGGGGCGGCGCGGCGGCGGTCATGCCGCGCATTCTACCGGCTTGCCCCGGTCGGCCCGGGGCGTGGTCAGCGAATGCGTGCCGCCGGTGCCTGCCCAGTGTCGAGCCGTCCGTGCTTGACGAGCCGCGCCTCGATGCCCGCCCGCGTGCGCTCGTGGGCGGCCGTCAGCGCGTCCACCGTGACCCCGCCGTCGTAGGCCTGCAGCAGCCGCTCGTCCTCTTCGTGCGACCATGGCTTGCCGGCGTTGCGCGGCAGTGCGGTCTGGCGTCGCTGCTGACGCGTGCGCGCCTCGAGTGCGTCGGCAGCCAGGAACAACGCACGCACGACATCGGGAGCCTGCAGCACGGCGGTGCCGTCGGGCGCGCTGCCCTCCGCGGGGCCGGTACCGGCGGCGAGCGACTTGAGGATCTCGGCAGCCTTGAGGTCGTCCATGGCGTGCTCCTGCGGTGGCCTGGCGGGTTGCCCTGCGTGGGGCGGCCCCATTCGAACCGAGGCTGTCGGCGGGAGCGAGTCGCGATTGCGGGCAGAACGTGGCGATTCACCGCGCCCCTGGGAACGGAACCGCTTCGCCGACGATCGACGGCCGGTCAGGCGTCCGTCGCCTCGCCCGTGTCGGGTGGCTCGGTCGTGATCTCGAACAGCGGCCGCAGGTACCTCAGCCGTTCGATCGGGTCGTCGAGCTCGAGGCAATGCTGCTTGTGCGGGGTCGGCAGCGGGAGGATCTCGGCGAGACGGCCAGCGACCCAGGCCGCGTCGTCGACGTGGCGTTCGAGCGATTCGTACGGGTCGCCCACCTGGCCGAGCACGAGGTCGAGCGCCGGGCCGAGGTCCGAGAATTCCTCGGGCAGGGGCACCCGCGGGTCGACCGGCAGCCATTCGACGTCGGCGACGTGCAGTCCGTCGCGCGCCTGCCGTCGGGCGTGGATCCGGAAGCGCCGCTCGCCGCGCGCTTCGATGCCGAGCAGCCCGTCCGGTTCGCCGGAAAAGTCGACGATGCGGGCGTAGGTGCCGACGTCCCAGGTCGCGGTCGGACCGGTGCCGGCCTCCTCGCCTTCGCGGATCAACACGACACCGAAACCCGAGTTCTCGCGCAGGCAACGGCGCACCAGGTCGATGTAGCGCGCCTCGAAAATCCGGAGCGGCAGCGGGCCGCCCGGGAACAGCACCGTGTTGAGCGGGAAGAGTGGAATCTCCTCGAGCGGCACGGGGGACTCTGGTGCGTCGTCCATGGCGCGTCGATTATGCCGCGTCAGCGCGCCGTTGCCCGCTCGCGCAACGCCTGCAACAGCTTTTCGTGCAGGCCGCCGAACGAGCCATTGCTCATCAGCACGAAATGGTCGCCCGGCCGTGACTCCGCCACCATCGTCGCCACGAGTCGCGCGAGGTCGGATTGCACGGTCGCGAGGCTGCCGAGCGGGTGCATCGCGTCGTCGACGTCCCATTTGACTTCCGGCGACTGGTAGACGAACACGCGATCCGCCCCGCGCAGCGACTCGGCCAGCGCGGCCTTGTGCGTGCCGAGCTTCATCGTGTTGGAGCGCGGCTCGAGCACCGCGATCACGCGACCCTGCGACGCGCGCCGTCGCACGCCCTCGAGCGTGGTCGTGATGGCGGTCGGGTGGTGCGCGAAATCGTCGTAGACGGTGACGCCATCGACCACGCCGCGCACCTCGAGCCGGCGCTTGACGCCGCCGAAGCGACGCAGCGCCTCGAGCGCCGCCTGCTCGTCGACACCGGCGTGGTGCGCCGCGACGATCGCCGCGAGCGCATTGGCGGCGTTGTGACGACCGAGCAGGTTCCACTCGACGCGGCCGACGTGCCGAGCGCCGCGGAACACGTCGAAATTGGCGAAGTCGGCGCCCTCGGCCGGCGTCACGTGCCAGTCGGCGTTGGCGAGCGGTCGTGTCGCGAAGCGCTCGACCGGCGTCCAGCAGCCCTGCTGCAGCACCTCGTCCAGGAACGGCTCCTCGGCGTTGACGACGAGCCGGCCGTCGCCGGGCACCGTGCGCAACAGGAAGTGGAACTGCTTCTGGATCGCGGCGACGTCCGGGTAGATGTCGGCGTGGTCGTGCTCGAGGTTGTTGAGGATCGCGGTGCGCGGACGGTAGTGCACGAACTTGGCGCGCTTGTCGAAGAACGCGGTGTCGTACTCGTCGGCCTCGATCACGAAATGCCGGCCGGCGCCGAGCCGCGCGCTGACACCGAAGTCGAGCGGCACGCCGCCGATCAGGAAGCCGGGCTGCAGTCCCGCGTGCTCGAGGATCGACGCGAGCAGGCTGCTGGTCGTCGTCTTGCCGTGCGTGCCGGCGACCCCGAGCACCCAACGGCCGTCCTGTCGCAGCACGTTGCGCGCGAGCCATTCGGGGCCCGACTCGAACGGCTGTCCGCTCGCGAGCAGCGCCTCGACCAGAGCGTTGCCGCGGCTCATCACGTTGCCGACCACGAACACGTCCGGGCGCAGTGCGAGCTGGTCCGGCTCGTACCCTTCGATCACGTCGACGCCGAGCGCCGCGAGCTGCGTGCTCATCGGCGGATAGACGTTCTTGTCCGAACCGGTCACGCGATGCCCGGCCGCGCGCGCGATCGCAGCGATGCCGCCCATGAACGTGCCGCAGATGCCGAGGATGTGCAGATGCAAGGTCAGCCCCCTCCGCCGCGGACGACGAGGGTCAGCAGCAGGTCGATCAGCAGGAAATACGTCAGCGACAGCGCGACGCCCGTGAACAGGTTGGACTCGGTCGCGAGCTGCAGGATCCGTCCCGACACGAGCGCGAACGCGACGACCAGCCCGAGCGCAGCCACGCCGGCCACGGTCGACCCCGGCGGAACCTGCAGCGCCGACATCAGCCACTGCACCGGCAGGAACAGTGCGACGCCGAGCAGCGCACCGGTGCCGAGCATGGCCGTCGCCGTCTGCAGGAAGCGCGCGCGCCGGTTGAACAGGCGCAGCACCAGCCAGGTGCCGCCGGTGAGCAGCAGCGGGTCGACGACGACGAACACGATCCAGGCCGCGGCTGGTTCGTCGATCCACGCAAGTTGCAGGACCGACACCAGCACGTAGGCGGCGCCGGCCAGCCCGAGCAGCAGCGTCGAAGCGGGGAGGTCCTGCGGGCCGCGGCGCCAGAGTACGATGTCGACGAAGACCTTCAGGAATTGCAGCACGAGGGACCGCGGCGGCCTGAGGAACGGCGATTCTACACTTACGTGACAGGCCAGATGCGCGAAGCCAAGCTGATCCAAGACCCGGCCGAACTCGAGGCCGCCCTGTTCCGCCTGCACGGCGCCGAGCGGCTCGCGCTCGACACCGAGTTCATGCGCGAACGCACTTACCACCCGCAATTGTGCCTCCTGCAGCTTGCGACCGAGACGGACTGCGTCCTCATCGATCCGCTGGCAGGGCTCGACCTTGCGCCGTTGCACGAACTGCTGCGGGACCGCGGCCGGCTGAAGATCCTGCACGCCGCGCGCCAGGACCTGGAAGTGCTGCTGCTGGCCGGCGGCAGCGTGCCCGGCCCGATATTCGACACGCAGATCGCCGCGGCCATGCTCGGGTTTCCGGCGCAGGTCGGCTATGCCGAACTCGTCGCGCGACAGCTCGGGCACTCGATCGACAAGGGCCAGACGCGGACCGACTGGTCGCGACGACCGCTCAGCGCGGCGCAGGTCGCGTACGCGGCGGACGACGTGCGTCACCTGCTTACCTTGCACGCAGATTTGCAGACGGCCCTGACGGCACAAGGTCGCGGCACCTGGGTCGCGGAGGAAACGGCCATCTACGAGGATGCGTCGCTGTACCGCACCGACCCGGCAGCCGCGTGGCGGCGGCTCAAGGGGCTCAACCGGCTGCGGCCGTCGGAACAGGCCGCGGCGCGCGCGCTCGCCGAATGGCGCGAACGCCGGGCGCAGGAATCCGACAAGCCACGTGGCTGGATCCTGGCGGACGAGGCGTTGTACGCACTTGCGATCCGCGCGCCCGAATCGGTCGCCGACATGGAAAAGCTCGAGGTGCTGCCGCCGGGCGTCGTGCGCCGACGCGGCGAGGAACTGCTCGAGCTGCTGCGCGAGGCGCGCGCAAGCGACGTGGCACCGATCGAGCCGCCGCGGCGCCCGACCAACGAGGAGCAGGCGCTCGCGGCCGCGCTGCTGAAGGTCGTGCGTGACCAGGCCGCGGCGCTCGGCATCGGCCCGGAGGTGCTCGGCACGCGCCGTGACGTCGAGGCGGTCGCCTTCGGCTCGGTGGCGCTCGAGGAGAGCGCGTTGCTGCGAGGCTGGCGCGGGGCAATCCTGGCGGAGCCGCTCCGGGCGCAGTTGCGGTAAGAGCCCTCACCCCCGGAGCCCTCACCCGCGCTGCGCGCGACCTCTCCCGCGAGCGGGAGAGGTGAAGGAGGATCAGACGCCCGCGACCTTGAGGAATTCCTGGTAGACGCGGTCGACCGGCTGGTCGGCGTTGACGACCTTGAGCAGCCCGCGGTTGCGGTAGTGCTCGATCAGCGGGCTCGTCTGCGCGGCGTAGACCTTGAGCCGGTTGGCGATGACTTCTTCCTTGTCGTCGTCACGCTGCACGAGCAGCGGCGCGTCGGCGCCGTGCGCCGGGTTGTCGCACTTCTCGCCCTTGTCCGAGGGCGACGAATAGACGTTGAACACCTTGCCGCAGGCCGGGCAGTTGCGACGGCCGGTCAGGCGCATGACCAGCGCCTTCTCGTCGACGTTCATCAGCACGACGGCGTCGAGCGGCTGCTGCAGGTCCGCCAGCAGGGCGTCGAGCGCGTCGGCCTGCGCGACGTTGCGCGGATAGCCGTCGAGGATGAAACCCGCGGCGGCGTCGGGTCGGCCGAGCCGCTCGCGGATCAGCCCGAGCACGATGTCGTCGGTGACCAGTTCGCCGGCGTCCATCGCCGCCTTGGCGCGGACGCCGAGTTCGGTGCCGCGCGCGACGGCGTCGCGCAGCAGGTCGCCGGAGGACACCTGCGGGATGCCTTTCTGGTCACGCAGGCGCTGCGCCTGGGTGCCCTTGCCGGAACCGGGGGCGCCGAGGAGTACGAGTCTCATTCTGTATAGCCGTCCGCAGACCCATTGGAGGGGGGAGAACCCTACCCGCAGGCGGTAGCCAGTGTCCAGCCAGGGGCAAGAAGTGGCTAGTGGCTAGCGGTTAGTGACCAGTGAGGGAACCCGGCGCGCGCGACCGCGCTTCCGACTAACCGCTAACCACTAGCCACTAGCCACTTCTTGCTATGATTTCCCGCTAAACCACTGCTACCAGTGACTTTTTTCCGGAGTCGCGATGAAGAAACCCGTGCGTGCGCGCAATGCGTTCTATGCCCAGTCCGGCGGCGTCACCGCCGTCATCAATGCTTCGGCCTGCGGCGTCATCGAGACCGCCCGCAAACACAAGCGCCACATCGGCACGCTCTATGCCGGGCGCAACGGCATCCTCGGCGCGCTGCACGAGGACCTGATCGACACCAGCAAGGAAAGTGCGGCCGACATCCGGGCCCTACGCCACACGCCGGCCGGCGCCTTCGGGTCGGCGCGCTACAAGCTCAAGAAGTTCGAGGACAACCCGCGCGAGTACGAGCGCCTGATCGAAGTCTTCAAGGCGCACGACATCGGCTATTTCTTCTACAACGGCGGCGGCGACTCGGCCGACACCTGCTACAAGGTGTCGCAGCTCGCCGAAAAGATGGGTTACCCGCTGCAGGCGATCCACGTGCCGAAGACGGTCGACAACGACCTGCCCATCACCGACTGCTGCCCGGGTTTCGGCTCGGTCGCCAAGTATGTCGCCGTCTCGATCCGCGAGGCCGGCTTCGACGTCGCCTCGATGGCGCGCACCTCGACCAAGGTGTTCGTGCTGGAGGTCATGGGCCGGCACGCGGGCTGGATCGCGGCCGCCGGCGGGCTCGCCTCGGAAAAGCCCGGCCAGGCACCGCACATCATCCTGTTCCCGGAAATCGCGTTCGACCAGGAGAAGTTCCTCGCCCGCACCAAGGAGTGCGTCGAGAAGTACGGCTACTGCGCCATCGTCGTCTCCGAGGGCGTGCGCAATCCCGACGGCAAGTTCCTCGCCGACGCCGGCACGCGCGATGCGTTTGGGCACGCGCAGCTGGGCGGCGTCGGTCCGGTCGTCGCGCAGCTGGTCAAGGACCAGCTCGGGTACAAGTTCCACTGGGCCGTGGCCGACTACCTGCAGCGTGCCGCCCGTCACATCGCCTCGAAGGTCGACGTCGAGCAGGCCTACGCGGTCGGCAAGGCCGCGGTCGAGCTGGCCGTGAAGGGCCACAACTCGGTCATGCCGGCGATCGTGCGCACCTCGAACCGCCCCTACCGCTGGAAGATCGGCGTGGCGCCGCTGGAGAAGGTGGCCAACGTCGAGAAGATGCTGCCGCGCGACTACATCACCCCGGACGGATTCCAGATCACGGCGAAGGCCCGCAAGTACCTGGCGCCGCTGATCCAGGGCGAAGACTACCCGCCCTACGACGGGGGGCTGCCGCGTTACGTCGTGCTCAAGAACAAGCCCGTCCGGAAGCGGCTGAAGGGCGCCTTTGTGCTATAGTCCCGCGCCTTTTTTTGGGTGGAACCGGACGGGGCTCAGACCCCGCCGGGGCCGAATACCTTCGACCAGGCAAACGATCGTTTGACCGACTGAGACCCTCGTTTGGGAGGCTTGAGCATGACGACTGAATACGCACTGCTGCTCGCGATCGTCGCGGGCGTAGCGGCGATCCTGTACGGAATCTTCTCCGCGCAATGGATCATGAAGCAGCCCGCGGGCAATGCCCGCATGCAGGAGATTGCCGCAGCGGTGCAGCAGGGCGCGAGCGCCTACCTGAACCGGCAGTACACGACGATCGCGATCGTCGGCGTGGTGCTCTTCTTCGTGATCGGCTTCGCGCTGCACTGGGAAACGGCGGGCGGCTTTGCCGTCGGCGCCATCCTCTCGGGCCTCGCCGGCTACATCGGCATGAACGTGTCCGTGCGCGCCAACGTGCGCACCGCGCACGCGGCGAGCGTGGGTCTCGACCCGGCGCTGCAGGTCGCGTTCCGCGGCGGTGCGATCACCGGCATGCTCGTCGTCGGCCTCGGCCTGATCGGCGTGGCGGCGTACTACCTGGTCATGCTCAAGGTCACCGACCCCGACACGGCGCTGCACTCGCTGGTCGGCCTGGCCTTCGGCGGCTCGCTGATCTCGATCTTCGCGCGCCTCGGCGGCGGCATCTTCACCAAGGGCGCCGACGTCGGCGCCGACCTGGTGGGCAAGGTCGAAGCCGGCATCCCGGAAGACGACCCGCGCAACCCGGCCGTGATCGCCGACAACGTCGGTGACAACGTCGGCGACTGCGCCGGCATGGCGGCCGACCTGTTCGAGACCTACGCGGTCACGGTCGTCGCGACCATGCTGCTCGCGGGCCTGACGATGCAGTCGCTCGGCATGAACGCGGTGCTCTACCCGCTCGTGCTCGGCGCGGTCTCGATCGTCGCCTCGATCGTCGGCACCTTCTTCGTCAAGGCGAAGGAAGGCGGCAAGATCATGAACGCGCTCTACCGTGGCGTGATCGTCTCCGGCGTGATCGCCGCGATCGCGTTCTGGTTCGTCACCAAGGCCATGATGGGCGCCGAGGCGACCAACCTGTTCCTGTGCTCGCTGATCGGCCTCGGCCTCACGGCCGCGATGATCTGGATCACCGAGTACTACACCGCGACCGAGTTCGCGCCGGTGCGCTATGTCGCCGCCGCGTCGCAGACCGGCCACGGCACCAACGTCATCGCCGGCCTCGCGGTGTCGATGAAGTCGACGGCGCTGCCCGTGCTCTCGATCTGCGTCGCGATCTGGGGCGCCTACCAGCTCGAAGGCCTCTACGGCATCGCGATCGCCGCGACGGCCATGCTGTCGATGACCGGCATGATCGTGGCGCTCGACGCCTACGGCCCGATCACGGACAACGGCGGCGGCAT
The DNA here is from genome assembly GCA_035554635.1 of Steroidobacteraceae bacterium. Classification (GTDB taxonomy): domain Bacteria; phylum Pseudomonadota; class Gammaproteobacteria; order Steroidobacterales; family Steroidobacteraceae; genus RPQJ01. The sequence goes on along the minus strand of DATMIB010000009.1, from coordinate 5,232 downwards.
CGCCGAGATGGCGGGCCTGCCGAAGGACGTGCGCAAGATCACCGACGCGCTCGACGCCGTCGGCAACACGACCAAGGCCGTCACCAAGGGCTACGCGATCGGCTCGGCTGGTCTCGCGGCGCTGGTGCTGTTCGCCGACTACACCTACAACCTTGATGCGATCGGCAAGCTGCAGGAATTCTCGCTGTCGGATCCGGCCGTGATCATCGGCCTGTTCATCGGCGGCCTCGTGCCCTACCTCTTCGGCGCCATGGCGATGGAAGCGGTCGGTCGTGCGGCGGGCTCGGTGGTCGTCGAAGTGCGCCGCCAGTTCAAGGAAATCAAGGGCATCATGGAAGGCACGGCGAAGCCGGACTATTCCAAGGCCGTCGACATGCTGACGCGCTCGGCGATCAAGGAAATGATCGTGCCGTCGCTGCTGCCAATCCTGATCCCGGTCATCGTCGGCTTCGGCATGAACCTGCTGCTCGGCCCCGGCGCCGGCATCCGTGCCCTCGGCGGCGTCCTGATCGGCACGATCGTCACCGGCCTGTTCGTCGCGATCTCGATGTGCACGGGCGGCGGCGCCTGGGACAACGCCAAGAAGTATGTCGAGGAAGGCAACTTCGGCGGCAAGGGCTCGGACACGCACAAGGCGGCCGTGACCGGCGACACCGTCGGCGACCCGTACAAGGACACCGCGGGCCCGGCCATCAACCCGCTGATCAAGATCATCAACATCGTGGCGCTGCTGCTGGTGCCGCTGCTGTGATCTTTACCTCTCCCGCGCGAACGGGAGAGGTCGCGCAAAGCGCGGGTGAGGGCAGCCTCACGCGAAAAGGCCCCGGGAAACCGGGGCCTTTTTGTTTCTACACCAGCGAAGCCGCGTAGCGCCCGCGGCGACAGTGACGACGCGGAATGCGGCCTGTCGCACCGGCCCCCGGCAGTTGCACCGCTTCAGCGCGTTGCGCATCGCACGGATTGCGGCGCCTCTCATATTTCTATACCTTTGGAAATATGGACAACAAGGACATCGTCAGGGCACTCGCTGCGCTGGCGCAGGAGTCGCGGCTCTCGGTCTTCCGGCTGCTCGTCAGGCGGGGCCCGGAGGGTTACTCGGCCGGCGAGATCGGCGAGCGGCTCGACATCCCGGGTCCGACGCTCTCCTTCCACCTCAAGGAGCTTGTCCAGGCAGGTCTCGTCACGGCGCGCAAACAAAGTCGTTTCATCTACTACGCGCCGGCGTTCGGGCGCATGAACGAGTTGCTCGGCTACCTGACCGAGAACTGCTGCAGCCAGGGCACGGTCTGCGCCACGGCCTGCGCGCCGAGCGGCGCGTCGGTCCGCAAACGGAGGTCGGCATGAAGGCGCACGTCTCGGTGGCATCGCCCGCCGACCTGCCCCAGATCCGCGCGCTGCTGGACGGGGCCGGGCTGCCGCACTCCGACCTGACGGACGGCACCACGGTGCGCTTCTGGGTCGTACGGGACGCCGTGCTGCTCGGCGCCATCGGCCTCGAGTCGTTCGGCGATGCGGGCCTCCTCCGCTCGCTGGTGGTATCGCCGGATGCCAGGGACGCCGGCGTCGGCACGCAACTCGTCGAGGCGCTGGAAACCGCGGCCGCGTCTGTCGGGATCGCGGAGCTCGTGCTGCTCACGCAGACCGCCGAGCGGTTCTTCTCGCGACGCGGCTACACCCGGATCGATCGCGAGAAAGCACCCACTGCGGTGCTGGCGGCCTCCGAGTTCAAGACGCTGTGCCCCGCCTCGGCCGCCTGCATGTCGAAGGCCCTACGGTGACGCCGTGAAGATCCTGTTCCTGTGCACCGGCAACTCGTGCCGTTCGATCCTGGGCGAGGCCACGTTCAATCACCTCGCTCCGCCCGGCTGGCACGCCATGAGCGCCGGGAGCCACCCCACGGGCCAGGTTCATCCACGATCCCTCGCGCTCCTGCAGCGCGAAGGCATCCCGTCGGCCGGCTGTCGCAGCAAGTCGTGGGACGCGTTGCCGCAGACGCCCGACATCGTGATCACCGTGTGCTCGAGTGCAGCTGGCGAGACGTGCCCGGCGTATCTCGGCCCGGTGCTTCGCACGCACTGGGGCGTCGACGACCCGGCGCACGCGAGCGGTACGGACGAGGAAATCGATGCCGCGTTCATGCAGGCCTATCGCACCCTGCGCCGCAGGATCGAGGCGTTGCTGGCCCTGCCGCTGAATGACCTGGCTCGTGACCGTGCCGCGCTCAAGCGCGAGCTCGATCGGATCGGCGAAACGGTGAACTGATCATGTCAGCCCAGTGCGAAGTGACCTCGAAACAGGCTGCCGGCGCCACGATGGGCGCATTCGAACGCTACCTGACCGTGTGGGTGTTCGCCTGCATCCTCGTCGGCATCGTCGCGGGACAGCTGTTTCCCGCAGCGTTCCAGGCGATCGGCCGGATGGAAGTGGCGCGGGTCAACCTGCCGGTGGGACTGCTCATCTGGGTGATGATCGTGCCGATGCTCGTGAAGGTGGACTTCACGGCGCTGCACCAGGCTCGCCGGCACGTCCGCGGCATCGGCGTCACGCTGTTCGTGAACTGGCTCGTGAAGCCATTCAGCATGGCGCTCCTCGCCTGGCTCTTCGTGCGCCACCTCTTCGCGCCGTGGCTCCCGGCCGACCAGCTCGACAGCTACGTGGCGGGGCTGATCCTGCTTGCCGCCGCTCCGTGCACCGCGATGGTGTTCGTCTGGTCGCGGCTCTCGAACGGCGACCCGCTCTTCACGCTGACGCAGGTCGCGTTGAACGACTCGATCATGGTCGTGGCTTTCGCGCCCATCGTCGGCCTGCTGCTCGGCATCGCGGCGATCACGGTGCCCTGGGACACCTTGATCACTTCGGTCGTGCTGTACATCGTGATCCCGGTCATCATCGCGCAAGCGTGGCGTCGTGCCCTGCTGCGCAAGGGGCCGGCCGCGTTCGAGGCGGCCATGGCGGCGATCGGGCCCTGGTCGATCGCGGCGCTGCTGCTGACGCTGGTGCTGCTCTTCGCGTTCCAGGGCAAGGCGATCATCGACCAGCCGCTCGTGATCGCGTTGCTGGCGGTGCCGATCCTGATCCAGGTGTTGTTCAACTCCTCGCTCGCCTACTGGCTCAATCGCGCGGTCGGCGAGAAGCACGCCATCGCGTGTCCCTCGGCGCTGATCGGAGCCAGCAATTTCTTCGAGCTTGCGGTGGCCGCTGCCATCAGCCTGTTCGGCTTCGAATCGGGCGCGGCGCTCGCCACCGTGGTCGGAGTGCTGATCGAGGTGCCGGTCATGCTGCTCGTGGTGCGGATCGTGAACTCGAGCAAGGGCTGGTACGAGCGGGGAGCGACGGCATGACCGTCGTGTCCCCGGAACGGCCCATTGCGCTGGCGTCGCGCCTCAACGAGGCGTGCCAATGCATCTGGGTCGACCGCGAAAAGCTCGATCGCCGGCTCCGCGACGACCTCGGTGAGGAGGCAGCGGTGCTCGAATCGCGCGAGGGACTGGTGTCGGGCAACGTCGTGTTCGTCGCGGCGCAAGACGCCGCAGCGATGGACCGTGCGATCCGGCTCATCACTCGCGCGCTCGAGAGCGACGCGTTCCAGGACAAGGCCGCCGGCCAGGCGCCCGACATCGCGCGCACTCGCGCGCGAACCACGGGCGGCGTGCTCGGCTTCGACTTTCACCTGGGCGGGCCGGTGCCGCAGCTGATCGAGATCAACACGAACCCCGGCGGGCTGCTCGTGTCGCTCGAGCTCGCACGCGCCGCGTCCGCGAATTGCGAGTGCCTTGCCGCGCCGTTGCCGGAACTGGCCGCCGCCGGGGTCGCGCTCGAGCTACTGGGCTCACGTGTCGTGGCGACCTTCCAGGCGGAATGGAGGCGGGCACGAGGCGAAGCGCCACTGCGAACCGTTGCGATCGTCGACGACGATCCGCCGCGCCAGTACCTGTACCCGGAATTCCTGCTGTACCGGAAACTGCTCGAGCGGGCGGGCCTGCGCGTACTGATCGTCGACGCGAAGGACCTGGCGGCGACACCCACGGCATTGCTTAGTCGCGGCGAGCGCATCGACCTCGTCTACAACCGCGTCACAGACTTCTACCTGGCCGAAGATCGACACGAGGCCCTGCGCCGCGCGTACACCCATGATCTCGCGGTCGTCACGCCGCACCCGGCTGCGCACGCCCGCTGGGCGGACAAGCGCCTGCTGGCGTGGCTGCGCGACGAGTCGCTGCTGGGCGCCGCAGGGCTCGACGAAGCACAAAGTCTCGCGGTGCTCGAGGCGATTCCGCCGACCGAGGTCGTCGATGCCCGCAACGCCGTCGAGCTGTGGGCACGCCGCAAGACGCTTTTTTTCAAGCCAGTGGATGGGTTCGCCGGCAAGGCGGCGTACCGCGGCGACAAGCTCACGCGCTCTGCATTCGAACATGTCCTGGCACATCGCTACGTCGCGCAGGCGGTCGCGCCGACGTCTTCGCGCCGCATCTGCACGGTGGACGGCGACGAAGCCGACCTCCGCGTGGACGTGCGGAATTTCGCGATGCACGGCGTGACGTGGCTACGCTCGGCGCGGCTGTACCGCGGGCAGACGACGAACTTTCGCACCGCCGGAGGCGGCTTTGCGCCGGTCCTGACCCTTCCCGGCTGATCGAGTCGATCGATCTCGGCAGCGTCGTCAGCCAGGCCGTGGTCGAGCCCGTAATTCACAGCGGCATCGATCGTAACGTCGCGCTTTCGTTCAGCTGGCAGTTCTGAGGACGGGCGTCACCGCTTTCGTGCAGTGCGGCAAATGCCGCCAACGGACCGCCTCGGTACATCGGCTACACTCGCCCGCATGTCGGTGCTGAGCGAACTCAAGCGTCGCAAGGTCTTTCGCGTCGCTGCCGCGTACCTGGTCGTCGGCTGGTTGCTGATGCAGGTCGCGTCGACCGTGCTGCCCGCGCTCCACCTGCCGGACTGGACGGTCACGTTCACGACCGTCCTGCTGTTGCTGGGCTTTCCGCTTGCGCTGCTGCTCGGCTGGTCGTTCGACATCGTGCGCACCGGGCCCGAAGCGCCGGCGCTATCGACAGCCGCAGCTGCCGTGTCGAGCACGCCAGAAACGCGCGGCGGCATCGTCGTGCTGCCGTTCACGAACATGTCCGGGGACCCGGACCTCGCGCATTTCGCCGATGGACTGGTCGAGGACCTGACGACCCGGCTGCAGGCCACCGGCCTCAAGGTGCATTCGCGCCAGTCCGCGTTCGC
>DATMIB010000008.1:0-4345 GCA_035554635.1 Steroidobacteraceae bacterium | reverse complement strand
GCCGCGGACCCGCACGACGATCCTGCTGAGCCTCGCCGGCGACGTTGCCAGGGACGCGATGGACGGGCTGGGGATCGTCTACGGCAATCGCCTCACGCGGCGTGCCGTCGAACAGATTCCCGGCCGTGCACTCGTGGAAGTCAACAAGCGCATCGGCCTGCGCCTGCTCACGCGCGTCGGGGAACGCAGCGTCTCGAACTTTTCTCGCCTGGTGCCGATCCTCGGCGGTGTGGTCGGAGGCACGATGGATGCGCTGGTGTGCCGCACGGTGGGACGCACGGCCCAACAGCTGCTGCGGCGTCCCGATGGCACGGTGATCGAAGGCGAGGTCGTGTCCTAGACCATCCGGGGCCGGTCGGAGCCGCGGCGAGACGTACCTATTGCTGCGCCGCACTTCCGCAATCCGTGATGCGAATCACGGTCCGCGGCATCCGCATTCTCCGTAACCGAATCAGCGCTCGCCCACGTCGGTGGCGTCGACCCCGGCGCGTGGACACGCTCCAGTTTGCGTGTAGCGCACTGGTTCTCAAGCGATTTATCGCTTTTTGAGTTGCTGCTGTTGCCTGCAGAAAGCATCCGCTGGGATATGCACAGCGCCGGTGCACCTTTCACTTACTTCCAATGTGGATCGACTTCCACAGAATGCGCCGCCGTCACCGAGCCGGACGGCGTGTGGTGCGAATGTCCCGGTTCCACAAACTGCTGCTGCTGTCGTTTGCGGCGTGCACGTTCGTCGTGCTGCTGGTCGGGTGTCACTCCCGGAGTGGCCTGATGGCGGACTTGTTTGTGCCATTGCCGCCGACTGCGCCGGTCAAGAACGCTCCGCGCCATCCGCCTCCGGTGAAGAAGCCGCCCATGGTGATCATCCAGGAGGAAGTCGTGCGGCCGCCGGACGTGGACTGGCGCGGCATCTATCAGGCCCTGCCGCGTGACAACAAGGGCACGGTCGACTGGATGCGCGCACTCGACGAAAAGCTCATCACGCCCAAGTTCGGCATCGATCCGGCGGCGGAAGCGACCTCCGCGACCGATTCCGAGATCACGTTCGTTCACGCCGACGCCCCAAACAAGCCCGCGGTGTTCCGGCATGCGACGCACGGGCAGTGGCTGTCGTGCAAGAACTGCCACTCGGGCATCTTCAAGAAGCGCTCCGAGAACCTGCAGTTCACGCATGACGACATGAAGGCCGGCAAGTACTGCGGTGCCTGCCATTTCAGCGTCGTCGTCGTGCAGTCCGGATGCAAGGGGTGCCACGCGGCCAAGAAGCCCGCAACGCCCGCGGCGGCAGCATCTTGAGCGCAGTCATCGAGATTCCAGACGGCCGGCGCCACGCGCCTCGCCTCACGCTTCGCACCAGGGGCGTGCTGGCGCTGGCCGTGCTGGTGCTTTACGTGCTCGCGGCGGCCTGGTTCCTCGCGACACAGCGACAGGCGCTGTTCGTCGTTGCACAGCAGGTCGACAGCCATCGGGTGGCGCAGGACCTACTCGCACCTTCGTTCACCACGCTCGCCCACACGCTGGTCCAGACGCAGGCGATCCTCGATTCCAGCGAGTATTCCGACGGCTACAAACGCACGTACGCGGAGATCGGCGCGAGCCTCGATCCGCTGATGTCACGCCTGCACCGGCTGCGCGATTTCGATCCGGCGCTCGCGCCCTACATCGAGCAACTGCAGTCGGCGGTCGACGCCGTTCGCGATGCGCCGACCGGGCAGAACCTGGTTCAAGTGCGCAACACCGAGCAGCAGATGATTGCGCACATGAACGACCTGCTCACCTCGCTCGAGCACCGGACCGAGGTGCTGACCGACGACTACAAGCGGCGCCAGCAGCTGATCGGTATTACGGCCATCGTCGCCTGCATCATCGGCGCCGCGGTCAGCGCAGTCGTGATCCTGGTGTTCTTTACGCGCCTGGCCCACGACATCGAGCGCCTGCGGGCGCGCGCATCGGCGGTCGTCTCCGGTTATGCAGGCGCTCCGCTGCCTAACCGCCGCACGGACGAACTCGGCGGGCTCATCGACGCGATCAACCGGATGCAGGTCGACCTGCGACGTTGGGAGCAGCAGCAGGAGATCAGCCGTCAGCAGCGCTTCCACCAGGAAAAGATGGCGGCGGTCGGCTCGATGGCCGCAGTGATCGGGCACGAGGTCAGCAACCCGATTGCGGCGATCGCGGGCGTGGCGCAGTACGTCATCGACGAGACGCGCGGGGACGACCACAAGAACAGCCGGCTCGCGCACGACTACAGCGTGCAGATCCTGAAACAGACCGAACGCATTTCGCTGATCATGCGGCAGCTCGCGACGCTGACCCGACGGCACTCGCCCGAACCGGAGCTGCTGGACATCAACGCGCTGGTGCAGACCACCGCCAGCTTCGTCGCCTTCGACAAGCGCTTTCGCGGCATCCAGCTGCAGTACGAGCTCGACCACGGGCTGCCTGCGGTCACGTGCGTCGCCGACCACATGACCCAAGTTCTGATGAATCTGCTCATCAACGCGGCCGACGCGATGGAGCAGGTGCCAAAAGACGGCAAGGCTCGCATCCGCGTTGCGACGCGTACGGTCGGTCAGTCGATCCGGCTCGACGTCACCGACACCGGCCATGGGATGACGCCAGCCGTGATGGCGAGGGCATTCGAGGAATCGTTCTCGACCAAGAACGAGGGCAAAGGGCAGGGGATCGGTCTGTTCCTCTGCAAGACGCTGATCGAGCAGGCCGGGGGGCGCATCGAGCTCGATTCGACGCCGGGCGCCGGCACGACGGTCAGCGTGTACCTGCCCTTGGAACGGGACGGCACGGCTTCGGCCGAGGCGTGAAGACACCACCATGGCGACACTCAATGTACTGGTGATCGACGACGAGGCGGCGCTGCGACAGATCGTCGCTGCGACACTCGACCGAGCCGGCTATTGCGTGGACCAGGCCTCCGGCGTGGTCGAGGCGACGGCAAAGCTCGCGCGCGGCAACGTCGACGTAGCGCTGTGCGACATCAAGATGCAGGACGGAACCGGGCTCGAGCTGCTGCGTCAATCCAAGGCGGCAGGGCTCGGCACCGTGTTCGTGATGGTGACCGCTTCGGCGTCGATGGAGACGGCAGTAGACGCCCTGCGTGGCGGTGCCTACGACTACATCGTCAAGCCCGTGCGCAACGAGGAACTGCTCAACCGGCTGACGCAGATCGAAGCCATGCGCGGCCTGAGCGAAGAGAACAAGCTGCTGCGTGCGGCTGCGAAGAAGTCCGGCGCCGCTCCCTTCCGCTTCAAGTCGCCGTGCATGCTCGAGGTCGAGCGGCTGGTCAACAAGGTCGCGCCGACGAACAGCACGGTGCTGATCACCGGCGAGAGCGGAAGCGGCAAGGGCATGCTCGCCCGCACGATCCATGAGAAGAGCCTGCGTCACAGCGGGCCGTTCGTGCCGGTCAACTGTGGCGCGATCCCCGAGCAGCTCATGGAGAGTGAGTTCTTCGGCCACACGCGCGGTTCGTTCACCGGTGCGGACAAGGCGCGCAAGGGTCTCTTCTGCGAAGGCGACCACGGCACGCTCTTCCTGGACGAGATCGGCGAGTTGCCGATGCCGATGCAGACCAAGCTGCTGCACGCGATCGAGGAAAAGCAGATTCGAGCCGTCGGCAGCGAGCAGGCCCGGCACGTCGACACGCGCATCATCGTCGCGACGAATCGCGACCTTCCGGCGATGGTCGAGCGCGGCGCATTCCGCGAGGACCTTTACTTCCGGCTGAGCATGTTCCAGATCGCGTTGCCGCCGTTGCGCGAGCGACGTGCGGACGTTCGCGACTTCATTTACTTCCTGCTGCACAACGGGATGGAACTGGGGACGGAGGACGAGGCGGTCGAACTCGACCGCGCCGCCGAAGCGATCCTGCTGGCCTACACGTGGCCCGGCAACGTGCGCGAACTCGACAACGTGATCAACCGCGCTCGCATCCTGGCTGAGAACAACCACATCACGGTGGCGGACCTGCCCGCGGCGCTCGTCGATGCGTGCCCCGGCGTCACCGAGGAGTCCGGTGACATCGGCGGCGATACGACGCTGCGCCTGCAGCTTCGCAAGTACGAGATCCGGTTGCTGCACGAGGCGATCACGGCGGCCGAAGGCGATCGTCGTACTGCGGCGCAGCGGTTGGGAATCAGCCTTTCCAGTCTGTATCGCAAGCTCGGGGAACCGTCGGGCTAGCGTTTGGTGCGAGTCGATATTTTGTCGCCGCGCGTGCGTGACGTGCGGCCTCGAACGTGAGGGTGATGGCGATGAACAGAGACAAAGCTCGGTTGGGTGCGTCGAGCGTTACGAGCCTGGTAGCCGCGACGCTGGTGGCGACTAC
>DATMIB010000007.1:0-13063 GCA_035554635.1 Steroidobacteraceae bacterium | reverse complement strand
GGCACGCGACCGCGACGCGGCTCGCACGGTCGGACTCCGGTTCTCGCCTGCTCCGCTGCCGCACGGCCTGGTGCAGCTCGAGCAGCCGCCGCGCGTGGGGGCCGGCGATCGCTTTCCGGTCACCGGTCGAGTGGAAGGCATTCCCGACGGCGCGGTCGAGCTGATCGACCCGGCCGGGCAACGTGTCGATCGCGTCACCCCCGGTGCCGACGGTCGCTTCGAGGTGAGTGCGACGACGCGCGTGCCCGGGGTCGCGATGTATGAGCTGCGGTTGCGCGACGCGCGGCAGCAGACCGTGGAGGCGCTCGAGCTGCCGCTGCAGGTCGACGTGCCAATGGCGCCGCGGCTGCTGCTGCTGGCCGGCGCGCCGAGCCCCGAAGTGAAGTACCTGCGACGCTGGGCGCGTGATGCGGGACTGTCGCTGCACACGCAGATCGCGGCCGGCGGTGGGCTGCAAATGGGCGATGCGCCCTTGCCGATCACCGTTGCGGAGCTCGCGCGCTTCGATGCGGTCGTGCTCGACGAACGAGCCTGGTCGGCGCTGGGCGACACGCAACGCGCGGCACTCGAAGAGTCGGTGCGCGGGGGTCTCGGCGTTCTGCTGCGTGTCACCGGCACGCTGTCGGAAACGGAGCGGCATCGACTTGCCGCGCTCGGGTTCGAAGTCGATGCGGGCCGCGAAGTGGCTCCGGTTCGACTGCCGGCGCGCAAGCTCGACGACGCGGCCGAGCGCGCGCGCATCGGCCCGGGCACGCCGGACGCACCGCGTGCGGCCGACGCTGCCGTCGCCGATGTGCCCGCGCTGACGCGCCGAGCGCTGCGCATGAGCGCACGCGACGCACGCGCGCTGCAGAATGACGAGGCTGGCGCGCTGCTGGCGCTGTGGCGTGCTTCGGGCCGTGGTCGCATCGCGCTGTGGACGCTGACCGACAGCTTCCGTCTGGTGCTTGCCGGCCGCGACGACTTGCACGGTGAGTTGTGGAGCCGTGCGATCGGCACGGTCGCGCGGGCGCAGCCCGGAAGGTTCTTCGAGGTGCCGGCCGAAACGTGGCAGGACGAGCGCATGACCGTGTGCGGCCTCGAAGACGACGCTCGCGTCGTTGCGCACAACGGCATCGAGACCGTGCTGCTGCGCGATCCCGCCTCCGGTGCCCGTGCCTGCGCGGGCTTCTGGCCGCGCATCGCCGGGTGGCATCGACTGCGGTCGGGCGAGCGCGAGCAACTGTTTTACGTGCGGGCCCGCGATGCCGCACCAGGATTGCGTGCCGCGGCGTTGCGTGAGGCGACGCTGAAACTGGCCGCCGAATCGCCCAGCGGGCGAGCGACCGTCGACGCGGCGCAAGACGACTTGGCCGCAGAACCTTCATCGCCTGCCCGCGGTCGGCCCGGCCCGCGGTGGCCGTGGTGGCTCGGCTGGCTCCTGGCGAGCGGCGGATTATGGTGGGTTGAACGCTCCCGCGTGGGCCGTCCAGGCAGCACCGCCGTGCTTTCGTGATCAATTTCACCGTCTGCCGACGTTGCTCGACGTCCGTCCCGCGGCGTTGGCACCATCGGCGCTTCGGGGGTTGACTAGGGCTGGTCGCGAACTGTGACTGCGCCGGTGATGCCTGGATCGCGCGGGCCGCGGGAGCGCCCGATCGGCCTGCCGATCGTGGCCTGGCTCGTGCTCGCCTTCGTGGGCGTGATCGGCGCGTTTGCCATCGCGACGGGCGTGTCGCTGGGCAGCACGCGCTCGGCCACCGCCGACCTCGCCCGCATCCAGCAGGAGTTCGAGCCAGTCGCGCGCAGCGTCCGCGAGCTCGGCGACGGACTGGCGGCCTTCGATCGCGCCGTACTGGCCTGCCTGCGTTCCGACTGCGGCGACCACCGTGCGGCCGTGTTCGCGAGCGCGGAGCGTCTCGCGGTCGCCGCCACCCACTCTGCAGACACAGACGCGGTCGAGGATCCCCCGGCCGTGCACGACCTCGTTCGCGAAGTCGCCGAGCACCAGGCCGAGGGGTTTCGGCTGCTCGCGATGCAGGACGAGCGACGTCGTGTCATTGCCGGGCTCGAACGGGCGTATGGGGCGCTCGACCGTCGCATCAAGAACGCGGGTGGCGCCGGCGTCGTCGTCGGCAACGCCGTGATGGCAAGCCCGTCGATGACCGACCTGGCGCGCGCGCTCGAGGCTGCGCGCCAGGACGTCGCGAGCGAGCTCACGCGTGGCGGCAACTTTGCCGCCGGCCCGAAGGGTGGCGAAACCCGGCTGCGACAGGCGTTTGCCCAGCATCGCGCGGAATTGCTGATCGCGCCCGGCAAGCTCTGGCTCGAACTGCAGACCGAGGACTTGAACGCCGCGCTGCGCACGCGCCGGCAGGCACTCCAACTCGGTGCGGAGATCGAGCGGCGACAGGTCGCGTTCGCGAGCAGGGGCGACACACTCGCCGAACGCTTTCGCGAACGGGTCGAGGCGCCGGCGTGGACTTCGTTCACGGATGCGGCTGCCGAGGCGCAGGCGGCCGTCGCGCAGGCCGAGGCCACGATCCGCAGCGCGACCATCAAGGCGACGCTGTTCGCACTGCTCACGCTGCTGGTCACGGCGTGGACCGTGACCGGGCCGGTGCGCCGGCTGACCTCGGGCACGCGGCGTCTCGCCGAAGGCGACCTCACGACACGGGTCGCTCGCGGTGGCGCCCGCGAAGTCGACGAGCTCGCGCAGGCGTTCAACCACATGGCCGCCGAGCTTGCCGAGGCCGAGCAGGCCGTCCGCGTCTACCAGGCCCAGCTCGAGCATCGCGTCGAGCAGCGCACGCGGCAGTTGCGGTACCTGGCCGAGCACGACCCGCTCACCAACCTGCCGAACCGCCGGCAGCTGTTCCAGTGGCTCAACACGACCCTCGCGGCCGCCGAGGCGCAGTCCGTCGTTGCATCGGGGCAGCCCGTGCACATCGCCCTGTTGTTCGTGGACCTCGACAACTTCAAGGGCATCAACGACACGCTCGGCCACGAGTTCGGGGACCGCCTGCTGATCGGCATCGGCGAACGACTGCGCGGCCTCGCCGGGGAGCACGGCACCATCGCCCGCCTGGGCGGCGACGAGTTCACGCTGGTGTTCAAGTATTCGGGCGACCCGGCCGAAGTCGTCCGCAGTGCCGAGGCGCTCATCGCAAGTTTCCAGCGGCCGCTGCAGGTCGACCGGCGCGAGGTCGCCGTGGGCGCGAGCTGCGGCGTGGCGGTGTACCCGCAGCACGGCCGTGACGCCGCCACGCTGTTGCGTGCCGCCGACGCGGCGCTGTTCCGCGCCAAGGAACTCGGCCGCAACCGGCTCTGCATGCACGACCCCTCGATGCTGGTGCGCGCCTCGAACCGTTTCCGTGTCGAGCAGGCCTTGCGCAGGGCGATCGAGGGCGGCGAGTTCACGCTGCATTACCAACCGGTGGTCTGCCTCGGGCGCCAACGCACGACCGGCGTCGAGGCGCTGCTGCGGTGGCGACGCGAAGACGACCACATCGTGCCGGCCGGCGAGTTCATCGAGATCGCCGAGCAGTCGGGCCTGATGCTCGAGCTGAACGACTGGATCCTCGAGACGGCCGCCGAAGCCTGCGCTCGCTGGCGCCGCGAGGGCTGGCCCGACGCGCGCGTCGCCATCAACGTCTCGGCGCAGCAGTTCGTCTCCGGCCGATTCCTGCTCGAACTGGAGGCATTGCTCGCCCGTCACGGCCTGCCGCCCGAGGCGATCGAACTCGAGCTCACCGAGACGATGCTGCAGACCGGTGCCGTCACCGTCGAGACGCTCACTGCGCTCCGCGTGCTCGGCATCGACACGGCGCTCGACGATTTCGGCACCGGCTACTCGTCGCTGACGTCGCTCGAGCAGCTGCCGCTCAGTCGCGTCAAGCTCGACCGCAGCCTCATCGACGGCATCGACACTAGCCCGCGCAGCGCCGCGATCGCGCACTCGATCATCGGCCTGTCGCGCAACCTCGGCCTGCAGGTGACGATCGAGGGCGTCGAACGACCGGCACAGCTCGATTTCCTCGCCGCGTGCGGCGAAGTGTCGGTGCAGGGGTTCCTCATCTCGCGTCCGGTCGAGGGCTCGCACATCATCGAGCTCGTGCATGGCATGCGCGCCCGGCTCGACGGCCTGCTCGAGGCGGCCGCTTCGGCGCGTGCGCCCACGATGGAGGACGATCTCACGAGTTCCGTGCGGATGCTGCGGCGCGGCCGACGTCTCGGCTAGGTCTTTACCTCTCCCGCCACTGCGGAGAAATCGGCCGCAAAGCCGAGAGGGCTCTTGCCGGAAGGGCTCGAATCAGCCCGCCCCTTCGACGGCCAGCTTCGCTCGCAACGCCTCCCGGTAGCGCCGGCTGCACGGCAACACGGCCTGGTCGCGCAGGTGCACGCGTGCGTCGCCGGTCTCGAGCGGCTCGATCGACGCGATCTGGTCGAAGTTCACCATGTAGCTGCGGTGGATGCGGACGAAGCGCGCCGGGTCGAGTTTCGCCTCGAGGCCCGACAGCGTGCTGCGCAACGGGTAGTCGTGGCCGCGCACACGCAGGTTCACGTAGTTGCCCGAGGCCTGCAGCCACTCGATGTCGGCCGCGGCGATCAGGAACTCGCGACCGAGCTTGCGCACGAGGAAGCGCTCGGGCCGTTCGAGCGACTCGAGCGGCGGCCCGACGTCGGGCGCATCGAGCATGCGTGCCTCGCCCTGCATGCGGCGGCGCAGGAAGCGGTAACCCTCGATGAACGCGACGAACAGCGCATAGGCGCGGACGTCCTTGAGGTACTCGTACAGCAGTTCGGTCGGCCAGTGACCGAAGTCGTAGGAGCCGCCCTCGACGGCGTAGGCGAGCTTGCGCAGCGCGACCATGCCGACGACGTGCACGAGCGAAAAGACCACGCTGCCGAGCACGTGCCAGGGCAGGTGCCGTCGCCAGGCGCCCCAGTGCAGCGGATAGCGGCGCGTGTACCAGACCAATGCCGGCACGAGCGCCAGGATCATGACCATGCTGGTCAGTTCCCAGACCAGCGGCTGCCACGCCGGCAACGGGTCGCCCATGCGGCGGTACTCCATCACCACCGTCGCGGTGTTGGCCGCCATGTTCACGAACGCGAAGCCGAACCAGAACGTGACTTCGAGGATGCGCCAGCCGGTCTGCGAACGCTGGGAGGGGACGGTTTCCGGGGCGGAGGTCATCGGGATGCGTTTGGTGTCGGGCAATGTCGGTGTGGGTCTGGAGAGCGTCGGTCTGCCGGCCGCCGCTTCGGGATGGCCACCTGGCACGCGCGATTCTGGCAGCCAGTGGGCGGAGCGGCATCCGATTCGTCCCTCGGGCCCCGCGATTCGTCACCAAGTGCCCCCGGCCGGTCACTTTGCCGTGGCCGTCGCCGTCGGCACCGGGACACTGCGGCCAGACCGACCCTGCACACCGCCCCGGAGCTGCCCGACCATGGACCCGACGTCGCCCCCCTCGACCCGCCGCCACGACCTCGACTGGATCCGCGTCGCCGCCTTCGGCCTGCTCGTGCTGTACCACGTCGGCATGTACTACGTCGGCTGGGACTGGCACGTGAAGAGCCCGGCGGCCGGTCCGGCGCTCGAGCCGTTCATGCTGCTGACCTCACCGTGGCGATTGTCGCTGCTGTTCCTGGTCTCGGGCGCCGCGAGCGCGTTCCTGTTCGCTCGTCGGCCCGCGGGCTTCCTCGGCGAGCGCACGCGACGCCTGCTCGTGCCGTTGCTCTTCGGGATGGCCGTGCTGGTGGTGCCGCAGGCCTACTACGAGGTCGTCGAACAGCTGCCGGGCGGCTACCACGACGGGTTCCTGGCCTTCTATGGCCGGTACCTGGCCGCCGACCAGACGTTCTGCGACGGCGACGGTTGCCTGACCCTGCCGACCTGGAACCACCTGTGGTTCCTGCCGTACCTGTGGGTCTACGTCGTGGTCGCGTGGGTGGCGGTGCGTGCCAGCGGTCCGGCCGCACGGGCCGCCGGACGCGGCCGGCTCGAGCGGGTGCTGTCCGGCCCAGGGGTGCTCTGGTTGCCGATCCTGTGGCTCGCCGCGGCCCGGCTGCTGCTCGCGAGCCGGTTCGAGAGCACACACGCGCTCGTCGACGACTGGTACAACCACGCGCAATACCTGCCGCTGTTCCTGCTCGGCTTTGCGCTGGCGCGGTCCGAGGCGTTCTGGGACGCGGTCCGTCGGCAGCGCCGGCTCGCCCTCGTGCTCGCGGTGACGAGTTACGCGCTGATCGTCTGGTGCTGGTACGGCGCAGGGTATTCGGAGGCCAACCCGCCGCCCGACGTCCTGCGGCAACTCGTGCGCGCCGCATGGGGCGTCAACCAGTGGGCCGCGATCGTCGCGATCCTGGGCTTCGGCCAGCGCCTGCGACACGTCGACGGCCCAGTCCTGCGTTACCTCGTGCCGGCCGTGCTGCCCGTCTACATGCTGCACCAGACCGTGATCGTGGTCGTGGCCCACAACCTGCAACCGTTGCACATCAGACCTCTGCTGGAGGGCCCGCTCTTGGTTGTCGTGACCTTCGCCGCCTGCTTCGCCGGATACGAGATCGTGCGCCGGGTGCGCTGGCTGCGGCCGCTGTTCGGGCTCAAGGGAAACCCGGCGGCATCAGCGCGGTCGAAATCCCTGGCGGACGTCGGGGAGCGACGGCCTGAGACGTCCTGACCCTCGCGGAAGGAGCAGCGCATGCGCAGGCGGTCGATCACATTGGTGGGAGCACTCGTCCTCACGCTCGGTGGCATTGCGGCCCCCGGCCTCACGACGACCGCGGCGGCCGACCCGGCCGCAGGGGCCGATCCGGCAACGACTGCGGTGGCCGGCCCTGTGGCGACCGCGGTCGGCGACCCGGCCGCCGCCGCGCGATCGGTCGACCTGCGCGACGCCGCCGCGCTCGCCGAGCTGCAACGGACGCGCCCCGCGCATTACGCGACGATCCGCAGGATCCTGGCGGACCTGCAGCAGCAGCCCGACCGCGCCGAGGGCGACTGGCTGCAGACGAACTTCGACGTGCGCGACGTCGAGTTGTCGCGGCTGCTGCTCAAGACCAGCTACCCGCCCCGTCAACTGCTGCGCTTCACGCTCGACGACACGCGCTACACGCTGCACGTCACGCGCAGCGATCTCGTCGCACAACCGACGGTGCTGCGCTGAACGTGACGGCTCACTCGCCCGGCGGGCGCAATACCAGCAGCGGGTCCTCCATTTCGGCGAGCGGCAGCACCTCGTAGTGCGCGTGGTTGTAGACCGGCGCCATCGCGAGCAACCGCTCGAGTTCCTCGTTCGAGGCGACGTCGTAGATCCACGCACCGCCGTGACGGCCGACGATGTGGTAACGGGCGACCAGCTTGTTGTCCTTGCGCAGGCGGTCGGCGTACTGCGGCATGCGTGCCATCGCCGGGATGACGTCGGCGCGCAGGCCGGCCAGTTCGAACTTCCACAGCACCAAGAATTTCATGGGATCCCTCCCCTGCGTCGTGGCCGCCGATCGGCCGGTCGATCGTAACAAACCACAGGTCGCGTGCGGCTTGCCCCGACGCTGCGGGCAGGTACGATGACGCCACGAATCGCGACCGATCGCGACGCCAAGGCTGGCCCCATGTGCACGTGCAGCATTCCGCATCTCCTGCCCCGTCGACTGGCGCTCGCCGTCGTCGGCACCCTGGTCCTCACGGCCTGCGAAGGCACGTTCACGGGCGACCTCGCCAGCGACAGGCCCGGCGACCCTGAGATCGCCGAGATCAACACCACGCTGCTCGGGCTCGAGTTCGAGAAGTCCGGTGGCGGCACGGACACGCTCGAGTTCACCGACGGCGAACCGGTCGACCTGATGGATTTCGTCGACGGCACGCCGATGCGCGTGTTCACCGACGAGCCGCTGTCCAGCGGCACCTACACGGGCGTACGACTGCTGTTCGACGACGATGCGGACGTCATCGTGGTCGACACCGCCGGTGTGGAATTCGAAGGCACGCTCGCCGAGGGCGAGTTTGCCGACCTGAGCTTCACGGTCGAGGACGACGACCGCAGCCAGGAGTCGTTCACGCTCGCGCTCGACCTGCGTCGCTCGCTCGTGTTCGACGACACGACCGACGATTACACCCTGACGCCAGTGCTGCGCGCCGTCCGCAGCGAGGATGCCGCGGACGTGGGCGGCACCGTCGACATCGACTGCCCGAGCGGCACGACACTGGCCGAAGGCGGCGCGGTGTACGTCTTCGCCGGGCAAGACATCGTGCCCGACGACCTCGACGGCGCGGGCGTCGAGCCGTACGCGACGACGCTCGTCACGACGGGCACCGGGACTACCGACCCGCTGTACCGCGTGCGCGTACTGCCGCCGGGCACGTACACGCTTGCCGCGACCTGTCGCGGCGACGAAGACGTGCTCGACGCCGACGACGACCTGCAGTTCCAGCGCATCCGCAACGTGACCCTCGACGACGGCGAATCGCTCGACTTCGACCTCGACTGAGCGGCCCGCGCGCGGGCGTGCGGTCGCGGTTTGATCGTGCACCGCAGCAAAAACCTGCATTTGTAGGCCGCGCCCTACGCGGGTGCCGTTGGGTTTGTCTCGCGCGTCTCGCCGTCGTATGGTTCGGCACATCCGGCCTTCGGACCGGACTCGAACAACAACAACGCCGACCCAGAAAACCAGCGAGGGGAATCATGCGCAGTAGGAATCTGTTTTCCGCGGCCGCCGCTTTGTCGGGCGCCGTCATGGCGGCCGCGTTGGCCGTACCCGTCACCGCCGAAGCGAACGAGGGCAAAACCGTCGAGCTGTCGGTGCTTTCGAGCCCCGCCAATTACGTCTCGGGCGGCGACGCCCGCATCGGCATCCAGGCCGCCCCGGG
Source organism: Steroidobacteraceae bacterium (assembly GCA_035554635.1). Taxonomy (GTDB): domain Bacteria; phylum Pseudomonadota; class Gammaproteobacteria; order Steroidobacterales; family Steroidobacteraceae; genus RPQJ01. Next base: position 4,212 of record DATMIB010000007.1, on the reverse strand, counting down.
CCTGCACAACAAGCTCGAGCTCTACCTCAACGGCAGCAAGCTCGACGTGGCGTTGCAGAAGTCCGGCTCGCACGCCGTCGAGACCGTGATCCGCGGCCTGCAGGTCGGCGACAACACGCTCGAGGTGTACGTCAAAGGCCAGTCGCACCGCGACACGATCAAGCTCACCAACTATCCGATCACCGGGCCGATGTTCTCCGGCCCGCAGCAGCAGCCGTTCGTCTGCACGACGATCCAGGGCGCCGTCGGGCGCCAGCCGCTGGTCGATTCGGCCTCGCCCCCGGGCTACAAGGTGACCGACACGTCGGGCGCCACGATCGGCTACAGCCGTGACTGCTCGATCGACACGTTCGTGACGTATTCGTACGTCAGTAACACCGGCGGCTTGAAGCCCTACCCCGCTGGCGGTGCGCGCCCCGCGGACATGGGCACCGTCACGCTGCCCGACGGTCGCACGGTCGACTTCGTCGTGCGGCGCGAGATCGGCTCGATCAACCGCTTCCTCTACAGCATCGCGATGCTGTCGCCGGCGCCCGGCGCCGACAACGCGTCGCAGAGCGACACGAGCCTGTGGAACCGCAAGCTCCTCTACTGGTTCCAGGGCGGCGTCGCGATCGGCCACTCGCAGGGCACCGTGCACGGCGGCTCGATGAACCTCGACGTGCTCAAGCAGGGCATCGCGATCGTGCACTCGAGCGGCAACAACACCGGCACGCACTACAACCTCGAGCTCGCCGGCGAGACCGCGATGATGACCAAGGAGCGTTTCGTCGAACGCTACGGCGTGCCGTCGTACACGGTCGGCCTCGGCGGCTCGGGTGGCGCGATCCAGCAGTACATCCTCGGCCAGAACCAGCCGGGCATCCTCGACGCGCTGCTGCCGGTGCAGTCGTACCCCGACATGGTCACGCAGACGATCCACGTCGGCGACTGCGAGCTGCTCGAGTACTACATGGACGCCACGGACAAGGCGAATGCGAAGTGGCGCACGACCAAGAACCGCACGCTGCTGGTCGGCATGAACGCCGAGCAGGACGACGTCGGCAACAACGCCAAGGTCAACGACGCGCTCGCACCGCTCAAGCAGGCGCTCGGCTACAGCACCGCAAAGGGCTCGAGCGAATGCATCCCGGCCTGGCGCGGCCTGACGCCGCTCGCGATGAACCCGCTGTTCGGCCAGGCGGCGAACCAGCAGAACTGGGTGCCGCAATCCGACATCGCCGCGATCCGCTGGACCCACTACGACGACCTGCGCAACATCTACGGCGTCGACAACACCGGCGCCGCGCTGCCGACCTGGGACAACGTCGGCGTGCAGTACGGCCTCAAGTCGCTCAAGGACGGCAAGATCACGCCGACGGAGTTCCTGAACGTCAACTGGAGCATCGGCGGCTGGAAGCACCCGAGCGACATGGTGCAGGAGACGTTCCCGTTCTTCGGCACGAACCAGGCCGAGATCAACAAGGCACTGACCATCCCGGGCTACTTCGATCCCTGGAGCCGCAAGAACATGCTGACCGCCGCGGGCCCGAACGTGCCGGCGCCGCGCACCGTGGGCGTGTTCAGCGCGATGCGTGCCGTGTACGACCGCGGCATGGTGTTCCACGGCGAGCTCAACCGGCCGACGATCGACCACCGCCAGTACATGGAACGCGAGCTCGACATGCACAACGTGCACCAGAGCTTCGCCGTGCGTCAGCGCGTGATCGACCGCACCGGCAACAGCGACCTGCTCGTGATCTGGTTCACCGACACGGTGCCGGGCACGCCGAAGGCGAGCCAGTCGATGGAGGCGCTCGCGGTCATGGACGAATGGATGCGCAACATCGCAGCCAACCCGAAGGCCGGCATCGCTGGCAATCGCCCGGCGCGTGCGGTCGACAGTTGCTTCGACGTACAGGGCAAGCTGATCTACGCGGGCGCCGATGCCTGGGACGGCATCATCGACGACAAGCCCGCAGGCCCGTGCACGCAGAAGTTCCCGCTGTACTCGACCTCGCGCATCGTCGCCGGTGCGCCGATCGAGGGCGGCATCTACAAGTGCGCGCTCAAGCCGGTCGAACAGGCCGTGATGGACGGCACGTACGCGCCGTGGTCGCCGACCGCGCAGGACGTCGCGACGCTGAAGCAGATCTTCCCGAGCGGCGTCTGCGATTACAGCAAACCGGACCAGGCGCGGCCGGCGTGGCTGAACTGAGCTGAGCTGGATCTCCACTGGTCGCAGGAAGGCCCCGGCACCCGCCGGGGCCTTCTCGCTTTAGCAGGAGAGGCTTCGACGCGAGTGGGAATGGCGGCAAAACGTATCATTTGACGATGTCCCGACCGCACCTTCCGGTGCTCTTGAGTGTGCGCTTGGCTTTCAGGCAGACTTGGTCCAAGCGGACCACGCACGACGCCTACCGAGGCGCACCATGGAAGGCAGTTGCACAGTTCCGGTCGCAGCACGGCTCAAGGTGGCGTTAGTTTGCTGCGTCGCTCTCCTGTGTGGCGCGTGCGGTGGAGCGGGCGGCTCCGCGACCGACGCCGGCACGGGCGGCGGCAGCGGTGGCGGGGGCGCGAGCCCGCCGCCGATATCGAACCAGAATCCGAGACGACATGACGGCTTTGAAGGAGCCACCGTCAAGTCCGGTTTCGACCTCGACATCGACGTCACTTTCGGCGGGCGGGCATTCCACGACCCCGATGGCGACACGCTGACGTATCGCGTCTGGTTCCTGGGTTCGGCCGACCCATCGTCGTTCAACGGCATGCGCGTCTCGGGAACGCATCTCGTGGGCGTTGCCGACAACCGGAACATTTACGACATCGTCGTCCGCGTCGAGGATGGCCGCGGGGGCCTGGCCGACTTCCGCTTCTGGCTGACGGTGAACGAGAACAGGCCGCCCGTTCTGGTACGCCCGAACGAAGACCAGGTCCTCGCCTTGGGAGCAACGGTTGATGTCGACGCTGCCGGGGGTGGCGCGGTCTTCACCGATCCCGACGGCGATCCGCTGACTTATCGCATCGAGTTCCTGCCACGCACACTGGGGTTACGATCCGAGGGGAGCCGCATCTCAGGCACCTTGGACGACTACGGCGCGGCGTTCGTCCGGGTCTTTGCGGACGACGGCTTCGATGGTATTGCCACAGACGAGTTTGCGATTGCCGCGCCCGCCGTCGAATCGCGGCGTCCCGCCCTACCGGCGATCGCCTATGTCTACGCCGATGAAGACTTGCCACTACCGTTCGTCGCGCGGCAGTCGAGACAGCACTTCGCCACGCTGTGGGACACGACGCCTTCGTACAACCCGACGACCAACGCAGGTGCCGCACTTGGGCGAGTGCTGTTCTACGACCGGCGTCTCTCGATCCACAACCTGGGCTCGTGCGGCACCTGTCACCAGCAGGCGCACGGCTTCGCCAGCCCCGAGCCTTTCTCCGCGGGACCCCAGGGCGAACTCACGCGCCGCAACGTCATGGGGCTCACCGACGTTCGCTACAACTTCGATGGCATGTATTTCACTGATCAACGTGTGTTCAGCCTGGAACGGCTCGTGCCGATCCCGATCGAGGACAGGACCGAGCTCGGCAACTCGATGAAGCTGCTCGTGCCGAAATTGCAGGCGGTCGACTTCTATCCGCCGTTGTTCGAAGCGGCGTTCGGCACGCCAGAAGTGACCGAGGAACGCATCGCGCACGCGCTGGCGCAGTTCCTGCGTTCCCTGATCGCCTTCAACTCGAAATTCGACCGTGCGTACCACCCCATGGACGAGGCAGGAGTGCCGGTGCCGGAAGAGGTCCTTACCTCGCTGGAACTCCGTGGTGCTGAGATCTTCAACGGTCGCGGCAACTGCTTTCGTTGCCACGCACAAGGCGCGCAGACGATGGACTCTCCCGGCGACAACGGCCTGGATCCGGCGCCGGCGAACCCGAGTGCACCCTTGGTCGTGTTCCGAACGGCGTCACTGCGCAACGTCGCTGCAACGGCTCCTTACATGCGCGACGGACGATTCGCGACGCTGCGCGACGTGATCGAGCACTACAGCAGCGGCGTGATCGACAAGCCGACCATCGATCCGCGCATGCGTGGCCTGTTCATGGGGAACCCCGTTAACCTCAACCTCAGTGAGCAGGACAAGGACGCGCTCGAGGCGTTCCTGAATACCCTCACCGACGAGTCGTTCCTGACCGACCCCCGGTTTTCGGATCCGTTTGCACGCAACTGAGCGTTTC
>DATMIB010000006.1:0-3494 GCA_035554635.1 Steroidobacteraceae bacterium | reverse complement strand
TGAGTCCGCCGCGCCAACCGCGTCGACACGTTCGGCTGCGTTCGCATCGTCCGCGTCGGTCACGAGCCTGCTGCGCGAACTCGACGCGAGCCTGCCTCAGGAAGCCCCGCTGACGGTGCTGGTGCCGGAGCGGCTCGAAGGCGTCGATGCAGAGCGGCCGACCCTGTCGCGACGTGTCGAGTGGCGAGTGTTGCCAGGCACGATGCCCGCCGCGACGGGGGCGCCGTCCAGACCGATTCCGTCATTGAGCATCCGTTATGCGCCGGAACGCGAGCCGTCGGTCCGCTTCCTGCGCGCTGCCGATCTCGCCTGGCGTGCGACGACCACGGCGGGATACACACCCGACGTCGCGCCGGCCTCGCAGCCGTTCGACCCCAGGTCGCGACACCTCGCCTGGCTCGTACCGGGGCCGCTCCCGCAAGCGGTCAGGGACTGGGTCCGCGACGGCGGCACCGTGCTGGTCGACGTGGCGACGACGCTCGAGCATCACGCAGCAACGCCCGCAAACGACGCAGCGACGCTCGGCGTCGATGTCGAGGCGCCCGACGGTGCGCGCGGGATGGCCCCGCTGTGGCGCGACGACACGGGCACGGTTCTCGTCGAGGGCGCTGCCTACGGTCGCGGCCGTCTGCTGCGCTTCACACGGACCTTGATGCCGCACGAAATGCCGCAGTTGCTCGAGCCGGATTTCCCACGGCAGCTGCAGCGCTCGCTGGTTGTTGCCTCGCACGAGCCAGCGCGCGTGACCGCCGTCGATCTCGAACCCACCACGGGCGGCGTCACGTTCGCGGTCGCGCCGCGTGACCTGCAATCGTGGCTGGTCCTGCTGATCGCGCTGGCGTTCCTGGTCGAGCGCTGGCTCGCCAGCGGCGCGAGACGCGGAGCGTCGCCATGACCGCGGCCGGGATCCTTCACGAGACGTTGCGCGGCGCACGAGTACGTCGCGGTCTCGACGTCACCCTGACGTGCCTGCCGTGGCTCGTGGCGGCCGCAGCGGTCGCGTGGCGCGTTGGCGGTGAGGCCACGGCGGCAACGACGCTCGTGCTCGGCGTCGTCGCCACGCTTGGCCTCGCGTGGCACCGCACACGCTCGCTCGACACGCGTTGGCTCGTGCGCGAGCTCGATGCGCAGCGTCCCGACATGGACGACAGCGCGGACCTGCTGTTTGCGTCGGCCGACTCGCTGACGTCGCTCGAGCGTCTGCAACTGGCGCGCCTGCAGCAACGCATCGAATCATCCGCCATGCCGGACCTGCGACCGGGTTGGTCGTCGCGCGAGATCGGGTTCGGGATGGCCGTGGCGGCACTGACGATCGCGGCCGTCGCGCTGTGGCCCGCACAGTCCCCCGCGACCGCGAGCAAGGCCCTGCCGTCCACCACCGCTTCGGCCGACGCCCCGATGCAGACGCGCCTCGTGCAGCAACGGTTACGCATCGCGCCGCCGGCGTACACGCGCCTGCCCGCACGCGACTCCGACGCGCTCGACGCCAAGGCGCCGCAGGGCACGCAACTGCAATGGACGCTGCGCTTCGAGCCCCAACCGAGCGCGGTCGAGCTCGTCTATCACGATGGCCGGCGAGTCGCGCTGGCACGCAACGGCGACAGCGAGGATTGGACGGCGACGGACACGCTGGCGCGCTCGGCGCTCTATCGCATCGTGCTGCACGACGCGCCCCCGCTGCAGCCGGCAAAGTTGCACCGGCTCGACGCGATCGTCGACCGCCCACCGCTGCTGCGCGTCGTCGTGCCCGAACGCAGCCTGAGCCTCGTGCAGCCAAACCAGCGCGCCTGGGCCCTGCAGTTCGAAGCCAGCGACGACTACGGCGTCGCCACCGGGGCGCACCTGCGCATCACGCTGGCGCAGGGCAGCGGCGAGAACGTCACGTTCCGCGAGCTGACCGAGCAGGTGCACGGCAGCGGCACCGCAACGCTCAAGCGCTACGTCCGGCAACTCGACCTGGCGTCGCTCAAGCTGGCCGTCGGCGACGACCTCATCGTGCAGTTGCGTGTCGCGGACAACCGTGCGCCGACGCCGCAGGAAGCCGCAAGCCCGAGCCTGATCCTGCGCTGGCCGCCCGACACTGGCGACGAGACCGCGGCGCTCGAGGGCCTGGTCAAGAAGGCGCTGCCGGCCTACTTCCGGAGCCAGCGCCAGATCATCATCGACGCCGAGGGGTTGCTGAAGGAGAAGCGCAAGCTCGACGCCACGCGCTACCTCGCGCGCAGCGACGCGATCGGCGTCGACCAGCGGTTGCTTCGCCTGCGTTACGGCCAGTTCCTCGGCGAGGAAGCCGAGGGCTCACCACGACCGCCGCCGACCAGCGACGCGGCAGACGAGCACGCACACGACACCGCGGGTCAGGCCGATGAGCATGCCGAAGCGAATGCCGCGGGAGGTTCCGCGCACGACCACGAGCATCCCCCGACGCGCGCCGCGACCTTCGGCGAAGCAGGCGCAGTGCTCGAGGAGTACGGCCACACGCACGACATTGCCGAAGCCGCGACGTTGCTCGACCCGGAGACGCGCGCGACCTTGAAGGCCGCGCTCGACCAGATGTGGCAATCGGAGTTGCACCTGCGACAGGGACGGCCGGACCGCGCGCTGCCTTACGCCCACGAGGCACTGAAGTTCATCAAGCAGGTGCAGCAGGCGAGCCGGATCTACCTTGCGCGGGTCGGCACCGAACTGCCACCGATCGACGAAAGCCGCAGGCTCACGGGTGAACGCGCAGGCCTCGCGCGACGCGACGACGTGCTGGTCGCGGCGACGACACCCGACCCGGCGCTCGCGGACCTGTGGCGTGCACTCGGTGAGGCACCTTCGCCGCAGGCCGCGCCGCTCGACGTCGCCGCGGTCGAAGGCTGGCTCCGCGAGCACTCTGCCCGACTCGCAGACCCGCTGGCCTTCGCGGCCGTCATGGAATCGCTGCGTGCCGACCCTGAGTGCGCGGACTGCCGCCGCGAGTTGCGGGCGTTGCTGTGGCCGTTGCTGCCGCGACCAGCGACAGCGGTCGAACGTCGCGACGACGGCGGTGACGCCGGGCGCCGCTATCTCGACGCGCTGGGAGATGAGCGCGAGCTCCCCGGGCCTCGCGGGCTCGGCGGGGTGACCGGCCTGCGCGAGGTCGAGGCACGACCGGAGGCCGGCACGCGATGAACACGCTGACCGTCGGCGGATCCGAGGTCTCGCTGGCAACACCGATGGCGGTGCTGCTCGCGCTCGCGGCGCTGATTGCGATCGCGCGCATCGTGTATCGGCAATGGCGCGCGCAACCGGCGCAGCGTTCGCACGGCTGGCGCATCGCGCTGCTGGTGCTGGCGCAGCCGGTGTGCGCCGCACTGCTGTACCTCGCATTGTTCCCGCCCGCGACCAGCCCTGGAACCGGCGACATGATCGTGGCCACGGCCGGCGCGACAACCGCGCAGCTCGACGATGCCGGCGGGCCCGGCGCACTGATCGTCGCATTGCCGGAAGCGCCGGCGTTCGCCGGCATC
>DATMIB010000005.1:0-18435 GCA_035554635.1 Steroidobacteraceae bacterium | reverse complement strand
GCTGATCCCACCTCTCGGGGGACCACCTCTCCCGCTCGCGGGAGAGGTCGGCACGCAGTGCCGGGTGAGGACTCTTTCTCTCCGCTTTCGGTCCACGACGCTCACTCGCCGACCGAATACCTGAACCGCTTACGCCTACCGCATCATCATGAACTCACGTCACCGCAAGCCGCTGGCCGGCACGACGCTCGACTATTTCGACGCACGCGCCGCCGTCGAGGCGTTGCAGCCGGGCGCTTGGGCTACGCTGCCGTACACCGCGCGCGTGCACGCCGAGAACATCGTGCGTCGCGCTGAGCCGGACAAGGTCGACGTCTACCTCGACCAGTTGATCGCGCGCAAACGCGACATCGACTTCCCGTGGTTCCCGGCGCGCGTCGTTTGTCACGACATTCTCGGGCAGACAGCGCTCGTGGACCTCGCGGGCCTGCGCGATGCAATCGCGGCGCAAGGCGGCGATCCGGCGGAGGTGAACCCGGTCGTTCCGGTGCAGCTGATCGTCGACCACTCGCTTGCGGTCGAGCACGGCGGCTACGACAAGGACGCGTTCGCGAAAAACCGCGCGATCGAGGAGCGGCGCAACGAGGACCGCTTCCACTTCATCGAGTGGACCAGGAACGCGTTTGCGAACGTCGACGTGATCCCGGCCGGCAACGGCATCATGCACCAGATCAACCTGGAGCGGATGTCGCCGGTCGTCCATGCACAGAATGGCGTCGCGTTCCCCGACACGCTCGTCGGCACCGACAGCCACACGCCGCACGTCGACGCGCTCGGCGTGATCGCGGTCGGCGTCGGCGGGCTCGAGGCCGAGAACGTCATGCTCGGCCGCGCCTCGTGGATGCGCCTGCCCGACATCGTCGGCGTCGAATTGACGGGCAAGCCCGCGCCTGGCATCACCGCGACCGACGTCGTGCTCGCGTTGACCGAGTTCCTGCGCAAGGAAAAGGTCGTGGGCGCCTACCTCGAGTTCCGTGGCCCCGGGGCGGCGAGCCTCACGCTCGGTGACCGCGCGACGATCTCGAACATGGCGCCCGAGTACGGCGCCACGGCAGCGATGTTCTTCATCGACGCGCAGACGCTCGATTACCTGCGGCTGACCGGACGCGACGATGCGCAGGTCAAGCTGGTCGAGACCTATGCGAAGGAAGCCGGGCTGTGGGGCGATACGCTCGCGACGGCGCAGTACGAGCGCGTATTGAGCTTCGACCTGTCGACGGTCGTGCGCAACATGGCGGGACCGTCGAACCCGCACAAGCGGTTGCCGACCAGCGCGCTCGCCGAGCGTGGCATCGCGACGGACTGGACCATGCCGGCCGCCGGCACGGGCACGATGCCGGACGGTGCCGTGATCATCGCGGCGATCACGAGCTGCACCAACACCAGCAACCCGCGCAACGTGATCGCGGCCGGGCTGCTCGCGCGTAATGCCAACGCGCGCGGGTTGCAGCGCAAACCCTGGGTGAAGACCTCGCTCGCGCCGGGCTCGAAAGCCGTGCAGCTCTATCTCGAGGAGGCGGGGCTGCTGCCGGAACTCGAGCAGCTCGGCTTCGGCATCGTCGCGTTTGCCTGCACGACCTGCAATGGCATGTCGGGCGCGCTGGATCCTGCCATCCAGCAGGAGATCATCGAGCGCGATCTCTATGCGACCGCGGTGCTCTCGGGGAATCGCAATTTCGACGGTCGCATCCATCCGTACGCGAAGCAGGCGTTCCTCGCCTCGCCGCCGCTGGTGGTCGCGTACGCGATCGCCGGCACGATCCGCTTCGACATCGAAAAAGACGTGCTGGGCGTCGATGCCTCCGGGCAGCCGGTCACGCTGAAAGACCTGTGGCCGAGCGACGCCGAGATCGATGCCGTAATCGCAAAGAGCGTCAAGCCCGAACAATTCCGCCACGTGTACGAACCGATGTTCCGGGCGCGTGTCGCGACGGGCGAGCGCATCAGCCCGCTGTACGACTGGCGGCCGCAGAGCACCTACATCCGTCGGCCCCCCTATTGGGAAGGTGCGCTTGCCGGCGAGCGCACGCTCACGGGCTTGCGGCCGCTCGCGGTGCTCGGCGACAACATCACGACCGACCACCTGTCGCCGTCGAACGCGATCCTGCGCGACAGTGCCGCCGGTGAGTACCTCGCCCGGATGGGATTGCCGGAGGAGGACTTCAACTCGTATGCGACGCACCGTGGCGACCACCTCACGGCACAGCGCGCGACGTTTGCGAACCCGACGCTGCTCAATGAAATGGCCGTGGTCGACGGCAAGATCAAGAAGGGATCGCTGGCACGCATCGAGCCCGATGGCACGGTCGTGCGCATGTGGGAGGCGATCGAGACCTACATGGAGCGCAAGCAGCCGCTGATCATCGTTGCGGGCGCCGACTATGGCCAGGGCTCGTCGCGCGACTGGGCTGCGAAGGGTGTGCGGCTCGCGGGCGTCGAGGCGATCGTCGCCGAGGGGTTCGAGCGCATCCACCGCACCAACCTGATCGGCATGGGCGTGCTGCCGCTCGAGTTCAAGCCGGGCACGACGCGTCTCACGCTCGGCATCGACGGCACCGAGACGTACGACGTGGTCGGCGAGCGACGGCCGCGTGCGCTGCTGACGCTGGTGATTCACCGTCGCGACGGCGAGCGCGTCGAAGTGCCGGTCACGTGCCGGCTCGACACGGCCGAGGAAGTCTCGATCTACGAGGCGGGCGGCGTGCTGCAGCGCTTCGCCAAAGACTTCCTCGCAAAATAGGGGACACTCTCCAATTTCCCAAAATGGGGACACTCTCCTATTTCCAACCGGGTAGTCCACGCCCGGCGATGACGCACTGAAACGCCCGAATTCCGGCGGCACCCTCCAGCCGCGAAAAATGGAGAGTGTCCCCAATTACCAAAATAGGAGAGTGTCCCCGTGCAGACCAGGATTCCCGCGACGTACATGCGCGGCGGCACGAGCAAGGGCGTCTTCTTCCGCCTGCAGGACCTGCCTGAGCGCGCACAGGTGCCGGGCGAGGCGCGCGACCGGCTGTTCCTGCGCGTGATCGGCAGCCCCGACCCCTACGCCGCGCACATCGACGGCATGGGCGGTGCCACCTCGAGCACCAGCAAGTGCGTGATCCTCGCGAAGAGCACGCGCCCAGACCACGACGTCGACTACCTCTACGGCCAGGTGTCGATCGACAAGCCCTTCGTCGACTGGAGCGGCAACTGCGGCAACCTGTCGACCGCGGCCGGTGCGTTTGCGATCCACGCGGGCTTCGTCGATCCGTCGCGCGTCCCCCGCAACGGCACCTGCGTCGTCCGCATCTGGCAGGCGAACATTGGCAAGACCATCGTCGCGCACGTGCCGATCGCGGACGGCGCCGTGCAGGAGACTGGCGAGTTCGAACTAGACGGCGTCACATTCCCGGCGGCGGAAATCGTGCTCGAGTTCGTCGACCCCTCGGACGACGGCGAAGGCGGCGGTTCGATGTTCCCCACCGGCCACCTGGTCGACGACCTCGACGTGCCGGGCGTCGGCACGTTCAAGGCCACGATGATCAGCGCCGGCATCCCGACCGTGTTCGTGAACGCGGCGGACATCGGCTACACGGGCACCGAGCTGCGCGAGGCCATCAACGGCGACCCGCAGCAACTCGCACGCTTCGAAAAGATCCGCGTGGCCGGCGCCCTGCGCATGGGACTGATCCAGTCACCCGAAGAAGCGGCCAAGCGTCAGCACACGCCGAAGATCGCGTTCGTCGCTCCGCCGCGGGACTACGTCGCCTCGAGCGGAAAGCAAATCGCCGCGAGCGACGTCGACCTGCTCGTGCGGGCGCTCTCGATGGGCAAGCTGCACCACGCGATGATGGGCACCGCGGCCGTCGCGATCGGCACCGCCGCCGCGATTCCGGGCACGCTCGTCAACCTCGCCGCCGGCGGCGGCGAACGCAACGCCGTGCGCTTTGGCCATCCTTCCGGCACGTTGCGCGTCGGCGCCGAGGCGAAACAGGTCGACGGCCAATGGACGGTCACGAAAGCCATCATGAGCCGCAGCGCCCGCGTGCTCATGGAGGGCTGGGTGCGCGTGCCGGCCGACGCGTTCTGAGCCGCGCCATCGATCTTTACCACGCACGGCATCGGTCGCCGGACGCTGCGGGCTGCTACGCTCCGACGCATGATCGACCCGGCCATCGTCGCCCGCGCGTTGCACGTTTTCGGCGTCGTGCTCTGGATCGGCGGCGTGGCGTTCGTGACGACCGTGCTGCTGCCTTCCGTGCGCCGGCTCAAGAGCGCCGAGGAACGCGTGCAGTTCTTCGAGACCATCGAGGGCCGGTTCGCCTGGCAAGCACGGGTCACCACGCTGCTCGTCGGTGCGTCGGGCTTCTACCTGGTCGAACGCTGGGAGCTCCGGTTCCGCTTCGCGAGCGCGTCGTGGTGGTGGATGCACGCGATGGTCGCTGTCTGGGCGGTGTTCACGCTGATGCTGTTCGTCGCCGAGCCGCTGTTCCTGCACCGCTGGTTTCTCGACTCCGCGCGGCGCGCACCGGAGCAGACGTTCCGTCGCATCGAGCGACTGCACTGGTTGCTGCTGACGATCAGCCTCGTGACGGTGCTCGGCGCCGTCGCCGGCAGTCACGGCCTCGTGTTCTAGCGCCCGCGCCGCGCCGGCTTCGTCTTGACCGGCTGGTCGCGCGGCCACAGCGCCCACACCTGCAGCGGTTGCTTCATGCGTCCGGCCTGCTCGGCCGCGTCGCCGTCCCAGCCCCAGAAGTAGTCGGCGCGCACGGCGCCGACGATCGCACTGCCGGTGTCCTGCGCCAGCACGAGCCGGCGCAGCGGCTTCTTCGACAGCGGTGCGGTCGTCGCGATCCACGTCGGCGTGCCGTACGGCAGGCTGCGCGGGTCGACAGCGATCGAGCGACCCGGCGTCAACGGTACGCCCTGCGCGCCCCGCGGCCCGGACGACGGGTCCGGCATTGCTTCCTCGCGGAAGAACACGTAACGCGGGTTCGACCAGAGCAGGTCCTGCACGCGGCGCGGATGCTTGCGCGCCCACTCGCGAATCGCGGGCCACGACGCCTGCCCCGCCGGCAGTTCGCCCTGGTCGATCAGCCAGCGCCCGACAGACTGGTACGCATGCCCATTGGTGCCGGCGTACGCCAGCCGCACGAGACGCTCGCGACCGTCGGGCTCCGTGATGCGAAGACGCCCGGAGCCCTGGATGTGCAGCACGAGCGCGTCGAGCGGATCGGCGAGATAGGCGATCTCACGTCCGCGCAAGGACTTCTGCGCCGCCGCCTTGTCGTCGATCTCACGCCGGGACCAATAGGGCTTGCGCGTCGCCAGGTCCGCGGGCACGCCATGGAGCGCGACACGGTACTTGCCGTCGGGCTGCCGTCGCGCGTCGAACGAAGGTTCGTAATAGCCGGTGATCAGGCCTTCGCGGGAGCCCTGCAACGACTCGACGCGATACGGCTGCAGGTGCTTCACCAGCCATTCACGTGCCTGTGCGTCAGTGCGCGGCCCGGCGCGTCGTGCCTTCGCACAGGCGTCGACCCATGCCGTCGCGGGCCGCTCGCAGCTGCGGAGCAACGCCGGCCACGCGTGATGCAGGTCGTCGTCGCGCCAGCCCGGCAGTTCTTCCCAGTGCGTCGGCACCCACCGCGACTGTTCGCGCACGACCACGTCGCCCGCGCGCTGGAACGGTGTGCATCCGGAGACGGCGAGCGCCCCGAGGAGTGCGAGGGCGAGCCAGCGTCGAGCACGCGTCGTGGAACAGGACTTCGGCAAGGCGGACACTGCACCGTGATCGGGGACGCACGATTCTAACGGCAACGTGCGTTGCGCTCTCGTAGCGACGCGCCGCACGCACCGGCCCTGCGCTCCCTGGCCCGCCCGAAGCACCCGATACGCGAGACAACGCCGCTGCTTTCTCCTCCCGGCCCGGTACCGATTGCCTCGGGCACGACGTCGTCGGCACACTCACGCGCCGAACCCTCATCGCCGCGACATTCCACGCCCCATGTCTTTTGCCGGTACCAAGTCCGCCGTCCGCCCGCCGCCCGACAGGCTGCTCGTCGACATCGCGCGCTACGCCGCCACCTACGGTGCGCCGAGCGAGCTCGCACGCGAGACTGCGTACCACTGCCTGGTCGATTCGATCGCCTGCATGCTGCAGGCGCTCAAGTTCCCGGCCTGCACGAAGCTGCTCGGGCCGATCGTGCCGGGCGCGACGATGGCGCGCGGGTCTCGCGTGCCCGGCACCTCGTACGAACTCGACCCGGTGAAGGCCGCGTTCGACATCGGCACGCTGGTGCGCTGGCTCGATTTCAACGACACCTGGCTCGCGGCCGAGTGGGGCCACCCGTCCGACAACCTGGGGGCGCTGCTCGCGGTCACCGATTACCTCTCGCGTCGCGCGATCGCCGAGGCGCGCACGCCGCCGACCGTGCGGGATCTGCTGCTCGCGATGATCAAGGCGCACGAACTCCAGGGCGTGCTCGCGCTCGAGAATGCCTTCAACCGTGTCGGGCTCGACCACGTGCTCCTCGTGCGCGTCGCCTCGACCGCGATCGCCACGGCGCTGCTCGGCGGCACGGAGGACCAGATCGTCAATGCCGTGTCGAATGCGTGGCTCGACGGCGGCGCATTGCGTGCGTACCGCCACGCCCCGAACACCGGCTCGCGCAAGAGCTGGGCGGCCGGGGACGCGACCAGTCGCGGCGTGCGTCTTGCGCTGCTCGCGATGGCTGGCGAGATGGGCTACCCGTCGGCGCTCACCGAACCGACCTGGGGGTTCCAGGACGTGCTTTGGCGCGGCCGGCCGCTCGTGGTCACGCAGCCATTCGGCAGCTACGTGATGGAGAACGTGCTGTTCAAGATCTCGTACCCGGCCGAGTTCCACGCACAGACCGCGGTCGAGGCGGCGTTGCAGTTACACGCGCAGGTCGCGCCCAGGCTCGACGAGGTCGAGCGCATCGTCATCGAGACGACCGAAGCCGGCGTGCGCATACTCGACAAGACCGGCCCGCTCGCGAACCCGGCCGACCGCGACCACTGCCTGCAATACATCGTCGCGACAGCGCTGATCCTCGGGCGGCTCGTCGCGACCGACTACGAAGACGCGGTCGCGGCCGATCCGCGCATCGACCGGCTGCGCGAGCGCATGGAATTGCGCGAAAACCTCGTGTTCAGCCAGGACTACCTCGCGCCCGACCGTCGCCACATCGGCAACGCGGTGCAGGTGTTCTTCCGCGACGGTGGTGCGACGCCGCGCGTGCAGGTCGACGTGCCGATCGGTCATCGCCAGCGGCGCACCGAAGGCCTGCCGTTGCTGCGTGCGAAGTTCGAGACGAGCGTCGTGGCGCACTTCCCGGCAGTGCAGGCCGAGAAGATCAAGGCACTGTTCGCCGATCGCGCCCGGCTCGAGGCACTCCCCGTGCACGACCTCGTCGCGATGCTCGTGCGCAACTGAGCGCCAAGGCTGCGTGCGCCGCGGCCACCACGCCGCCGGCACTCACCCCGCCGCACCAAACGCGTCGTGATAACTGACGGTGCTCGTGGGCACGGACCCGTCGAACGCCAGGGTCTGGAAATACTCCGGCGGCACGCCCGGCAACACGAGCCGCGGTTCCGCCCGAAAGCCGAAGCGTCCGTAGTACGTGGGATCCCCGAGCACGACACAGCCTCGCGCACCGAGCGCACGCAACGCAGCCAGGCACTCATAAGTGAGCTCCGCACCGAGGCCGCGTCGCTGCCAGTCGGGGCGCACCGCGAGCGGCCCGAGCCCGAACCAGCCGTCGACGTGGCCGGGCGAGACCGTCGCCGCGGACACCGACACCGGTGAGGCAGCGACGTGCCCGATGATCTCGCTCGCAGCGGAACGCGCATCCGCGTGCTCGCCGACGAGCGACACCGTGAGCGCCTTGGCATGCCGCAGCGCGCGCACGATGTGCTGCTCGGTGTGACTGGTGTGCGGCGCGCGCAGGAACGCATCGACAATCAGGGCGTCGATCGCATCGACATCGGTGTTGCGTTCCGGACGAATGAGCCAGCGTGACATGCAGTCGTGGCGCTCGCGGTGGCGTTGGCAGGTATCCTAGCGCGATGACCGAACTCCTCGACGGGGCCCGTGCACTCGGCCTCGAGCTTTCCACCGAACAGGCCGCCAGGCTGGTCGCCCATCTCGACCTCGTCGACGAATGGGGCGAGCGCATGAACCTGACGGCCATCCGCGAACGGTCGCAGCAGGTCACCAAGCACCTGCTCGACAGCTTGTCCGTCGCGCCGTACCTGCGTGGCACGCGCGTCGCCGACATCGGCAGCGGCGCGGGCTTTCCCGGTATTCCGCTCGCCATCCTGCGACCGGACGTGCAGTTCGCGCTGGTCGATTCGACCGGCAAGAAGTGCCGCTTCCTCGAGCACGTGCGCGATACGCTCGGGCTCGGCAACGTCGAGGTCGTCCAGTCGCGTGCTGAAGGCTACAAGCCGGACGTTCGATTCGACACGGTGCTCGCCCGCGCGGTCGGGCCGATCGCGGACCTGGTCCGGAACGCCGGGCCGCTCGTGGCCGGCGGCGGCCGCCTGCTCGCCATGAAGGGGCGATTCCCCGAGGACGAGCTGGCGAAGAAGCTCAACGGCTGGAAGGTCGTGGCCGTTCATCCGCTGCAGGTGCCGGGGCTCGACGAATCGCGGCACGTCGTCGAACTCGCCCACTCGCACGAAAAAGTGTGACTCGCTGCCGTTCCCGCGCTGCGGGACGGATCGAAGGCGTCTGCGGGAAGGACTGGGGTGAGGGAAAACCCTCACCCGCCTGCCGCGTAGCCTCTCCCGCCGCAGCGGGAGAGGTTATCCTTGCCGCTCCATGAAACGCGTCATCGCTGTCGCCAACCAGAAGGGCGGGGTCGGGAAGACCACGACTGCCGTGAACCTCGCCGCCTCGCTGGCCGCGACGCAACGCAAGGTATTGCTGCTGGACATCGACCCGCAGGGCAACGCGACGATGGGCTGCGGCATCGACAAGCGCACGCTGCAGCATTCGATGACCGACGTGCTGCTCGGCGACTGCGAACTCGCCGCCGCGATGGTGCCCGTGGACCCGGGCAACTTCACGCTCGTACCCGGCAACCAGGACCTCGTTGCCGCCGAGGTGCAGCTGATGTCGATGATCGGGCGCGAGGTCCGGCTGCGTAACGCGCTGAAGCCGGTCCGCGACCAGTACGACGTCGTGATCATGGACTGCCCGCCGGCGCTGAACCTGCTGACGCTCAACGCGCTCGTCGCGGCCGACAGCGTGCTCGTGCCGATGCAGTGCGAGTACTACGCGCTCGAAGGCCTCTCCGCACTGATGAACACGATCGAGCAGATCCGCGGCAGCGTGAATGCGGAACTCGAACTCGAAGGCATCCTGCGCACGATGTATGACCCGCGCAACAACCTGTCGAACGAAGTCTCGGGGCAGTTGCTGATGCACTTCGGCGACAAGGTGTTCCGCACCGTGATCCCGCGCAACGTGCGGCTCGCGGAAGCGCCGAGCTTCGGCAAGGCAGTGCTCTACCACGACCGCGATTCGCGCGGCGCACTTGCCTACCTGGCCCTGGCCGGCGAAATGATCCGTCGCGAGGAAGAGCTCGCGGCCGGGCCGGTCGTCGCCGCCGAATCCGACGACGAGGCCGCCGCCTCGTAACCGTCCGCGTCGCCGCGCCGGTATTCCACGACGCGCCGCAGCGTCGAGGCTCCTGCGGCGTCGCGGTGCGGGCGGCATAATAGTCCGCTATGGCAACCAAGCGACCCTCCCTCGGCCGCGGCCTCGAGGCCCTGCTCGGCTCCGTGACACCGGCCGCAACGACGGCTGCGGCACCGCCGCCCGCGGCCACGCCGGCCGTCGCCGGCGGTGCGGCGGCCCCGGTCGAACCAGCGAAGCCCGTCGGTCCGCGCGACGAAGAGCTGACCCGCCTGCCGGTGGACCTGCTGCAGCGAGGCCGCTACCAGCCGCGTCTCGACATGCGGCCGGAGAGCCTGCAGGAGCTGGCCGACTCGATCCGTGCACAGGGCGTCGTGCAGCCGATCGTCGTGCGGCCGCTCGCCGCGCAGAAAAGCGGCGAACCGCTCCGCTACGAGATCATCGCGGGCGAGCGTCGCTGGCGCGCCGCGCAGATCGCGGGCCTGCACGAGATCCCCGCCGTTGTGCGACTGGTGCCCGACGAGGCGGCCGTCGCGATGTCGCTGATCGAGAACATCCAGCGCGAGAACCTGAACCCGCTCGAGGAAGCCCGCGCACTCGACCGGCTGATCCGCGAGTTCGACGTCACGCACCAGCAGGCCGCCGACGCGGTCGGTCGCTCGCGTGCGGCCGTTTCGAACCTGCTGCGCCTGCTCGAACTGGCGGACGAAGTGAAGACGCTGGTCGAACAGCGCCAGCTCGAGATGGGGCACGCCCGCGCGCTGCTCGGCCTGACCCAGGCGCGACAGCAGTCCGAGGTGGCAGCCCTCGTCGCGAAGAAGGGGCTCTCGGTCCGCGAGACCGAGGCGCTGGTCAAGCGCATGCTCACCCACGGCACGCAAACGGAGACGCGCGAGCCCGAACGTCGTGACCCGAACATCGCCAAGCTCGAACAGGACCTCGCCGACAGGCTCGGCGCCAAGGTGCAGGTGCAGTACGCGACGTCGGGCAAGGGCAAGCTCGTCATCAACTACAACAGCCTCGACGAGCTGGACGGGATCCTCGCGCACATACAGTGAGGCGAAGCTTGATAATCGGCGTGTGCTGGATAGTGACTAGAGGCTAGTGGATGGTGGTTAGTAAGAATTAGTTGCTAACACAACACCTCGCCAGGAGCCCTCACCCGCCGCTGCGCGGCGACCTCTCCCGCGGGCGGGAGAGGTGCAGGACCGCGGGCGGGAGAGGTGCAGAATCGCGCGTGGGAGAGGTGATCGAAGACGCGTGAACGCGCCATTCCAGCCAACCGTCATCCGCTGACCGCCGGCCACCTCCGCCGTGGTTTGAACGGATTTGAAGCACTGCAAGAAGACACCTATACTGCCGCGCTTTTCCGGGGCCACGTCTCGGCGTGAGCCGGCCCGGGTAACGGATCCAGACGCCACCCGTGGCCGGAAGATCGCCGGCATGAAGTGGCTTTTTTGTTGCCCGGAAGACGGGTGAGGCCTTGAGCAACCCTGAACTGCAGAAAGGTCGGCGCCAGGCGCTGATCGTCGTGCTGAGTCAGGTCCTGCTGGGGGCGCTCGTCGCGGGGGTCTGCTACGCCATCGACGGCACTCGAGCCGGCGCGTCCGCGCTGCTCGGCGGTGCGATCGGCGTAGGGGCGACGACTTTGATGGCCTTCGCGATGCTGCGGCATGGCGAGGGCGTTTCGGCAGCGCGGGCGGCCATCGGTTTCATCACCGGCTGGCTGGTCAAGGTGGGGTTCACCGTCGCGTTGCTGGTGACGGCGTTCGGATCGTCGAAGGTCGAAGCGGTGCCGCTGCTCGCGGCGTACTTCGCGACGTTCTTCGGCTACTGGATCGGTGCGGCCCGGGGGAACGGCGGGTCGGCACAACCGAAGCGTTAGCCCGTTCGAGTCGGAGTGGGAAACAGAAATGTCCGCCGCTGAGCACGCTGCTGGCCCTGCGAACAGCACCGAGTACATCACCCACCACCTGACGCACCTCAAGGTCGGCGAGGGCTTCTGGTCCTTCCACGTCGACACGATCTTCATGTCGGTCCTGCTCGGGCTGGTCACGCTCGCGCTGTTCTACTCCGCGGCCCGCAAGGCCACCGCCGGCGTCCCCGGCAAGTGGCAGGCGTTCGTCGAGATGGTGGTCGAGTTCATCGACACCACGGTCAAGGAAGTTTTTCACCTCGACCGCTCGTTCCTGGCCCCGCTCGCCCTCACTATCTTCGTGTGGGTGTTCCTCATGAACGCGATGGACCTGCTGCCGCTCGACCTGCCGGGCGTGGTCGCGGGCTGGTTCGGCATCCATTACTGGCGCGCCGTGCCGACCGCCGACGCGAACACGACGTTCGCGATGTCGCTGACCGTGCTCGCGGTCGTGCTGTTCTACAGCTTCAAGGCCAAGGGTGCCGGCGGCTACGTGCACGAGCTGTTCACGGCCCCGTTCGGCAGCAACCCGCTGCTGTGGATCCCGAACTTCCTGCTGAACCTCGTCGAGCTGCTGTCGAAGCCCGTCTCGCTGGCCATGCGACTCTTCGGCAACATGTACGCGGGCGAGCTCGTGTTCATGCTGATCGCCCTGCTCGGCGCCAGCGTCTTCACCTTCACCGTCGGCAGCGCGGTGGGCTTCTTCGGACAGCTCGCCATGGGCGCCGCCTGGGCGATCTTCCACATCCTGATCATCACGCTGCAAGCGTTCATCTTCATGGTGCTGACCGTCGTCTACAGCGCGATGGCCACCGAGCACCACTGACCGGCCGACACGGATCGTCGCAACCCTTTTTTATTCGCTTCGTTTACTGCAACCGCACTGATTGGAGATTGAGATGGAAAACCTCGCGCTCATCGCACAGGTCCAGGGTTACACCGCGATCGCTCTCGGCCTGATCATCGGCCTCGGCGCCATCGGCGCCTGCATCGGCATCGGCATCATGGGCTCGAAGTTCCTGGAGTCGGCCGCGCGCCAGCCCGAACTGATCCCGACGCTGCAGGGCCGCATGTTCCTGCTCGCCGGCCTGATCGACGCGGCGTTCCTGATCGGCGTGGCGCTCGCGATGTTCTTCGCGTTCGCGAACCCGCTGCTCGCCCGTTTCGGTTAACCAAGGCTAAGGCGAGGACGTCGCAATGGACATCAACGCGACCCTCCTGGGCCAGGCGATCGTATTCGGCATCCTGATCTGGTTCTCCTGGCGCTTCATCTGGCCGCCCCTCGTGAAGGCGGTGGAAGACCGGCAGAAGAAGATCGCAGAAGGTCTCGCGGCCGCCGAGCGCGGCCAGACCGAGCTGCAGAGCGCACACGGCGAGGCACAGACCATCGTCATGGCGGCCCGCGAGCAGGCCAAGAAGATCGTCGACCAGGCGCACAAGCGCGAGGTCGAGATCGTCGAGGAAGCCCGCACGACGGCCGTCGACGAAGGCAAGCGCATCGTCGAAGCGTCGCGGCAGGACGCGCAGCAGGAGAAGACCCGCGCCCGTGACGACCTGCGCAAGGAGGTGGCCACGCTGGCCGTCGCCGGCGCAGCGCGTCTGTTGCAGCGCGAGATCGACCCGAAGGCGCACGCCGACCTGATCGAGCAGCTGGCTCGCGAGATCGAGGGCGCCAAGGCCTGACGGCCGTGGCGATCCCGATCCCGACACCGGAGTAACGAGGCATGGCTGAAAGAGCCACCGTAGCGAGACCCTATGCGAAGGCGGCGTTCGCCTACGCACGGGAACAGGGCAAGCTCGACCAGTGGTCGGGCTGGCTCGGGACCGCGCGACTGACCGTGCTCAGCGAGGAGTACGAGGCATTCGAGCGCAGCCCGGGCGTCACGACGCGACAGCTCGCGGAGCTGGTCAAGGGCATCCTCGGCGGCGCGCTCGACGCGCACGGCCAGGCGTTCTTCGACCTGCTCGCCGAGAACGGCCGTCTCGACTACCTGCCCGAGATCGCCGAGCGCTTCGAGGAGCTCAAGGCCGAGGACCAGAACGTCGCCGACGTCGAGGTCGTCTCCGCCGTCGAGCTCGACGAGACGCAACGCGGGCGGATCGCTGCCGCCATGCGCACACGACTGCGCCGCGACGTGCGGTTGCATTGCACTGTCGATCCTTCGCTGATCGGCGGCGCGGTGGTGCGCTCGGGCGACACGCTCATCGACGGCTCCGTCCGCAACCGGCTCGAACGCCTCGGCACCGAACTGACGACTGGCTGAGCGACGATCAAGTATTCACCGGCCGGCGCCGCACGTTGCGGCAGGCCCGCAGAGGATTGCCTAAATGTCCATCAAGGCTTCTGAGATCAGCGAACTGATCAAGGCCCGCATCCAGAACTTCAGCGCCGCGACCGAAGCGCGCAGCGTCGGCACCGTCGTGACGGTGACGGACGGCATCTGCCGCATCCACGGCCTGCAGGACGTGATGCAGGGCGAAATGCTCGAGTTCCCGAAGAACACCTACGGCCTCGCGCTGAACCTCGAGCGCGACTCGGTCGGCGCGGTCATCCTCGGCGAGTACGAGCACATCTCGGAAGGCGACACGGTCAAGTGCACCGGGCGCATCCTCGAAGTGCCGGTCGGCCCGGCCCTGATCGGCCGCGTCGTCAACTCGCTCGGCCAGCCGATCGACGGCAAGGGCCCGGTCGAGTCCAAGGAATTCGACGTCATCGAAAAGGTGGCGCCGGGCGTCATCGACCGCAAGAGCGTCGCGCAGCCCGTCCAGACCGGCCTCAAGTCGATCGACGCGATGGTGCCGATCGGCCGCGGCCAGCGCGAACTGATCATCGGCGACCGCCAGACCGGCAAGACCGCCGTCGCGGTCGACACGATCATCAACCAGAAGGGCAAGGACCTCATCTGCATCTACGTCGCGATCGGCCAGAAGGCCTCGACGATCGCGAACGTCGTGCGCAAGCTCGAGGAAACGGGCGCGATGGCGTACACCATCGTCGTCGCGGCCTCGGCCTCCGAATCGGCGGCGATGCAGTACATCGCGCCGTACTCGGGCTGCACGATGGGCGAGTACTTCCGCGACCGCGGCCAGGACGCGCTGATCATTTATGACGACTTGACCAAGCAGGCCTGGGCCTACCGCCAGGTGTCGCTGCTGCTGCGCCGTCCGCCGGGCCGCGAAGCCTACCCGGGCGACGTGTTCTACCTGCACAGCCGTCTGCTCGAGCGCGCCGCGCGCGTCAACGAGGAGTACGTCGAGAAGTTCACCAAGGGTGCCGTCAAGGGCAAGACCGGCTCGCTCACCGCGCTGCCGATCATCGAGACGCAGGCCGGTGACGTGTCCGCGTTCGTGCCGACCAACGTGATCTCGATCACCGACGGCCAGATCTTCCTCGAGACCGACCTGTTCAACGCCGGCATCCGCCCGGCCATCAACGCGGGCATCTCGGTGTCGCGCGTCGGCGGCGCGGCGCAGACCAAGGTCATCAAGAAGCTCGGCGGCGGCGTCCGTCTCGCGCTCGCGCAGTACCGGGAACTCGCGGCCTTCGCGCAGTTCGCGTCCGACCTCGACGACGCCACGCGTCGCCAGCTCGACCGCGGCCGCATGGTCACCGAACTCATGAAGCAGCCGCAGTACTCGCCGGCCTCGGTCGCCGAGCAGGCGATCACGCTGTTCGCGGTCAACAAGGGCTACTTCGACGACGTCGAGGTCAAGCGCGCCCTCGCCTTCGAAGCCGCGCTGCGTTCGCACGTGAAGAGCAAGTACAAGGACCTGTTCGACCGCATCGAGACGACGAAGGACTTGAACGCCGACGACGAGAAGGCCCTCGTCGCCGCGATCGAGGACTTCAAGAAGAACGGCGCGTACTGATCGGGCAGCCGATCCGCCCTCGCCGCTTCGACCGACGACCGCAGACGCACAGGTAGCTGAAACATGGCCGGAACCAAGGAAATCCGCCTCAAGATCAAGAGCGTGCAGAACACGCGCAAGATCACGAAGGCGATGGAAATGGTCGCAGCCTCGAAGATGAAGAAGGCGCAGGAACGCATGCGCCACGGCCGTCCGTACGCGCAGCGCATCCTCAACATCACGATGCATGCGGCGCGCGCGAATGCCGAGTACCGTCATCCGCTGCTGACGCGTCGTGCCGAAGTGAAGCGCGTCGGCGTCATCGTCATCACGACCGACAAGGGCCTCTGTGGCGGCCTCAACACCAACGTGCTGCGTCTCGTGCTGAACCAGCACAAGGCGTGGACCGAGCAGGGCATCGAGGTCGAGTACTGCACGATCGGCGGCAAGGGCCTCGGCTTCGTCAACCGCATGGGCGGCAAGATCGTCTCGCAGGTCGTCAACTACGGCGACCACCCGTCGCTCGAGCGCCTGATCGGCCCGGTCAAGATGCTGATCGACGGCTACCTCGAGGGGCGCCTGGACGAGGTGCACGTCTTCTCGACCCGCTTCATCAACACGATGAAGCAGGACCCGGTGCACGCCACGCTGATCCCGATTCCGCAGGAATGGGTGCTGCCGGGCGGCGAGGTCGTCAAGGACGAGAAGGTCGGCGTCGGCAACTGGGATTACCTCTACGAGCCCGATCCGAAGACCGTGCTCGACCAGCTGCTCGTGCGCTACCTCGAGACGGCCGTGTACCAGGCTGCCGCCGACAACATCGCCTCCGAGCAGTCCGCCCGCATGGTCGCGATGAAGGCGGCCTCGGACAACGCCAAGAACATCATTGGTGAGCTGCAGCTCGTCTACAACAAGAGCCGCCAGGCCGCGATCACGAAGGAACTCTCCGAGATCGTCGGCGGCGCCGCGGCCGTGTAGCCGCGCGCAGCGCTCCTACTGACCACTAGTCACTAATCACTAGCCACTTTTTTCTGCAGGGCCCTCCCATGTCTACCACTGCAACCGGCACCATCGTCCAGACCATCGGCGCGGTCATCGACATCGAGTTCCCGCGCGAGGCGATGCCCCACGTCTACGACGCGCTCGTACTCGCCGATAGCAACAACCCGCTGGTCGAGAAGGGCCTCACGTTCGAAGTCGAGCAGCAGCTCGGCGACGGTGTCGTGCGCACGATCGCGCTGGGCTCCTCGGACGGCCTGCAGCGTGGCATGAAGGTCATCAACACCGGCGCGCCGATCTCGGTGCCGGTCGGCCCGGGCGTGCTCGGCCGCGTCATGGACGTGCTCGGCCGCCCGATCGACGAGCGTGGCCCGGTCGCCGGCGACGAGAGGCGCGCGATCCACCAGTCGGCGCCGAAGTTCGACGAGCTGTCGCCGTCGACCGAACTGCTCGAGACCGGCATCAAGGTCATCGACCTGATCTGCCCGTTCGCCAAGGGCGGCAAGATCGGCCTGTTCGGGGGCGCCGGCGTCGGCAAGACCGTCAACATGCTCGAGCTGATCAACAACATCGCGAAGGAACACTCGGGCCTGTCGGTGTTCGCGGGCGTCGGTGAGCGCACGCGCGAGGGCAACGACTTCTATCACGAGATGTCGGACGCCAAGGTCATCGTGCAGGAAGACCTGAGCCAGTCGAAGGTGGCGATGGTGTTCGGCCAGATGAACGAGCCGCCGGGCAACCGCCTGCGCGTCGCGCTCACGGGCCTGACCATGGCCGAGCGCTTCCGCGACGAAGGCCGCGACATCCTGTTCTTCGTCGACAACATCTACCGCTTCACGCTCGCCGGCACCGAAGTGTCCGCGCTGCTCGGCCGCATGCCGTCGGCGGTCGGTTACCAGCCGACGCTCGCCGAGGAAATGGGCCGCCTGCAGGAGCGCATCACGTCCACCAAGACCGGCTCGATCACGTCGATCCAGGCCGTCTACGTGCCCGCGGACGACCTGACCGACCCGTCGCCGGCCACGACCTTCGGCCACCTCGACGCCACGCTGGTGCTTTCGCGCGACATCGCCGCGCTCGGCATCTACCCGGCCGTGGACCCGCTCGACTCGACGTCGCGCCAGGTCGACCCGAACGTGATCGGCGAGGAGCACTACGAGACGACGCGCGCCGTGCAGGCCGTGCTGCAGCGTTACAAGGAACTGCGCGACATCATCGCGATCCTCGGCATGGACGAGCTGTCGCCCGAGGACAAGCTGGCCGTGTCACGCGCGCGCAAGATCCAGCGCTTCCTGTCGCAGCCCTTCCACGTGGCGGAAGTGTTCACCGGCAGCCCGGGCAAGTACGTGCCGCTCAAGGACACCATCCGCGGCTTCAAGGCGATCGTGAACGGCGAGTACGACCACCTGCCCGAGCAGGCGTTCTACATGATCGGCGCGATCGAAGAAGCGGTCGAGAAGGCGAAGAGCCTGCAGTAAGGAGCCTTCATGGCGACCATGCACATCGACGTCGTCAGCGCCGAAGAGGCCATCTACTCGGGTGAAGCCGAGTTCGTGGTGCTGCCCGGCATCGCTGGCGAGCTCGGCATCTACCCGCGTCACGCCCCGCTGATCACGCAGATCCACGCGGGCGTCGTGCGCATCAAGGTGCCGGGCAAGGCCGAAGAGGAAATGGTGTACGTGCAGGGCGGCTTCCTCGAAGTGCAGCCCGACCACATCAACGTCCTCTCCGACACCGCCATCCGCGCCGCGGACCTCGACGAGGCCAAGGTGCTCGAAGCCAAGCGCCTGGCCGAGGAGGCCCTGCGCGCGCGCACCGAGAAGCAGGACATCGCCAACGTCGAGGCCGAACTCTCGGCGCTCGCCGCGCAGTTGCAGGCGATCCAGAAGCTGCGCAAGTCGCGCCGCTGATGTGACAGGCTCCCCGCCGTCGCATCGCGAAGGAAGGCCAGCCTCGTGCTGGCCTTCTCACATAGCGCGGGAGAACGCCCGGCCACGCCTCAAAGTGTGACGCAGTCGAC
>DATMIB010000004.1:0-110235 GCA_035554635.1 Steroidobacteraceae bacterium | reverse complement strand
TGCCCGTCATCGCGACCTCGCGCGCCGCTACGCACCCGCGGCGCTGCGTGGCGGCGCTGCGCCCGCCTATCGTCACTGAGGTTTGCGGCATGACTGCAGCGCGTCGACGGTGGGTGCGGAGCGTCGGCGCGTGCGCGCTCGGCTGTGCCGCGACAGCGGCGCTGGCTACGCTGGCGGCGACGTCGAGCGCGGCGGGCTCTGGCGACGGCAATCCCGACCCGGGCCTGCCGCTGCAGCCGACGCGCAACATCGCGTTCGAGACCGATGAAGGCACGTGGCTGTCGGTCGACGTCGCGCCCAACGGGCGCGACC
Source organism: Steroidobacteraceae bacterium (assembly GCA_035554635.1). Lineage (GTDB taxonomy): Bacteria > Pseudomonadota > Gammaproteobacteria > Steroidobacterales > Steroidobacteraceae > RPQJ01. The sequence goes on along the minus strand of DATMIB010000004.1, from coordinate 109,923 downwards.
TCGTCTTCGACCTGCTCGGCGATCTCTACCGTCTCGACATCGATGGCGGTCGCGCGACGGCACTGACGCGCGGCATCGCGTTCGACTCGCAACCGGCGTGGTCGCCCGACGGCGGCTGGCTCGCGTTCCTGAGCGATCGTTCCGGCGCGGAGAACCTCTGGGTCATGCGACCCGACGGCTCGCAGGCCCGGCAAATCAGTGCCAACGACGGGCCGAACGAGTTGATCTCGCCCGAGTGGGCGCCCGACGGACGCGCGCTCTACGTCTCGCTCTACCGCGCGGACCGCAACGCGATCGAACTGTGGCGTTACGACCTCGCGACCGGCGAGCGACAGGAATTGTCGACCCGTGGCACCAACGCGCTCGGCGTCACAGCCTCGCCCGACGGTCGCTACGTCTACTACGCCGTGCGCAGCGGCCCCGTGTTCGAAGACGACGTCACGCTGCCGTTGTGGTCGATCGAGCGCCGCGACCTGCGCACGGGGCGCACCGACCCGGTGGTCAAGCACGTCGGCAGCGCGGTGCGGCCGGTGCTTTCGCCCGACGGCGCGACGCTTGTCTACGCGGTGCGCCAGGACGGGCAGACCGGGCTGCGCCTGCGCGACCTCGCGACCGGTACGGACCGGATGCTGCTGTTCCCGATCCAGCGCGATGCGCAGGAAGCGGTGCCCACGCGCGACCTGCTGCCGGGCTACGCGTTCACGCCGGACGGCCGCACGCTCGTGCTGACGCGTGAAGGGCGGTTCGCACGCGTCGCGATTGCGGACGGCGCGACGCAGCCGATCGCGTTTCAGGCGCAGGTCGGCCTCGAACTGGGGCCGCTGTTGCGCCAGGACCTGCGACAGGAGACGGGGCCCGTGCGCGCGCGCCTGATCGAGGAGCCACGCCAGTCGCCCGACGGCCGCCGACTCGCGTTCTCGGCGCTCGGTCGCATCCATGTGATGCCGCTCGACGGCGCCGGTCCAGCATCGCTGCGGCCACTCGTGGCCGGCGGCCCGCCGCAGTTCCATCCGGCCTGGTCGCGCGACGGACGTTCGCTGGCCTACGTGACCTGGACCGTCGACGGCGGCGCAATCTGGAATGCCGACGTCCGCAGCGGTCGCGCGCGCCGCCTGACGCGCGACGACGCGTACTTCTATTCCGACGTCGCGTTCGTGCCTGGCGCGCGCAGCGTCATGGCCCTGCGTTCGAGCGCGCAGGAGCGTCACGAAACCCTGCAGGAGCCGATGTGGACGGGTCGCACCGGCGGCTTCCTGCGCCAGGCCGACCTGGTCGAGATCACGCTCGACGAGGGTCGTGCACGCGTGGTCGCGTCCGGCCCGTTGGACGGCTCGCCGCAGTTCACGCGCGAGCCCGATCGCGTGTACCTGCACACCGGCGCCGGGCTCGAGGCGATCGCGCGCGACGGCTCGTGGCGCCGCGTCGTGCTGTCGATGGTCGGCCCCGGCTACTACTTCAGCGAGGACCCGGCGCCGGCGTCCGACATCCGCATCAGCCCGGACGGCCGGCACGCGCTGGTGCTGTTCTCGCAGCAGCTGTACCTCGTGCCCGTCCCGACCAAGGGCACAGCGAAGGAGCCCATCGACCTCAACAAGCCGGAGGCCCCCGCGATCCGGCTGACGTCCGTCGGTGCCGATTATTCGGGATGGGCCGACGACGGGGCCACGATCACCTGGGGCCTCGGCTCGACGTTCCATCGTCTGCCGCTCGCGGCGGTGCCGGCCAGCGCGACGGCGCGCTCGGTCGCGCCGGCGATCGCGGCCGCAACGCGGCAGTTTGTGGCACGCGTCGAAGTGCCACGCGACAGACCGCACCGCAGCTGGGTGTTGCGCGGCGCAACGCTCGTGACCATGCGCGGCGACGAAGTGTTGCGTGACGCGGACCTCATCGTGACCGGTACGCGCATCGTCGCGCTTGGCCCGCGTGGCGGTGTCGCCGTGCCCGCCGGCGCGAATGTGATCGATGCGACCGGCAAGTACGTCGTGCCGGGCCTGATCGACGCGCACCATCACGTTGGCGGCATCCGCCGCAACGTGCTGCAGTTCGACGACTGGCAGTTGCGCGCGACGCTCGCCTATGGCGTGACCTCGCTGCTCGACCCGTCGTCACTGTCGGTCGACATGTTCGCCTACGCCGACCTGATCGACGCCGGACTGGTCGTCGGGCCGCGGCTCCACACGACCGGCACCGCGATGTTCTCGTTCAATCGTCTGCGCTCGCTCGACGATGCGCGGGCGCTGGTGAGTCGCTACGCCGAGCACTACCGCACGCGCAACGTGAAGCAGTACCGCATCGGTTCGCGACGCGACCGCCAGTGGATCGCGATGGCGGCGCACGAGCAGGGGGTGATGCCGACGGCCGAGGGCGCCGTCGACATGAAGCTCGGCCTCACGCACGTGCTCGACGGCTTCGCCGGCAACGAACACGCGTTCGGCGTGTTCCCGTTGCGTCGCGACGTGGTCGAGCTGATGGCGCGTTCGGGCACCAGCAGCGTGCAGACGTTGATGATCTCGCACGGCGGTCCGCCCGGCGGCCACGACTACATCGAGCGCACGGACGCGCTCGGCGATCCAGTGATTGCGAAATGGTATCCCGCGAACGCGCGCGAACGCCTGTTTGCACGGCTGCCGTGGGTGGCGTCGCGCGACTATGTCTACGGACCGATGGCGGCCGGCGCGGCCGCGATCCAGCGTGCAGGCGGCGTGATCGGCATCGGTGCGCACGGCAACTATCCCGGCGTCGGCACGCACTGGGAAATCCAGGCCCACGTGGCCGGCGGCATGAGTCCGCACGAGGCGCTGCGCGCGGCGACGCTTGGTTCTGCGACCGCGATCGGGCGCCAGGCGGAATTCGGCAGCCTCGAGGTCGGCAAGTTCGCGGACTTCGTCGTGCTCGACGCAGACCCGCTCGTCGACGTCGCCAACACGCTGCGGATCCACCGCGTCGTCAAGGACGGGCGCGTGTACGACGAGGTGGCGCTGCGGCGCCCGCCGCGCGAATTCTGAAGCGTCTCGCGAGACGCGGGCTGCGTTGCAAAGGGTCAGCGCAACAGCACTGCGACGAGCAGCAGCACGATCGTGAGCCCCTGCAGCCCGACGCGAGCCCACATCAAGGGCTCCGAGAACTGGTTGTCGACGGCCTCGCCGCCACTCATCGACAGCAAGCCGGTGAACAGCGCCAGTACCGTGGCTGCGAGCGCCGCCAGCAGCAGCATCGTCATCGGATCCATGGTTCGGCCCCTCCGTGGTCCAGCGTCGGCAGTATAGGCGCGGTGACGCGGGTGGAGCGTGGCGGGCCCGGATTTGCAGTGCGTGCGGGAGTCCAGCGAAGCGGGCTACGGTACAGGGCGCGCGTCAGTCGATCGCGTGGCGCAGCGCCGCACGTGCCAGCAGCCGGGTCGAATCGAGCGTGGGCACGGGCGAGTTGTGATCTCCGAGCACCAGCGGCAACTCCGTGCACCCGAGCACGACCGCGTCACAGCCGCGGTCGACGAGGCGTCGCACCACCCGCTCGAGTTCGCTGATGCTGTCGCGGCGGAACTGCCCACGGACCAGTTCGGTCATGATGATCCGTGCCGTCGTGTCGCGATCCTCGTCCGCGGGCCGGACCGCCTCGATGCCGGCCGCTCCGAGCCGCGAGGGATAGACGTCGCTGCGCACCAGCCACGCCGTCCCGGTCACGCCGACGCGCCGGAACCCGCGCGCGGCGGCTTCCTCTGCGACCACTTCGGCGATGTGCAGCCATGGCCGCGGGCTGCGGTCCAGGACCAGCGGCAGTGCCTCGTGGATCGTGTTGTCGGGGCAGACCAGGAAGTCGGCACCGGCGCATGCGAGCTTGTTCGCCGAGTCGAGCATCAGGTCCGCGACGCCCGCGAGGTCACCCGCCTCGAGGTGTGACACGTAAGCGCCGAGCGAGTGCGTGTGGAGCGAGACTTCGGGGTGCGTGTCCTCACGCCGCAGCAGCGCCGAGCCTTCGAGACAGATCGTCCGGTAGCAGAGTGCAGCACCCTCCGCCGAACAACCCACGATGCCGATGTGCCCGGGCACGGTCAGCCGATCATCCGACCGCGACGATCCATCCGCGAACGGGCCGCCACAGGAACGCCTGCCATGCCGAAACTCCCCGCGGGCGGCGCGTCAGTGCGGTTGCGCGGCCACGAAATACTGGGTGGGCGGCACGCCGAACGCGCGCCGGAACATCGCGGTGAAGGCGCTCGGACTGCTGTAGCCGACGTCGAACGCCACTGCCGTGACCGACTGGCCGGTCGACAGCCGCGACATCGCCTCGATCAGGCGCACGTTCTGCCGCCAGGTCGCGAACGTCACGCCCGTCTCGTTGCGGAAGATGCGCGTGAACGTGCGTCGCGACATGCCCGCGGCGACGGCCCAGTCGTCGAGCACGTCGTTCTGCGCAGGGTCCTTGAGGATCGCGTGGCAGATGCGCACGAGCTGGACGTGACGCGGCATCGGCACGTGCAGCGGCGTGCGGTGGGCGCTGCGGATCTCGTCGACGATCAGCGCCATGACGCGGCCGTCGCGCGAATCGACGTCGTACTCGATCGGGATGCGCGTCGCCTCGACGATGAGTTCGCGCAGCAGCGTCGAGACCTCGATCGTCAGGCACGTGCGCGGCAGGCCCGTCGCGGCATCGTCGTCGAGGTAGAGCGTGCGCAGCGAGACGTGGCCGCGCGTGCGCGCCTCGTGCACGACGCCGCTCGGGACCCACAGCGCGCGCTGCGGCGGCACGACGAACGTCGCGTCCCGCGTCGTGCAGACGAGCACGCCGCTGATCGCGTAGACCAGCTGGCCGCGCTTGTGCGAGTGCGGAGGGTCGTAGGAGTTCGGCGGATACTCGTCCGCCAGCGCCGCGACCGGGCGCGGCACGTCCTGATAGTCGTCTCCGCGAGTGCTTCGAGCCATGCGTGAACTCACCGAGCCTCTGGCCCATCCGAGACGAAAACTGTTCCGACGCCGACGGCATGGGAGCCGACCCGAGGTTATCAGTAGCGAACGTCCCCGGACAAGAAGCGGGCCGATCCATGTGGCGCGGCCCGGTCGGTGGCGCGGCGAGACCCGGAAACGCAGCAGCAGCAGGGGTTTGCGACGATGAGTGACGCAGGTGACGCGTGCAGGGACGAAGCGCTGGCCGCGGCCGACGGCATCGATCCTGACATCCGCCGGTTCGTGTCGCGGGTCAACGCCGACTATGCTCGGCTCACCGCCGGTCGCGAGCTGCCCGTCATCGAGATGCGCGCAGTGGCCGAGCAGGTGCGTGCGCCCTGGCGCGAGGGCGGCCCCGTCATGCGGAGCACGGCCGAGCGTGTGCTCGACACCGACGCCGGTGCGGTCCGCGTGCGCCTCTACGACCCGGGCGTCGCCGAGCGTCCCGCACCCGCGCTCGTCTACATGCACGGCGGCGGCTGGACGCTCTTCAGCCTCGACACGCACGACCGCGTGATGCGCGAGTACGCGGCACGCGCGGGGGCGCTCGTCGTGGGCGTCGATTACGCGCTCGCACCGGAAGCGCAATTTCCGGTGGCGCTCAACCAGGTCGTCGGCGTCGTGCGCTGGCTGCACGAGCACGGCGCGACGCTCGGCGTCGACGCCGGGCGGATCGCGCTGGGCGGCGACTCGGCCGGCGGCAACCTCTCGATCTGCTCCGCGATTGCGCTGCGTGACACAGGCCAGGCGGACTACGTGCACGGGCTGCTGCTGATCTATCCCGCGTTCGACAAGCATTGCTCGTCCGAGGCGATGCGTCGCTTCGGCGGGCCGGGCGCGGTGCTGACCGCGGAGGAAGTGGAGTACTTCTGGAACAACTACACGGGTGGCGCGGACCTGCGCAACGAACCGCTCGCGATGCCGTTGCGTGCACGGCTCGAGGGCCTGCCGCCGATGTGTCTGACGATCCCCGAGTGCGACGTGCTGACCGAGCAGAGCCACCAGATGGCGGCACGACTGCGGGCGGCCGGCGTGCCGGTCGCGTTGAACGTGTACGCGGGCGCGACGCACTCGTTCATCGAGGCGGTGTCGATCGCACCGGTGGCGGACCGTGCGATCGGCGACGGCGCACGCTGGCTGCGTGACACGCTGCACGTCGCCGACGACGCGGTTCGCGCGAAGTGAACCCGGCCGGCCGCACATGAAAGCCACGTTGCGCCGCGTGCACCGCTGGCTGGCCTTCGGCCTCGGCGTGCTCTGGCTGTCGCAGGCGCTGACCGGCCTGTTGATGGTGTATCGCTGGGAACTCGACGACGCGCCGCTCGCCGCGGCCGCGGTGCCACTGGATGTCGCCGCGCTCGGGGCCCGCATCGAGGCGATCGAGGCGGACCCTGCGGGCCGCAAGGTCACGAGCCTGTGGGCCAGCGGTGGCGTGGACGGGCGGTTCGACCTCTACGTCGACGATGCGGCCGGAGATACGGAGGTCGTGCGCGTCGACGGCGCAGGCCGCGAGTTGCGCACGAGGGCCTCGGGCGCAGGCTTCATCCCGACGGCGGCGACCCTGCACCAGACGCTGTTCGCGGGCGACACCGGCAAGACCATCGTCGGTCTGAGCGGGCTGGTGCTGTTGAGCTCGGTCGTGCTCGGGCTCGTGATCGCGTGGCCCGCCCGCGCGGGGCAATGGCGCACCGTGCTGTGGCCGCGCAAGGCACGGCCCGGTGCCGCGCGACGGTATGCCTGGCACCGCGCCGCGGGGTTGTGGCTCGCGTTGCCTGCCGTGGTGATCGTCGGCGCCGGCGTGCTGCTCACGTTCGAGTCGTCGCTGACGCGTGCACTCGGGCTGGACACGACACCGCCGGAGTTGCAGCAGGTCGCGGCGCCGGCGTCGCCACCCGTGGCTTCCGCAAAAGCCATGGAAGTCGCGCTCGCGCAGTACCCCGGTGCGGCGCTCAGTGGCGTCTCGTTTCCGTCCGATGAGCAGCCGTGGTACCGGATCCGCGTGCGCCAGCCCGACGAATGGCGTCGCGTCTATGGCACGAGCGTCGTCTATGTGGCGGCGGCCGACGGGCGCTTGCTGCGCAGGGAGAACGCGCTCCAGGCGCCCGCCGCGACGGCGTTCATGAGCAACCTGTACCCTGTGCACACCGGTGAGGCGCTCGGTGCCGCCGGTCGACTCGTCACGCTGGGCATCGGGTCGTGGCTGCTGACGATGCTCGTGCTCGGCTTCGGTCTCTGGTGGGCTCGACGACCGCGAGGGAGGCGCTGATGTCGACCGCCACGACGCGCGGCCTCGGTCGATGCCTCGAGCGTCGCTCGATCGAATCGCTGCAGGCGGACGCGCGCACGACCGGCCTGCCACGCACCTTGAGTGCCTTCAACCTCGTGCTGCTCGGGATCGGCTGCATCGTCGGCGCCGGCATCTACGTGCTGCCCGGCTTCGCCGCCGCCCATTTCGCCGGCCCCGGCGTGATGCTTTCCTTCCTGCTCGCGGGCGCTGCCTGTGCGATGGCGGCGCTCTGCTACGCCGAGCTCGCCTCGACCATGCCGGTCTCGGGTTCGGCCTACGCGTACTGCTACGCTGCGATCGGCGAGATCTTCGCGTGGTCGCTCGGCTGCCTGCTGCTGTTCGAGTACGGCATCGCTGCCGCGTTGCTCGCCGTCGGCTTCTCGGGCTACCTCGCGAGCCTGCTGCGCGACTTCGGCGTCGTGATCCCTGCCGCGCTGTCGACGCCGCTGGTGCAGGCGGAAATCACGCCCGGTGGCACGCTCCTGCATGTGGGCGCGTCCGCCAACGTGGTCGCGGCACTCGCGATCGCCGCGATCACCGCGGTGCTCGTGCGGGGCGTGACGGCTTCGGCACTCGTCAACAACGTGCTCGTGCTGCTCAAGATCACCGTGCTCGGCAGCCTCGTCGTGGTCGGGGTTTCGGCAGTCGACCCTTCGCTCTGGGTGCCGCTCGTGCCACCCAACGAGGGGGGCTTCGCCTTCGGCTGGCAGGGCGTCGTGCGCGCGGCCTCGCTGCTGTTCTTCGCCTACATCGGCTTCGAGACCGTCTCGACCGCGGCGGCGGAGGCGCGCAATCCGCAACGCGACCTGCCGATCGGCATCCTCGGCTCGCTCGCGGCGTGCACTGCGATCTACATCGTCGTGGCCGCGGTGCTGACCGGCATCGTGCCGTACCGTGAACTCGGCGTGCCGGACCCGATCGCCCTCGCGATCGACCGGCTCGACATGCCCGTGCTGGCGACGCTCGTCAAGGTCGGCGCGCTCGCCGGACTCGCCTCGGTGCTGCTGGTCAATGCGTTCGGCCAGTCGCGCGTCGCGTTCGCGATGTCGCGCGATGGCCTGCTGCCGCCGGTCTTCAGCCGTCTCGGCGCGCGCGTGCCGACGCCGGCGGCCGGCGTCGTGCTGTTCGGCATCGTCTCGGCGATCGGCGCGGCGTTGCTGCCGTTGTCACTGCTCGGCGACTTGACGAGCATCGGCACTTCGCTCGCGTTCGCCACGGTCTGCCTCACCGTGCTCTGGCTCCGCAACTCGCGGCCCGACCTCGAACGACCGTTCCGCGTCCCGCTCGGCGGCTTCCACGTCGGCCGCGTCTGGATCGGCTGGGTGCCGCTCGCCGGCATCGTGCTGTGCCTCGGCATGGCCACGCCGGTCGCGATCGACGTGCTCGGCCAGGCGGCGCGCGGCCAGGTCCTGCCGCTGGTGATCCTCGGCGGCTATGGGCTTGCCGGCGCGTGCGTCTACTTCGGTTACAGTCTGCGCAGGTCGCGACTGCACGCCGGGCCCGCCGCCATCGCGGCTGCGGCCGACGCGCGGTTGCCCCAAGCCTGAGGCCGCCCCGGCGATCCAATCGTCATCCACCGACACCCGCCGCCATGATGACCAAGCAACCGTCGAACCTGCCCGTGCCGCGCAACGAACCCGTCTACGACTACGCACCCGGGTCGGATGCGCGCGACGCCCTGAAATCGGCCATCGCCGACGTCGAGGCAACCGTCGCGGAAATTCCCGGGTACGTCGGCGGCCGCGAAGTCCACGGCGCCAGCACGGCAAGCATCACGTCGCCGCATCGGCACGCGCGGGTCATCGGCAAGCTGCACCTGCTGGACGAGGGCGCGGTGCGCGGCGCCGTCGACGCGGCGGTCGCCGCACAGCGCGACTGGGCCGCGTGGCCGTTTCACGAGCGCGCCGCGGTGTTCCTGCGCGCGGCCGACCTCATCGCGGGCCCGTGGCGTGCACGGCTCAATGCCGCAACCATGGTGGGGCAGAGCAAGACGGCGGTGCAGGCCGAGATCGACGCGGCCTGCGAGCTGGCCGACTTCCTGCGTTTCAACGTCCACTTCGCAGAGCGCCTTTGCACCGAGCAGCCGGAATCCGCGCCGGGCGTGTGGAACCGCGTCGACTACCGGCCGCTCGAGGGCTTCGTCTACGCGATCTCGCCGTTCAACTTCACCGCGATCGGCGGCAACCTCGCGACGGCGCCCGCGATCCTCGGCAACACGGTGGTCTGGAAGCCAGCCGCCGCGGCTTCGCTTTCGAACTGGCGCGTGATGCAGGTGCTGATCGAGGCCGGGCTGCCGCCCGGTGTAATCAACTTCGTCCCGGGCGAGGCGACGGCCGTGACGCGCCAGGTGCTGGGCGACCCGCGCCTTGCGGGCGTGCACTTCACGGGTTCGACCAGCGTGTTCCATTCGCTCTGGGGCGACGTCGGCGAACGCATCGACCGTTACCGCAGCTACCCGCGTCTCGTCGGCGAGACCGGTGGCAAGAACTTCGTGCTCGCGCACCCGAGCGCCGACCTCGACGCGCTCGCCGTCGGGCTCGTGCGCGGCGCCTACGAATACCAGGGACAGAAGTGCAGCGCGGCCTCGCGTGCCTATGTGCCTGCTTCGCTGTGGCCGCGCCTGCGCGAGCGGCTCGTGGCGGAGATCGCTCAACTGCGCATGGGTGATCCGGCCGACTTCCGCACCTTCCTCGCGGCGGTGATCGACCGTCGTGCCTACGACCGCATCACGGGTCACCTCGAACACGCGGCCCACGATGCGCACGTCGACATCCTCGCGGGCGGTAAGGGCGACGCGTCGGAAGGCTGGTTCATCGCGCCGACGCTCGTCGAGACCAAGGACCCGCTGCACCGGCTCATGCGCGAAGAGTTGTTCGGGCCGGTGCTGACCGTCTATGTCTACGACGACGCGAAGTGGCCGGACGTGCTCACTCTGGTGGACCAGACGGCCGAGTACGGCCTGACCGGTGCCGTGTTCGCCCAGGATCGCGCCGCGGTCGTCGAGGCGACGACGGCCTTGCGCAACGCGGCCGGCAACTTCTACGTCAACGACAAGCCGACCGGCGCGGTCGTCGGCCAGCAGCCCTTCGGCGGTGCGCGCGCCAGCGGCACCAACGACAAGGCCGGTTCCCTGCTGAACCTGCTGCGCTGGGTATCGCCGCGCACCATCAAGGAAAACTTCGTGCCGCCGCGCGCGGTTGCATACCCGTCGATGAGCGAGGCGTAGCACAGGCGCCACGCAGGCTGGCCCCAACACGATAGTTTCAGTCCCCAAATCGAATGCGGCCGGCGCGTCGACGGTTCCAAAGTGATTGCAGGGGTTGCAACGGTTCACGAGCGCCGCAACAGGCGACGATCCGGAGGATGAACGCATGACCATTCAGCATCGCAGCCTGCGGCTGGCCGTCGGCTGCATCCTCGCACTGGCATCCTCCGTCGCGGCGGCGCAGCAGTCTGCGACGGGCGAACTCGAGGAAATCATCGTCACCGGCTCACAGGTCCGCTTGCCGGAACCCTTTGCGGGCGGGCAGGTGGCCGTCGGCGGCCGCGCCGGCGTCCTGGGCAACCTCGACACGCTCGAGACGCCATTCTCGAGCACGAGCTACACGGCTGAGCTGCTGCTGAACCAGCAGGCGAAGAGCGTCGCCGATGCGCTCCTGAACGACCCGAACGTGCGCGTGGCGCGCGGCTTCGGCAACTTCCAGGAGCTGTTCATGATCCGGGGCTTCCCGGCGTACTCGGACGACATGACCTACAACGGCGTCTACGGCATCCTGCCGCGCCAGTTCGTCGCGGCCGAGTTCCTCGAGCGCGTGGAGCTCTTCCGCGGCGCCAGCGCGTTCCTGAACGGCGCGGCACCCGGTGGCAGCAACCTCGGCGGCACGGTGAACCTCGTCCCCAAGCGTGCGCCGGACGAATCCCTGACGCGGCTCACCGCCGGTTACGAGAGCTGGGCGGCCGGCCATGTCGGGCTCGACGTCGGTCGCCGCTTCGGCCCGGACAAGGCGACCGGAATTCGCGCCAATGCCCTGTATCGCGACGGCGAGACCTCGGTCGAGGACCAGGACCGCACGCTCAAGGTCCTGTCGTTCGGTGTCGACTACCGCGGGGAGAAACTGCGGCTCGCTGCCGACGTCGGCTACCAGGACCATCACATCGACGCGCCGCGCCCGAGCGTGACGCCGTCGTTCGACAGCACGTCGGTGCCCGAGCCGCCGTCTGCCACCACCAACTTCGCGCAGTCCTGGACCTTCACCGACGAAGAGCAACTGTTCGGCGTCGTCCGCGCCGAGTACGACATCGCCCCCAACGTGTCAATCTGGGCGGCGGCCGGCATGCGCGAGGGCGACGAGCACAACGTCCTCGCGAATCCCACGTCGAACGCAGCAGGCGTCACGAGCACGTACCGCTTCGACAACGTGCGCGAGGATTCGGTCTACTCCGGCGAGATCGGGCTGCGCTGGGACTTCGCCACCGGTCCGCTCGAGCACCGGATCATCGTGTCCGGCTCGCTGTTCAACATACAGTCGAACAACGCTTACGCGTTCTCCGATTTCGGCGGTTTCGCCGGCAGCCTGTACCAGCCGTTCGACGTTGCGCCGCCCGTGACCGACGCCCTCGTCGGCGGCGACATGAGCGACCCCCAGAAGACGCTCGAGGTCGAGACCACGAGCTACGCGATCGCGGACATGATCGGGATGTTCGACGGCAAGTTGATCGTCACGCTCGGTGCCCGCGAGCAGAACATCCGGCAGGACGATTTCTTCTATTTCTCGAATTCGTGGACGAAGTACGACGAGAGCGCCGTCACGCCCGTCGGCGGCATCGTGTTTCGCCCGACCGAATCGCTGTCGCTGTTCGCGAATTACGTCGAAGGCCTGGTCAAGGGCGAGACGTCGCAGACCGTGGTCGGCGGCGTCCCGGTGTCGAACGGTGGCGCGACGCTCGATCCATACACGACCGACCAGGTCGAGCTCGGCCTCAAGTACGAGACGGGCGCGTTCGGCCTGTCTCTGAGCGCCTTCGAGCTGTCGCGCGGGTTCGGCGTCTACGACGTGACGGCGACAGACGACGCAGGGCTCCCGACGGAGTACGAGTTCCGCGAGGGTGGCGAACAGCGGCATCGTGGCGTCGAGGCCGGCGTGTACGGCGAACCCCTCCAGGGCTTTCGCGTGATCGGTGGCGTGACCTGGCTCGATGCGGAGTTGACCACGACCGACGGCGGTCTCAACGAGGGCAACACGCCGATTGGCGCACCGGAGCTGCAGGCGAACTTCAACGTCGAATGGGACGTGCCTGCCGCCCGTGGCCTGACGCTCGAAGCGCGTGCGATGTACACGTCGTCGCAATACGTCGACACCGCCAATACGCTGGAAATCGACTCGTGGACGCGCTTCGACCTCGGTGCACGCTTCGCGACCGAGTTCAGCGGCGTGCCTGTCTCGTTTCGCGCCCGCATCGACAACCTGTTGAACGACGCGGACTGGATTTCGGCGGGCGGCTATCCGAATTTCGGCTACATGGTCCTCGGTGCACCCCGCACGGTGTCCGTCTCCGCCTCGGTCGATTTCTGACGGTGGCGCCACTGCGGTCGTAGCGTAGCCGCCAGTCGAAAGCCGGCGGCGGCGCGCTGCGACCGTAGCGCCGGCGAACGGTCGCGACGCAGGCCGCAACTGCCGCGGTGCAACAAACTTTGCTTCCCGTGACACTGCGCGTCGCCGGTGCGATGCTCCAGCTTCGGCGGCGTGCCGCTCAGCTGAGGACGGGCTCATGGACGACACTCGCAAGCTGTGGTTGGCGCTCGCCAGCCTGTTGATCGTTTCGTTCGCGGTGCTGCTGCTCGCGGGCGAGCAGATCTTCCGTGCGGCTCCGCCCATGCCCGAACGCGTCGTCACGACGCAGGGCGACGTGATCTACACGCGGGCCGACATCGAGCGCGGCCGACAGGTGTGGCAATCGATCGGCGGCATGCAGCTCGGGTCGATCTGGGGCCACGGCGCTTACGTCGCACCGGACTGGAGCGCCGACTGGCTGCACCGCGAGGCGCTGCACGTGCTCGACACCTGGGCCGGTCGCGGCGGGGCGGCCTCGTCGTACACGCAGTTGCCGGCCCAGGACCAGGCCGCACTGCAGGGTCGCCTGCAGGTGATGATGCGCGCCAACACTTACGATCCAGCGCGGGGCACGATCACCGTCGACCAGGATCGCGCGGATGCGATGGCCGCGGTGGCCTCGCATTACGTCAGCCTGTTCGGCAACGATCCCGAAACCGCGGCGTTGCGCGAAGCGTACGCGATGCGCAACGACACCGTGGCCGACCCGGCGCTGCGGAAGGCGCTGGCCGCTTTCGTCTGGTGGACCGCGTGGGCCGCGACCACCGAACGCGCGGGCGAAGAAGCCGAGACGCTCGTGCCGAAGGAGCCGGGCGTGACGCCGAAGAAGGTCACCTACACCAACAACTGGCCGAGCGAACCGCTCGTCGGCAACACGCCGCCGCCGGCACTGTGGGTGTGGTCGGCGTTCAGCATCCTGTTCCTGATCGCCGGCATCGGCATCCTGGGTTGGCACCACGCGGTCACGCACGGTCGCGACGACGACCGCGGCCACACGGTTCCCGTCTCGGATCCGTTCGCGCTGCTCCGGATCACGCCATCGATGCGCGCGACCGCGAAGTACTTCTGGGTCGTGCTCGCGTTGTTCCTGTTGCAGATCCTGCTCGGCGCGATCACCGCGCACTACCAGGTCGAGGGGCAGGAGGCCTATGGCTTCGCCCTGGCCGAGGTGCTGCCGTACACGGTGACGCGGACCTGGCACACACAGCTCGCGGTGCTCTGGATCGCGACCGCGTGGCTGGCGACGGGTTTGTACATCGCGCCCGCATTGTCGGGTCACGAACCGAAGTTCCAGCGCCTCGGCGTCAACTTCCTGTTCGTGTCGCTGCTCGTGATCGTCGTCGGCTCGTTCGCCGGCCAGTGGCTCGCCGTGATGCAGAAGCTCGGTCTCGAGTCGAACTTCTGGTTCGGTCACCAGGGCTGGGAATACGCCGACATGGGCCGGTTCTGGCAGTGGTACCTGTTCATCGGGCTGCTGCTCTGGGTGTTCCTGGTCGGGCGCGCAATCTGGCCGGTTATCCGCACCCCCGGCGAGTCGCGGTCGATCGTCGCGTTACTGTTCCTCGCAACTGCAGCCATCGGCCTGTTCTTCGCCTCGGCGCTCATGTGGGGCGAGCACACGCACATCTCCGAGGTGGAGTACTGGCGCTGGTGGCTCGTGCACCTGTGGGTCGAGGGGTTCTTCGAGGTGTTCGCCACGGCCGTCATGGCCCTGATTTTCACGAGACTGGGGCTGGTGAAGACCTCGACTGCGACGGTGGCCGTGCTGTTCGCGACGATCATCTTCATGGCGGGCGGCGTGCTGGGCACGCTGCACCATCTCTACTTCATCGGCACTCCGATTTCGGTCGTGGCGCTCGGCGCAAGTTTCAGCGCACTCGAAGTCGTGCCGCTCGCCTACATCGGCTTCGAGGCCTACCACACCTGGAAGCTGAGCAATGCCACGCCGTGGATGGGGCGCTATCGCTGGCCGCTGATGTTCTTCATCGCCGTTTCGTTCTGGAATCTCGTCGGCGCGGGCCTGTTCGGCTTCCTGATCAACCCGCCGCTGTCGCTGTACTTCATGCAGGGGCTCAACCTCACGCCGCTGCACGGGCACACGGCGCTGTTCGGTGTCTACGGCATGCTCGGCATCGCGCTGGTGCTGTTCTGCCTGCGTGGCCTGCGTGGCCAGATGGTCTGGGATTCGGCGCCGCTCAAGCTCGCGTTCTGGTCGCTCAACATCGGGCTCGCGCTGATGGCGTTGCTCACGCTTCTGCCGATCGGGACGCTGCAGTTGCTGGCCGCGATCGAGCACGGCTACGCCTATGCGCGTTCGGCCGAGTTCATGCAGCAGCCGATCATCGACACGTTGGTGTGGATGCGCATGCCGGGCGACATCGTCTTCAGCGTCGGCGCGATCGCGCTGACGTGGTTCGTGTTCCGGCTGTGGGTGGCGCCACGGCGCGAAGTGGTGACCGGCGGCGAGACGGAGCGGGCGGACCGGTGATCGCTCCCTCTCCCGTGAAGCGGGAGAGGGTGGGGGCGAGGGTCCGAAAATTGGGAGCCCTCACCCGGGCTGCGCCCGACCTCTCCCGCGAACGGGAGAGGTGAAGAGGACTACTTGCCCGTGAGGTAGCGGTCGCAGGCTGCGGCAGCGCCGCGGCCCTCGTTGATCGCCCACACGACCAGCGACTGGCCGCGGCGGCAGTCGCCGGCTGCAAAGACGCCCTTGAGGCTCGTCGCGTACTTGCCGTACTCGGCGCGCACGTTGCTGCGTGCGTCGCAGTCGACGCCGAGGTCGGCGAGCAGCGGCTGTTCCGGCCCAAGGAACCCCATCGCGAGCAGCGCGAGCTGCGCCCGTCGCACCTGCTCCGTGCCGGGCACCTCGACCGGCACGAACGCACCGTTCGCGTTGCGCTCCCATCTCACCTGCACGGTCACGATCGACTCGAGCTCGCCCGCCGCATTGCCGACGAAGCGCTTGACCGTCGTCAGGTAGACGCGCGGGTCGTCGCCGTACTTGGCGGCCGCTTCCTCCTGGCCGTAGTCGAGCTTGTAGACCTTGGGCCACTCCGGCCACGGATTGTCCGCGGCGCGCGCGACCGGGGGCCGCGCCATGATCTCGATCTGCGTCACGCTGCGGCAGCCCTGGCGCAACGAGGTGCCGACGCAGTCGGTCCCGGTGTCGCCGCCACCGATCACGACGACGTCCTTGCCGCGCGCATGGATCGGCGAGTGGTCGGCGCCGCCGTTGAGCAATGCGCGCGTGCTCGCGGTGAGGTAATCCATCGCGAAATGCACGCCGCCCAGGTCGCGACCCTCCACGCGCAGGTCGCGCGGCTGGGTCGCACCGGTGCAGAGCACGGTCGCGTCGAAGTCGCGCAGCAACAGCTGTGCTTCGACGTTGTCGCCGACGTGCGCATTGCAGATGAACTTGACGCCTTCGTCCTCGAGCAGCTTGAGGCGCCGCTCGACGACCTCGCGCTTGTCGAGCTTCATGTTGGGGATGCCGTACATGAGCAGGCCGCCCGGGCGGTCTTCGCGCTCGAGCACCGTGACGCTGTGGCCCGCGCGGTTCAACTGCTGTGCGGCGGCGAGCCCCGCGGGCCCCGAGCCGATCACGGCGACCTTCTTGCCGGTGCGCACGGCCGGCGGCTCGGGCAGCACCCAGCCTTCGTCCCAGCCGCGGTCGATGATCTCGTTCTCGATGTTCTTGATCGTGACCGGCGGCTCGTTGATGCCGAGCACGCACGAACCCTCGCACGGCGCCGGGCAGACACGACCGGTGAACTCCGGGAAGTTGTTCGTCATGTGCAGTCGATCGAGCGCCTCGCGCCAGAGCCCGCGGTAGACGAGGTCGTTCCACTCGGGGATCACGTTGTTGACCGGGCAGCCTGCGGCCATGCCGCTGATCAGCTTGCCCGTGTGGCAGAACGGCACGCCGCAATCCATGCAGCGCGCGCCCTGGTTGCGCAGGCGTTTTTCCTCGAGGTGCGGGTGGAACTCGTTCCAGTCGCCGATGCGTTCGAGCGGCGCGCGGTCGACCGGCAGTTCGCGCAGGTACTCGATGAATCCGGTTGGCTTGCCCATCTCAGTGCTTCTTCCCGGGGTCAGTTGCCGCCGACGCGGGCGAGATCGCGCGCGTTCTGCTCGAAGGCCACCATGATCGCCTCGTCGCCGACGAGCCCCTGCTCCTCGGCGCGCGCGATGCAGGCGAGCATGCGCTGGTAGTCCTTCGGGATCACCTTGACGAACTTCGGCACAAGGTCGTCCCAGGCATCGAGCACGCGTCGCGCGCGATCGCTCGAGGTGTGCGCCAGGTGACGTTCGACCATGCGCCGGACCTCGGTGATCTCGGCGACGTCGGTCAGCTTTTCGAGGTTGACCATCTGCGAATTGACGTTCTTGCCGAACTCGCCCTTGTCGTCGAGCACGTAGGCGATGCCGCCCGACATGCCCGCGGCGAAGTTGCGGCCGGTCGCGCCGAGGATCACGACGCGCCCGCCGGTCATGTACTCGCAGCCGTGGTCGCCCACGGCCTCCACGACCGCATGCGCACCGCTGTTGCGGACGCAGAAGCGTTCGCCGGCCATGCCGCGGATGTAGGCCTCGCCGCTCGTGGCGCCGTAGAGCGCGACGTTGCCGACGATGATGTTGTCCTCGGCCGCGAACGGCGACTGCGGCGGCGGGAACACCGCGAGCTTGCCCCCCGAAAGGCCCTTGCCGACGTAGTCGTTGGCGTCGCCTTCCAGCGAGAGAGTCATGCCGCGCGGCACGAACGCGCCGAAGCTCTGGCCGGCAGACCCGCGGAAATGCAGGCGGATCGTGTCCTCGGGCAGGCCCTTGGCGCCGTGCTTGCGCGTGATCTCGGAGCCGACGATGGTGCCCACGACGCGGTTGACGTTGCGGACGGTCAGGTCGGCCACGACTTCCTCACCGCGCTCGATTGCGGGTGCACAGAGGTCGAGCAACTGCGTCACGTCGAGCGAACGCTCCAGGCCGTGGTCCTGCTCGTCCTGGCAGTACCGGCCCCAGTCGGGGTCGACTTCGGGGGAGTACAGCAAAGTCGACAGGTCGATGCCCTTCGCCTTCCAGTGTTCGACCGCGTTGCGCGCCTCGAGCTTGTCGACGCGACCGACCATCTCCTCGAGCGTGCGGAAGCCGAGTTGCGCCATGATCTCGCGCAGTTCCTGCGCAATGAAGCGCATGAAATTGACGACGTGCTCAGGCTTGCCCTGGTACTTCTCGCGCAGGCGCGGGTCCTGCGTCGCGACACCGGTCGGACAGGTGTTGAGGTGGCATACGCGCATCATGATGCAGCCGGTCGAGACCAGCGGCGCCGTGGCGAAGCCGAACTCCTCGGCGCCGAGCAGCGCGGCGATCGCGACGTCGCGGCCGGTCTTCAACTGGCCGTCGGTCTCGACCGCGACGCGCGAGCGCAGGTTGTTGAGCACGAGCGTCTGGTGCGCCTCGGCGAGCCCGAGTTCCCACGGCAGGCCCGCGTGCGTGATCGAGGTCTGCGGGCTCGCGCCCGTGCCACCGTCGTAACCCGAGATAAGCACGACGTCGGCGTGCGCCTTGGCGACGCCCGCGGCGATCGTGCCGACGCCGACCTCGGCCACGAGCTTGACGCTGATCCGCGCGCGACGGTTCGCGTTCTTGAGGTCGTGGATCAGTTCGGCGAGGTCTTCGATCGAATAGATGTCGTGGTGCGGCGGCGGCGAAATGAGGCCGACGCCCGCGGTCGTGTGCCGCGTCTTGGCGATCGACGGGTACACCTTGGTGCCGGGGAGCTGGCCGCCCTCGCCGGGCTTGGCGCCCTGCGCCATCTTGATCTGGATTTCCTTCGCGCTGACGAGGTACTCGCTCGTGACGCCGAAGCGGCCCGAGGCGACCTGCTTGATCGCGGAGTTCTTCGAGTCGCCGAACTCGTTGGTCCAGCCGAAGCGCTCGGGATCCTCGCCGCCCTCGCCGGTGTTCGACTTGCCGCCGATCCGGTTCATCGCGATCGCGAGCGTCTCGTGCGCTTCCTTGCTGATCGAGCCGTAGCTCATCGCGCCAGTCTTGAAGCGCTTCATCAGGCTCTCGACCGGCTCGACCTCCTCGAGCGGGATCGGCTCGGCGGTCTTGAACTCGAGCAGGCCGCGCAGCGTGGCGAGGTTCGCCGCCTGGTCGTCGATCAGCGCCGAGTACGACTTGAACGTCTCGTACGAGCCCGTGCGCACCGCCTTCTGCAGCCGGTGGATGCTCTCGGGGTTGAACAGGTGATGCTCGCCCTCGGCGCGCCACTGGTACTGGCCGCCGACCGGCAGCGTGTGGCTGCCGGGATTGCGGCGCTCGGGGAACGCGGCGTTGTGCCGCAGCAGCACTTCCTGCGCGATCACGTCGGTGCCGATGCCGCCGACCCGCGAAGCGGTCCAGCTGAAGTACTCGTCGATCACGTCCTGGCGCAGGCCGAGCGCCTCGAACACCTGCGCGCCGCGATAGCTCTGCAGCGAGGAGATGCCCATCTTCGATGCGACCTTGATCACGCCCTTGGAGGCGGCCTTGACCAGGTTCTTGCAGGCCGTCCTGTAGTCCACGTTGGGCAGCAGCCCCGCGTGGATCATGTGCTCGAGGGTTTCAAACGCGAGGTAGGGGTTCACCGCGCTCACGCCGTAGCCGATCAGCAGCGCAAAGTGATGCACTTCGCGCGCCTCGCCGGTTTCGAGCACGAGGCTCGCGCGCGTGCGCAGGCCTTCGCGGATCAGGTAGTGGTGCAGGCCAGCGACCGCCATCAGCGCCGGGATCGGCGCGAAGTCCTTGTTGACGCCGCGGTCGCTCAGGACGATGACGTTGACCTCTTCCTCCTCGATCAGGCGCCGCGCCATCAGCCGCAGCTCCTCCATCGACTTGACCAGGCCCTTCTCGCCGCGGCTCACGCGGAACAGGATCGGCAGCACGCCGACGCGCAGGCCCGGCAGGTCCATGCGGCGGACGCGCGCGAACTCCTCGTTGGTCATGATCGGCCACTTGAGCTCGAGCCGGCGACAGTCCGAGGGCTGCGGATTGAGCAGGTTGCCCTCGGAGCCGAGCCGCGTCTCGGCCGAGGTGATGATTTCCTCGCGGATGCAGTCGATCGGCGGGTTGGTGACCTGCGCGAACAGCTGCTTGAAGTAATCGTAGAGCAGCCTCGGCCTGGCGGAGAGCACCGCCGGCGGCGTGTCGTTGCCCATCGAACCGACGGCCTCGACGCCGTCGCGCGCCATCGGCGTCAGCACGACGCGCTGGTCTTCGAACGTGTAGCCGAAGGCGATCTGCCGCTGCAGCAGCGAGTCAGGGTCGGGCTGCGGCAGCTCGGGCGGCTGCGGCAGATCGTCGAGGTGGATCAGGTATTCGTCGAGCCACTGCCGGTACGGGCGCGCGGCGGCGAGCGAGTGCTTGATCTCCTCGTCCTCGACGATGCGTCCCTGCGCGGTGTCGACCAGGAACATCTTGCCCGGCTGCAGCCGGCCCTTGCGGACCACGTTCTCCGGCGGCACGTCGAGCACGCCCGCCTCGGAAGCGAGGATGACCGTGTCGTCGCTGGTGACGTAGTACCGACCCGGTCGCAGGCCGTTGCGGTCGAGCACCGCCCCGATCTGCACGCCGTCCGTGAACGAGATCGATGCCGGGCCATCCCAAGGCTCCATCAGGCTCGAGTGGTACTGGTAGAACGCCCGCTTGTCGTCGTCCATCGACTCGTGGTTCGACCACGGCTCGGGGATCATCATCATGACGGCGTGCGGCAGCGAGCGGCCCGACAGGTAGAGCAGTTCGAGCGTGTTGTCGAACATGCCCGAGTCGCTGCCGTTCGGGTTGATGATCGGGCGGATCTTGCGGATGTCGTCGCCGAAGGCCTCCGCCTCGAACCGGGCCTCGCGCGCGTGCATCCAGTTCGCGTTGCCACGGACCGTGTTGATCTCGCCGTTGTGGGCGATGTAGCGGTAGGGATGCGCGCGGTCCCAGCTCGGGAACGTGTTGGTGCTGAAGCGCGAGTGCACGAGCGCCAGCGCGGATTCGAGCAGCGGGTTGTGCAGGTCGGCGAAGTACTGGTCGAGCTGCGTCGTCAGCAGCATGCCCTTGAAGACGAGCGTGCGCGCCGAGAGGCTCACGATGTACCAGTACTCGGCGCCGGCGAGCGTCGAGGTGCGGATCTCGTTGTAGGCGCGTTTGCGCACGACGTAGAGCTTGCGTTCGAACGCGAGGTCGTCGGCCAGTTCGGCCGGGCGCCCGATGAACACCTGGCGCATGAACGGCTCGCAGGAGCGCGCCGTCTCTCCGAGCATGCCGTTGGTGGTCGGCACCGTGCGCCAGCCGAGCACGTGCAGCCCCTCCGACTGCACCGCCTGCTCGAAGCGCTGCTCGACGGCACGACGCACGGTCGGGTTGCGCGGCAGGAAAATGATGCCGCTGCCGTACTGGCCCGCGGCCGGCAACTGGATGCGGGCCTTGCGACACACCTCCTCGTTGAAGGCGTGCGGCATCTGGATCAGGATGCCGGCGCCGTCGCCGGTGTTGACCTCGGAGCCGCAGGCACCCCGATGGTCGAGGTTCTTGAGCACCTGGATCGCCTGCTCGACGATCCGGTGCGACTTCCGGCCCTTGAGGTCGACGACGAAGCCCTGCCCGCACGCGTCGTGCTCGTTGCGCGGGTCGTACAGGCCCTGTTTGGGCGGCGGGCCCAGGCGCACCGTGGCTTCTGCACGCCCGCCCATGGTCGCATCCGCGGGGGTGGGGGATTCGTGCTGCTCTCGGGTCATGGCTCGGCCCTGTCTGCCTGTGGGTGGCACCGATGCGCGCAGGGCAGCGCCCGCCCGGGCTTCGGAACCCGTGCACCGCACCCTGACCTCATCGACGATCGTGGATACGGCTGTCATATGACATGGGCGGCCAGCGCCGTCAATGCACTGCAACAAAATGGTCCGGTGCGCCCGGGCAGCCCCGATCCCGGGCGGGCGAGGGCCGTCGACACGATGCATAAGCCACTGATTTGGATGGAGTTGCGTTGATTCACGGTGACGTGGGCGGCCCCGCTTGCGTATCCTTCGCGAACTTTTTGCTGCCCGGACGCGTCCCAGACCATCCGCGGGACGTGTCCGTCCGTACCGGTGCAGTCCACAGGAGGCTCAGCGCGCGGACGATCCAGACCGTGAGGGGCGTCACTGCGTCGACGAATCGTTTTGACTGATCGTCGCGCCCGGCGCCGAATGGCTCCCGAGCCCCAGCGCACAGCGGAGGTACCGAACGTGCAACCGACAATCTCCAGCGAAATCGAGGTCGCCCGCCGGGCCCGGCTGTCGCTGTCGGCTGCGTTCGCCGTGGCGCTGCTGGCGCTCTCGGTGCCGAACGGCTTCGCACGCGCCGAGCGTTCCACGGCCGCGACCGTGGGCGAAATCGCCTCGGCGGTCGAGCGCGGCATCAGCCTGGTCCAGGAAGGCGTGGTCTCCTGGTATGGCGCGGCGTTCCACGATCGCAAGACGGCGAGCGGCGAGCGCTTCGATTCCAACGGTTACACGATGGCCCACCCGACGTTGCCGTTCGGCACCGAGGTGAAGGTCACGAACCTGCGCAACGGCCGTTCGGTCGTCGTGCGAGTCAACGATCGCGGGCCGCACGTCGGCCAGCGCATCGCGGACCTGTCGCGCGCGGCCGCCGCGCAACTCGGCTTCCTCAAGCGCGGTGTCGTCCGTGCCCGCATCGAAGTCCTCGACGCCGCCGCCGGCGGCCGCGACGACCGCACCGCCTCGACAGCAAACGAATAACGCGGCCGCCCGCTCAGTCGTCTATCGATCTGATCCGATCAATCGATTGGATCAATCGCCAAGCCTCGTCCAATCTACGCTCCACGCCGTCCCCTGGACGGCCAGGAACCACGAGCAGTGGCACTGCCCCCGCAGGCGGCAGGCGACAGGAGGACGACATGAACCAGGCACTTCGCAAGACCGTGACTTTCGCGCTGCTGCATTTCGGCGTTGCCTTCAGTGTCACGTTCGCATTGACCGGGTCGATTGCGGTGGCGACCGGTGTCGGCCTGGTCGAGCCGCTCGTCAACACGGTCGCGTTCTATTTCCACGAGCGCGCCTGGAAGCGTGCCGAGGCCCGGCGCCCGACGGCCATGCGCGCCACGGGCGGCGACTACGGTATCGTTCGCGCGCGATGAGGCACGACGCACTCCCCACCCGATGACGACCCCCGGTCGTCGTCCCGGCACTATCGACACACCACACCGCGAGCCCTGGCGGGAACGCTGGGTCGCCGCGGTGCTGCGTTTTGCGCTGCGCCGGCTGCTCTTGCCGACGTTCCGCGCCGACCGGCCGATTCCACGACAGCGACGCCGGCTCGAACGCATTGCCCGGCTGACGCTGCCGCCACGCGGCGTGCGGATCGAAGCAGGCGCGTGTGGTGGAGTCCGCGGCGAATGGATCCACGCGGCCGGCGCGCCGAAGTCGACCGCCGCGATCCTCTACCTGCACGGCGGCGCGTACTGTATCGGCGGACCCGCGACGCATCGCGCGGTTGCGGGCACGCTCGCACGACGGACCGGCGCCACGGTATTCCTTGCGGATTACCGTCTCGCGCCCGAGCACCCGTTTCCGGCGGCGGTCCACGATGCCGTGGCCGCGTACCGTGGCCTGCTGGCGCAGGGACTTGCGCCCGCGCAGGTCGCGATCGCCGGCGATTCGGCCGGCGGCGGGCTCGCCCTCGCCACGGCCATGCAGCTGCGCGAGCTCGGTGAAGCGCTGCCGGCGGCGCTCGTGGCGTTCTCGCCGTGGGTCGACCTCGGGGCGCCCGATCGTGGCCCGGTGCCGACCGGAGAGGTCATGGTCACGCCGTCGTGGGTCGCGGAGTGCGCACGGCTCTATCTCGCAGGCTGCGACCCCCGCACCCCGCTGGCATCGCCGATCCACGGCGAACTCCACGGCTTGCCGCCGACACTCGTGCAGGTCGGCACGGACGAACTGCTGCTGTCCGATTCGCGACGCCTGCACGCGGCGCTGACCGCGGCCAGTGTGCGGTCGCAACTGGAGGAGTTCCCGCGGCGTTGGCACGTGTTCCAGGCGAACGCGGGGGTGCTGGCCGACGCGGATCGGGCGCTGGAACGCGCGGCGCACTTCCTGCGCGAACGCTGGGATTCACGTCCCGAGCGTTGATCGCCCCGGCGACCTGGGCGGTCGCAGAGCGCAGCCGCGCTTGCGCCGTCTCACAGCGACGCGTGCTGCGCGGCTGTCACCGTCTCCGACGGTGCGCCATCGACGAAGGCGGTGTCTGCGCCGGAGGCCAGACGATGCCGTGGCCGCGCGTGTTGTCGCACGAAGCTGGCGATCCGGGACAGGGCCTCGCGAGATTCCGGCAGGAAGCCGAACACCGGGAACACGTGCGGCAAGTCGGGCCAGACGTCGATGATGGCATGCGTGCCGGCCTGCACCGCACGGTCCTGCGCGCGCACCGAATCGTCGAGCAGCATCTCGGTGGAACCGGCGAGGAAGTACAACGGCGGCAATCGCGCCCAGTCGCCGAACAGCGGTGACAGCAGCGGGTCGGCGCGGTCCTGGCCGGGGCAATAGATGTCCGGCAGCAGGTCGCCCGCCCCGTCGTTGAATAGCGGGTCGACCTTGGCGTTGTAACGGAACGACGCACCGCTGAACGTGACGTCGGTCGACGGCGACAGCAGCACGGCGCAGTCCGGCAGCGGCATGCACAGGTCGCGGGCACGCATCAGCGTCACCAGCGCCAGGCTGCCGCCGGCCGAATCGCCCGCGATCGCCTGCGGAGCCCCGCCCGTGAGTTCGACGAGGTCGCGATAGACCGCCAGGCAGTCGTCGACGCCGGCGGGGAACGCGTATTCCGGCGCCAGCCTGTAGTCGACGAGCAGCACGCGCATCGCGGTCGCGCGCGACAACGTCGCGGCGAAGCGTGCATAGAGCGCAGGAAGGTGGAGGCACCAGGCACCGCCGTGGAGGTACAGCAGCGTGCCATTGCGTTCGGCCAGGGCTGGCGCGCCGAACCATTGCGCCGGCAGGCCCCCGACGGTCACGGACTCCGTTTCGCAAGTCGGCGGCCGGCGGGCGAGCCGCGAGTCCGAGCGCGCGGCATGGGCCCGCACCGTCTCGATGCTCAAGCCCGGGCGCCACATCGGCTTGACCGTGAGACGCAGCAGGGCATTGATCATTCGCGCACGCAGGCTCGGCATGAAGACGCTCCGTCGACGATCCCAGGGTCATTGTGGACCCGCACCTGGCTCCGCGCATCGTGCACGATACGTGGGGTCGTCGGCCGCAAGCCATGACCCCGCCATGCGCACCAGCGACGCAACCGTGCGCCGCCCGAGCGTAAAGACTACGCTCGCGCCGATGCGCGCAACGCCGTCGAACATTGCCTGCCGCACGCTCGAACTGCCCGACGCCGACGTGCGCCTGTGGCCCGCGGCGTTCGCGCGCGACCGCGCCGACGCGCTTTTCGCGGACCTGCGCGCAATGATCGCGTGGGCGCAGGAGGACATCCTGATCTTCGGCGTGCGTCGTCGCGTGCCGCGTCTGGTCGCCTGGCACGGCGACCCCGGGGCAAGCTACGTGTACTCCGGCACGCACCACGAGCCGCAGGCGTGGACAACGCCGCTGCTCGAGATCCGGGACGTCGTCGAGACGTTGACCGGATGGCGGTACAACAGCGTCCTGCTGAATCTTTATCGCAATGGCGACGACGGCATGGGGTGGCACGCCGACGACGAGCCGGCGCTCGGACGCGATCCCGCGATCGCGTCGGTCTCGCTCGGCGCGACACGCCGCTTCCGGCTGCGCCATCGTCGGCGCCGCGACGCCGCGCTCGCGCTCGATCTCGAGCACGGCAGCCTGCTGCTGATGGCTGGCCAGACCCAGCATCACTACGTGCACGCCGTGCCGAAGACGGCTCGCCACGTCGGCGAACGCATCAACCTGACGTTTCGCTGCGTCGCCAATTCGTCCTGATGTTTCGTTTGGTGACAATTTCACCGGATTGCGATACCGCCACCTTGGCGCGGTCGCCTTCCGCCGGGTAAATTCGCCGGCGATCGACAAACGGCGTGCGTGATAAGCACGCCTCCAGGGGGAAACTACATGCGCAGGCGCGGTCCGACGACGCGGCTTCTGGCTGCCGTTTATCTGTTTGCCACGGCAGCGACGGCGTCGGCCGCGAGTCCGCAGCAGCTCTACGCGGCCTGCGCCGCGTGCCACGGCGCGCGCGGCGAGGGCAATCCCGGTCTCAACGCGCCTGCGATCGCCGGCCAGCACGCGTCGTACCTGAAGCGACAGCTCGCGAACTTCCGTTCCGGCGTGCGGGGTTCGCACAAGGCCGACGTCTACGGCGCACAGATGCGCGCGGCAAACCTGGCAGTCCTGCGTGACGATTCGACACTCGATGCGCTCGCCGGGTACGTCGCCGCGCTGCCGCCGACCACGGTCAAGCCCGCCGCAAAGTTCGATGCGCGCAACGGCAACAACCTCTACCAGGGCAAGTGCGGTGCCTGTCACGGCGGTCGCGCGGAGGGCAACGAGGCACTCGCCGCGCCGCGCCTGGCCGGACTCGATGCGGCGTACCTCGCCCGTCAGCTCGGGTATTTCCGCGACGGCGTGCGTGGCAAGCACCCGCAGGACAAGTACGGGCGGCAGATGTCGCTGATGGCACCGCTGCTCGCGGGCGACCGCGATATCGCCGACGTGATCGGCTACATCCAAACGGCCGGCAGCACGCGCTGACTCGAACACGCCGCGCAGGGGGAACGTTGGTAATGCGTCTGGGATTCCGGGGGCTGCTGTTCGCGCTGTTGCCGATGCTGGCAGCGGCGGCGCCGGCGCGCGCCGCAACGACGGCCGACGGTTTCGAGCTGAGCCGGCGTTGCCCGCCGAGTTTCGAGCTCACCGCGCGTGGCGCGTGCGAGTTCCGCGACCGCTACCAGCTCTACGATTCGTTGCAGGACCGTGGCGTCGGCGGCACGCGCACCTCGCTGCCGGCGCATCGCGACGGCTTCACGCCGCAGCAGATCGACCTCGGCCGTTACCTGTTCTTCGATCCGGTCCTCTCGGGTGACGGCACGCTTTCATGCGCGAGCTGTCATCGGCCCGACAAGGGGCTCGCAGACGGTCACGCGCGCTCCGTCGGCATCGGCGGCCGCGACGTGCCACGCGCGGCGCCCACGCTCTGGAACGTCGCGTTCCTCAAGCGTCTGTTCTGGGACTCCCGCTCCGAGTCGCTCGAGGCCCAGGCGCTGGGTCCGCTGTTCTCGCCGGTCGAGATGGGCAACGAGCCCGCGCGGCTGCTCGCGAGCCTCAACGGCAACTCGACCTATCGACGACTGTTCGGCGAGGCGTTTCCTGCGCGCAAGGGCCCGATCACGACGGACGACGTGGCAAGCGCGCTCACGGCCTTCGAATCGACGCTCGTCTCGTTCAACAGCCGCTACGACCGCTATGTGCACGGCTACGCCGCTGCGCTCAACGAGCGCGAGCTCGAGGGGCTCAACGTGTTCCGCTCGTTCGTGGCGCGCTGCTCGGAGTGCCACACGCCGCCGCTGTTCACGAACGGCGAGATCGCCGTGATCGGTGCGCCGGAGCCCAAGGGCAGGGCGTTCGATGCGGGCGCGCAGGACGTCTTCCACGCGCCGAAGCTGCGCGGCGGCTTCAAGGTGCCGACGCTGCGCAACATCGCGCGCACGGCACCCTACATGCACTCGGGCGCGTTCGCGACGTTGCGCGAGACCGTCGAGTTCTACAACAAGGGCCGCGGCAACGCCGTGCCCAAGGGCGAGCAGCTGTACCTGCACTGGCACATCAGTTCGCCGGACCTGACCGAGCGCGAGGTCGACCGCATCGTCGACTTCCTGCAGACACTGACCGACGAAACCTTCATGCCGCAGGTGCCGGGGCGTGTGCCGTCCGGCCTGCCGCCACTCGACAACCCGGTGCGCGCCGCATCAAAGCGCCCGGTCCCGACTTCCCAAGGAGCCGTTCGATGAGCAAGACGATCAAGGGCCTGCTGGTGGCGGTCGCCGTGGCGGCGGCGTTCGCCGGCGGCGCGTATCTGGGCCGCGCCTCGAAATCGAAGATGGTGATCACCGACACGAGCGCCGGCGCCCAGTACACGGGCGGCTTCCGTGCCGAGGGCGAGACCGCGGAACGCGTTAAAGCGTCGACGGCGGCGGGCTCGCTGAAGAACGTCGCGGGCCCGGCGGGCACGCAGGTCGTGGTCGTCAAGGACGGCGAGTCGATCCTGCAGGCCGTCAAGAACGCGCAACCGGGCACGACCGTCCGCGTGATGCCGGGCACGTACCACGAGACCGTCTACATCGACAAGGACGACATCCGCATCGTCGGCGTGATCGAGGCCGGTCGCCGCCCGGTGCTCGACGGCGAGAAGAAGCTCAACGACGCGATCCTCTACTCCGGCAACAACTTCGTCGTCGAGAACCTGGAAATCCGCAACTACAAGGGCAACGGCGTGATGGGCCAGGCGGGCAACAACTTCGAGATCCGCAACAACGTCGTCGTCGACACGGGCGTGTACGGCATCTTCCCGCAGCTCGGCCAGAACGGCGTCGTCGAGCACAACGTGGTTTCCGGCATCGCGGACGCGGCGATCTACGTCGGCATGAGCGACAACATCCACGTCGCGCACAACGAGGTGTTCGACAGCGTCGCGGGCATCGAAATCGAGAACAGCCGGCACGCGATCGTCGAGAACAACTACGTGCACGACAACGCCGGCGGCCTGCTCGCGTTCGTGACGCCGGGCCTGCCGATCAAGACGACGCAGGACGTGATCTTCCGCAACAACTTCGTCGTGCGGAACAACCACAAGAACTTCGGCGCGCCGGGCTCCACCGTCGCCGGCATTCCGTCGGGCACCGGCATCCTGATCATGGCAGCCGACGACGTCGTGCTCGAAGGCAACATCGTCGCCGACAACAAGGTGGCCGGCGTGATCATCACCGACCACGGCCATGCCTCCAACATCACGGTCGACCCCGAGTCCGAGCCCAACTCGGACCGCGTGATGCTGCTCGACAACGTGATGCTCAACAACGGCTACGACACGATTCCCGAAGGCAAGGCGCTGCTGCTCGCCGAGGGCAAGGGCGGCAAGGCGCTCGACATCGTGCGCGTGGGCCCGAGCCCCGGCAGCTGCATCATCAACCGCCACCAGTACGTGACGGCCGGCGTCGGCGACTTCGGCGAATGCAGCTTCACCAACACGGACGGCATCGCGACCTACCTGCTGCCACCGGTGCCTCCGCGCAAGATCGACCCGTCCGAGCGCGGCAAGGTCGCCTACCTCGGCATCTGCAGCGGTTGCCACATCTACAACGGCCGCATGATCGGCCCGGCCGTGCAGGTGATCCAGGCGCTGTACCTCGACAACCCGCAGGGCATTGCCGAGTACATCGCCAAGCCGGTCAAGAAGCGGCCCGATTACCCGGAAATGCCGCCGCAGGACTACCTCGATCCCGAGACTCGTCTCGCGGTCGCGCAGTACATGCTCCAGGTCAAGAACTGACCGTCAATACAACGCAGAGAAAACGACATGCAGGCAACGCAGATGGAAAAGAACAGGACCGTTCGCAACCGCACGCTCGGCCGCGCAGTGAGCGCCGTGCTGGCGCTGGCGGCGAGCGTCGCTCCGCACGGCGCGAAAGCACAGGACATCGCTGCGAGCGCAGCGCCGTCGGTGCTCGAGGAAATCGTCGTCACGGCACAGCGCCGCGAGCAGGCGCTGCAGGAAGTGCCGATCACGGTCCAGGTCGTGAACCAGGCCCTGCTCGACGACGTCGCGGCCGAGGACATGAGCGACCTGAACGGCTTCGTGCCGGGACTGGTCGTTTCGGGCGGCAGCCCGACGCAGCCGCGCTACCAGATCCGCGGCGTGCAGACCGGCGACTTCGGCGTCGGCACCGACCCGGCGGTCGGCGTCTACGTCGACGGCGTGTACACGGCGCGCTCGGGTGCGTCGATGCTCGCGTTCAACGACATCGAGCGCATCGAAGTGCTCAAGGGCCCGCAGGGCACGCTGTTTGGGCGCAACAGCGCGGCCGGGGCCGTCTCGATCATCACGCGCCAGCCGGTGGACGAGTTCGATGCGCTGCTCAAGCTGCGCGTCGGCGAGTACGACAAGCGTCGCGTCGAAGGCATGGTCAATGCGCCGCTCGGTGACGACCTGGCGCTGCGCATCAACGGTGTCTGGAACCAGAGCGATGGCTGGATCGAGGACGCGGCCACGGGCCAGGACCTCTACCCCGAAGACAACTGGGCCGTGCGTGCCGCGCTCAAGTGGGACCTGAGCGACCGCACTTCGGCGACGCTGACCTGGGACCACGACGACCTCGACCAGCTCGCGCGACCGGCGATCAGCCTCGTGGTGCCGCCCGCGGAAGGGCGGCTGCCGGTTCCCGCCGAGCCCGCGACGTTCCTCGACCCGCTCGAGGCGAAGGTCTACAACGACGTCGACGGCAACGAGGAGTCGCGCAAGCTCGACGGCCTCACGCTGTTCATCGACCACCAGTTCGGCGCGGCCGACTTCCGTTCGACCACGGCCTGGCGCACGTTCGAAACCGTCAACCGCGAGGACGAGGACGGCACGAACGACATCCGCTACTACTTCGACACCGCCAACATCGAGGACAACGAGAGCTTCTACCAGGAGTTCAAGTTCTCCGGACAGTCGGGTGCGATCGACTGGGTGGCCGGCGCGAGCTGGTACTCGGAGGACGCGAAGCAGATCAGCGACACGCACGCCTACACCGACAGCATCGACACGGTGTTGTACAACGGCGGCCTGCAGGGCCTCACGCCGGACGGCACGTTGTTCGGGTTCACCTCGGCCGTGCTCGCGGCCAACGACATCCCGATTTCGCTGCTCGGCCTCGGCTGGCGCGAGGCGATGTTCAACGAAGGCAAGTACCAGGCGGCAGCCGTGTTCGGCGACGTGATCTGGCACGCGACCGACCGCATGAACCTGACCTTCGGCCTGCGCTACACGCACGACGAAAAGGAGTTCAGCTGGTACAACGGGCCGCGCGAGGCGCCGGAGCTCGATGCGGCGCTCGCGATCCTGGAGGCGGGCGGTTTCTTCGAGGTGTTCCCGATTCCACCCGAACTCCGCGCGCTCTACACGAACGACATCGTGTTCGGCTTCCCGCCGATCGGCGACCAGGCGATCGAGGGCCAGAAGGTGAAGTCGAAGGATTCGTGGGACGACGTGAGCCCACGCTTCGTCATCGACTACAAGCTGAGCGACGACGTGATGGTGTTCGGCTCGCTCGCCAAGGGGTACAAGGCCGGCGGCTACAACAGCGTGCAGCCCTTGTCGAAGTTCGACAACGAGGACGTCTGGAACCTCGAGGGCGGCGTCAAGAGCCTGTTCGCCGACATCGGCGTGATCCTCAACGTCTCGGCCTTCTACTACCAGTACCTCGACAAGCAGTCGATTTCGCTGGTCTGTCCCGAGCTGTGCCAGTACGTCGTGACCACGAGCGACGACGAAGCCTACGGTCTCGAGGTCGACACGCGCTGGCAGCCGGTGGACGCGCTGACGCTTTCGGCCAACCTCGCGTACATCGACGCCACGTACAAGCACTACGTGAATTTCGATGGCGTCGACCTCTCCGGCGAACCGACCGGCGAGCCCGAGTTCTCGGCCTCGATCGGCGCGAGCTACGTCTGGCAGCTCGGCGGTGCCGGTACGCTCGACCTGTCGGCGATGCATGCCTACCGCGGCAAGTCGCGCTGCAATTCCGAATCGCTCGGCCAGGGTGACTGTGCGAAGTACCCGACCTTCGAGGTCGGCGAGGCCCAGAACCGCACCGACGTGCGGCTGGCCTGGACCAGCGCCGACGACAGCTGGGGTGCCGCGGCGTTCGTCACCAACCTGTTCGACAACCAGTACGTGTCGCTCAACCGGCTGACGGCCGACACGTTCGGCACGCCGTTCGCGTCGATCAGCGAGCCCCGCCAGTGGGGGCTCGAACTGCGCAAGAGCTTCTGAGTGGGGCCGCCGCCTCTCCCGCCGGCCCGGCGGGAGAGGCGTGCTTGCACGCAGGCGCCCGACCGCGGCCTCGCGACGGTCGCGATCGGCGCGGCATCAGCCGCGGATGCGGGCGCGCCGGCGCAGGCCGCAGTGCGCCACGGCGACGAGCGTCAGGCCGGCGAAGATCTCGAACAGCCCGAGCGCGCCACCGCCGCCGCCACCACCACCGCCGCCGCCATCACCACCGCCACCGGTCGGCGGGTCGCAACGGGAGAACGACGACGTGACCGGGGTCTGGCCGGTCACGCTGACCTGGAGCGAATGCGAGTTGCAGTCCGTGATCGGCGACGTGAACGTCAGCAGGTACTCGTTGCGCAGCTTGTTCGAGATCTGCTGGTAAGCCTGCGCGATCTGGTCCCCGCTCGGCGCCGCGAGGTACTGGCCGCCGGTGCCGGCCGCGAGGTCCTGCAACAGGGTGCCGCCAACATTGCCGACACCGATCGTGAAGACCGAGACGCTGCCCGCGTTGGCCGAACCGAGCACGGTGGTCAGGTTCGTCGTCGACGCGTTGTCGCGACCGTCGCTGACCAGCACGACCGCCTTTGGCCCGGCCGGCAGGGCAACCGACGGGGTGCGGATCTGCTCGATCGCGAGCGCGACGCCGTCGAGGATGTTGCTGCCCGAGCCCAGGTACGGCGTGGACACGCCGGTTTTCAACGCCGAGTCGCCGCTGCCGCCGTCGTCGATCGGCGTCCAACCGGTCACGACCGACGCCTTCTGCGCATTCGTGTTGTTGAACTTGACGATGGCGGCATAGTCGCCGGCCTGCATCGAGTCGATGAAATCCTCCACCGCGGCATTCATCGCCTCGAGCGCGTTCTGCTGCACCGTCTGGCTCATGTCCATCGCGAACACGACCGACACGCGACTGGTGCCTTGCGCAGGCGGCAACGAGAAGTTCGGCGACGCCACGGCCGTGCCGTCGACGAGCAAGGTGAAGTCCGCGGCGCTGAGCCCGCCGACGGGTCCACCGCTGGAGTCGGTGACACTGACAAAGACTTCGACGGGATCGGCGACCGGCCGCGCGTCGACACGCACCGACACGGCTGCATTCGCGGTGCTGGCCGCGCCGACTGCCCCGAGGAACAGCATCGCCACCCACGAGACAGTCCTCGCGAGGCAGGTTCCGTTGACGTCCATGTAATGGTTCCCCTCTGTCCTTGAAAAGGAGTGCAGGGGGATGGTCCGTGGAGCAGGCTGCCGACGCCGAGAAGCGACCCGGACCGTAGCGTGCAGGCGCTTGGGGGGAGCGCTTGCCTGATTTGGCCTACAGCGGACCTCGGGACCAACGAGTCGGACTGGACCGACGCAGCGAAGCGGGCCTACGGAGTTTGCACGGGCGCGACACGGGCGGCCAGGGCTCGGTCCTGCCGGGCCCGCTCGGCGACGTAGGCCTGGATGTCGTGCACGTCCTGTTCCGTGAGAAGGTCGCCCATGCGCGGCATGCCGGTGCCATGGATGACGCCGTCGTAGACGATCTGCTTGAACAGCGCGTGTTTTTCGGTCGTCAGACGTCGCAGGTCGGGCACGACACCGCCAGACACTGCCAGCGCGCCGTGGCACACCATGCAGGTGGCCGCGTACCGGTACTTGCCATTCGCGACCTGGGCGGGTGTCGACGCAATCGGCGGTGGCTCGGGGATGTCCTGGCTGCGTTCCGCGATGCGCGGCATCGACGCCCGCCCGCCGAGCTTGAACGCGAGGATGTGGCCATCGTTGAGGTGATGCGCGGAGGCCATCGTGCGCGGGTCACCGCCCGACAAGCCGCCCGACCCGCCGTAGCCTGCGAGCACGGCGACGTACTGTTCGCCGTCGACCTCGTAGGTGACCGGCGGCGCGATGATGCCGACCAGCGTCGGCACGGCCCAAAGCACCTTGCCCGTGTCCGCCGCGTACGCGACGAAACGTCCATCGCCGGTGCCCTGGAAGAGCAGGTTGCCCGCGGTCGTCAGCAGGCCGCCGTTCCAGAACGCCGGCTGTTCGATTTCCCAGCGTGTGCGCTTTGCGATCGGGTCCCACGCCTTGAGGTAGCCACGATCCTCGGGCAGCTTGCCGCCCGTCTGCTGCAGGATCGCGTAGATCGTGTCCGTGTAGGTGTTCCAGTCGATGCCCGGGTTCCAGAACAGGTCGCGACGCGTGTACCGGCCGGACGTCAGGTATTCCTGCGACGGCGCGTAGATGCCCGCCGGCTGCATGGCCGGGATGTAGACCAGGCCCGTGCGCGGATTGAACGCCATCGGGTGCCAGTTGTGGCCGCCGAACGCCGCCGGCACGATCAGCCTCGTCTCCTTGCTCCAGTCCGCCTCGGATGTCTCGACCGGGCGACCGGTCTTCAGGTCGACGTGCGATGCCCAGGTCGCCGGGATGTACTTGTCCGCCGCCAGCAGCTCGCCGGTGACGCGGTCGAGCACATAGAAAAAGCCGTTCTTCGGCGCCTGCATCAGCACCTTCCGCGGCTTGCCGTCGAACACGAGGTCGGCGAGCACGATGTGCTGCGTGGCCGTGTAGTCCCAGTTGTCCGCCGGCGTGACCTGGTAATGCCACTTGAGGCGGCCGTCGTCGGGGTCGAGCGCGAGGATCGACGACAGGAACAGGTTGTCGCCGCCGCCCGGCGAGCGGATCGCGCGGGCCCACGGCGAGCCGTTGCCGGTACCGACGTAGAGCGTGTCGAGCTCAGGGTCGTATGCCATCGAATCCCAGGCTGTGCCGCCACCGCCGCCGAGCCACCATTCGCCGGTCCAGGTCTTCGCGGCCGCGGCGAGTTCAGGGTGCTCGAAACCGTCCTTCGGGTTGCCGGGCACGGTGTAGAAGCGCCAGGCGAGCTTGCCGGTCTGCGCGTCGTAGGCAGAGAAATAGCCGCGAACGCCGTACTCGCCGCCGCCGTTGCCGATCAGCACCTTGCCCTTCACGACACGCGGCGCCCCGGTGATCGTGTAGGGCTTGCTGCGGTCGATCGTGTTCACTTCCCAGCGCTTGCGGCCCGTGCGTGCATCGAGAGAGACCAGGCGGCCGTCCAGCGTGCCGACGAACAATGCGTCGCCCCAGGCTGCGACACCGCGGTTGACCGCGTCGCAGCAGGCGTAGCGGCCCCACGCGCGCGGCACCTGCGGGTCGTACCGCCAGAGCTCGCGCCCGGTCTTCGCGTCGAGCGCGTACACGACGCTCCAGACACCGGTCGCGTACAGGCGGCCGTCGATGACCAGCGGCGTCGCCTGCAACCCGCGCGTCGTCCCGGTGGCGTAGCTCCAGGCCAGTCCGAGCCTGTCGACGTTGTCGTCGTTGACCTGTGTGAGCGGGCTGAAACGCTGCTCGTCGTAGGTGCGGCCGTGCGCGAGCCAGTTCTGCGGTTCGCGATCGGCGGCGATGATGCGCGCCGCCGTCACCGGGGCCGCCTCGGCGTCGAGCATCGGACCTGGCGCAATGATTGCCGCGAAGACCAGCCCTGCGAGCGGTCCTGCCGTCTGCGTGCGTGCCATGGATGTCCTGGTGCGAGGATTCTTCTA
This sequence comes from Steroidobacteraceae bacterium, assembly GCA_035554635.1. Classification (GTDB taxonomy): domain Bacteria; phylum Pseudomonadota; class Gammaproteobacteria; order Steroidobacterales; family Steroidobacteraceae; genus RPQJ01. The sequence continues at coordinate 74,525 of DATMIB010000004.1, read as the reverse complement.
GTCGTTCCAGTGTCGCGCCCACCGTGGCCGACCGCAACGTCCGCGGCGCACTGGCGCCGTGTGCGCGCGACGGCACCGACCAGGTTGTCGCTGGTGCCGCGCCGGTGCGGTGCGATCGGCGTTCTCCTATGATGGCCGCAAGAACGGACGGGGGCGTGACTTGGCTTTCACGGACTACGGACGGCACGACGCGCTCGGCCTTGCCGCGCTCGTGCGCGCGGGCGAGGTGACCGCAGACGAGCTGCTGGACGAAGCGCTCGCACGCACGGCCGCGGTCAATCCGCGGATCAACGCGGTGATCCATCTGTTCGAGGAACGCGCGCGCGCGGCGATCGCCGCCGGCCTGCCGGAAGGACCGTTCCGCGGCGTGCCGTTCCTGCTCAAGGACCTGATGACTGCTCTTGCGGGCGAGCCGATGCGCAGCGGCTCTCGGCTCCTTCGCGATTTCGTGCCCGCGGCCGACGAGGAACTCACGCGCCGCTACAAGGCGGCCGGGCTCGTGATCTTCGGCAAGACCAACACGCCCGAATTCGGCGTCTCGAACGTCACCGAGCCCGAGCTGTTCGGGCCGACGCGCAATCCGTGGGACCTGCAACGCACCTCGAGCGGGTCGAGCGGCGGCTCGGCTGCCGCGGTCGCGGCGCGCATCGTGCCGGCGGCGAACGCCAACGACGGCGGCGGTTCGATCCGCACGCCCGCCTCGAACTGCGGCCTGGTCGGCCTCAAGCCGTCGCGTGGCCGCAATCCCACCGGGCCGCAGTTGCCCGACGTCTGGTTCGGCTTCATCGGCGAGCACGTCGTCACGCGCACCGTGCGCGACTGCGCGGCCTTGCTCGACGCGACCTGTGGCGACTACCCGTCGCAGCTCATGAAGCTGCCGGCACCCGAGCGGCCGTTCCTGCAGGAAGCCGCAGCACCGCTCGGCCGTCTGCGAGTCGCGTTCAGCTTCGACGCCGGCCTGGGCCGGGCGCTGCATGCCGAGAACCGGCGTGCGCTCGAAGCGACCACGGCGCGGCTGTACGAACTCGGCCACGAGATCGTCGAAGTGCGCCTGCCGCTGCAGCGGGAGACCTTCGTGCCGCAATACGCCAGCCTCGTGGCCGCCGAAGTCGCAGCGACGCTGCGCATGGCGCCGGCACTGGTCGGACGCGAGGCGCGCCGCGAGGACCTCGAGCTCGCGACCTGGGTGCTCGCGAAGATGGGGGAGGCGCAAACGGGGGGCGAAGTGGCCGCGGCGCTCGCGGACATGCAGTCGTTCGCGCGTCGCTGGCTCGCGTGGGCCGCGGACTTCGACGTGCTGCTGACACCGACGGTCGGCGTGCCGCCACTGCCGCTGGGCGCGTACCAGCTGCCACAGGCGCAGCGTGCCGCGCTGCAGATTTTGACGTCGCTGCCGGGCGGCGTGCTGCTCGGCCAACGCGACCGCATCCTCGAGGCGTTCGAGCCGGTGTTCGAGGCGGCGCCGTACACGATGGTCGCCAACGTGACCGGGCAGCCGTCGCTGTCGCTGCCGCTGCACTGGACCGACGACGGCCTGCCGATGGGCATGCTGTTCACGGCGCGCACCGGCGACGAGGCGGTGCTGTTCCGGCTTGCTGCACAGCTCGAACAAGCGATGCCGTGGCGCGAGCGGATCGCGCCGCACGCGTTGCCATAGGCGGCGCGCGTTCACCCGCCACCGACGAGGTTTTCGAGGCCCGGCGGGCCGGCCGCCCCGTCGCCAGGCTCTGCATCTTTGCGGCTTGGCAGACGACGGCGACCGTCGCATGATGCACTGCATCATCCGGGGGAAAGCATCATGCTGTTCCAGCTGCGCCTGCTGGCCTATCGGCTGCTGAAGCCCTTCATGTGGCCGGTCTCGCGTGTCGTCGCCATTCCGCGGCCCACGCTCTTCGTCGGGCCGGGTTCGGCACGACGTCTTTGCGCGAGCATCTGCCAGTTCGGCTTCCGCCGCGTGCTGATCGTGACCGACGGCGTGCTCGTCCGGCTCGGCCTCGTCGAGCCGCTGCGACGGGCGCTCACGGAACAGGGCATCGAGGTCGCGGTGCATGAAGGCATCACGCCGGACCCGACCTACCCGGTGCTGCAGGCAGGCTACGAAGCAGCGCAGGCGCATCGCGCCGATGCGCTCCTGGCCGTCGGCGGCGGTTCGGTGATCGACGCGGCCAAGGTCATCGGCGCGATGGTCGTCACCGGCAAGACGCCGCAGCGGCTCATCGGCATGCTCAAGGTGAGCAAGCCCATGCTGCCGTTGTTCGTGATCCCGACGACCGCGGGCACGGGTTCCGAGGTGACCGTGGCGGCCGTGGTGACCGACCCGGTCAAGCACGCCAAGTCGGCCGTGATCGACCCGAAGCTCGTGCCGTCGGCCGCCGCGCTCGACGCCGAACTCATGCGCGGCATGCCAAAGCCCATCACGGCGGCGACGGGCATGGACGCGCTCACGCACGCGGTCGAGGCTTACCTGAACCGCTGGCCGCACGCCGAGACGGCACAGCACTGCGTCGCGGCCGTGCGGCTGATCTTCGCCAACCTGCAACGGGCGTACGACGACGGCGACGACCTCGAAGCACGCGAAGCGATGGCGCTCGCGGCGTTCTACGCCGGCCTTGCGTTCACCAAGGCGTACGTCGGTTACGTGCACGCCTTCTCGCACAAGATCGGTGGCCTCTACGGCGTGCCGCACGGGCTCGCCAATGCGATCACGCTGCCCTACGTGCTCGACTTCCTGCAGGACGAACCGCGCGCCCGCGCGCGTCTCGCCGAACTCGCCGTCGCGATCGGCGCGGGGTCGGCCGACGAGCCGCAGGACAGGCTCGCGCTGCGCTTCGTCGAGCGCGTCCGCGAACTCAACCGTGGCGTCGGCATCCCCGAGAAGATCGCGGCGCTCAAGCCCGTCGACGTGCCCGAGATCGCGCGCGCAGCGATGATCGAGGCGGCGCGCGACTACCCCGTGCCGAAGCCGATGGCGCTCGCCGAATCGCAGTCGCTGCTGGCGCGCATGACGCCTTGAGCCGCGCGTCGATGAGAACTGGACGCAGTCGACACTGATCGCATCGACCCCCTCGGTTTTTGCATATCGCGCCCACGGTCGCCCTTTTTTACGCTCGGCCCCCTTTTCGTCGGGCCAGGATCGGCGCTTCGGCGCTGTATTGACGTGGTTGCGGCGCCGGTTGGCCGGCACGCGCGCAACCTGCGGGGCGGGATGTAGCGTGGGGATCAGCGAGGCAGCAGGAGCTGAAACGCCGAGCGCGGCCGGACCGGCTGCGGACGATCCGGCCGGCGAAGTCACGCCGGGCACCGGAGGCGATGCCCCGCGCGCGATGCGCGAGCCCGTCGTGATCCCGGGCCTCGAAGGCGAGGCGACGATGCTCGTCGTCGAAGTCGACCGCTGGCGCCTGATCCAGGACCTGCTCGGCCCGATGGCCGCCGACGTCGTCACGCGCCATCTCGTCCAGTGCGTGCAGCGGCCGCTGCGGCCCAGCGATCGCCTGTTCCGCACCGGCAACGGCCAGGTGATCGTACTGCTGCCCGACACCGGGCACGCCGTCGTCGAACGCATGGCCGCGCAGATCGCCCGCGCACTGGAATCCGCTTCGTTTGCCGACGTCGGCCCCGTCACGATGAGTGGCGCGGTGGCACAGCGGTATCCCGGCGAATCCGTCGGGCAATGGTGGACGCGACTCGACTCGACGCTCGCGCAGGCCAAGGCCGGGGGCGGCAACCGGGTCGTGGTCGACCGGCGCCGCAGCGAAACGGACGTCGGCGAGCACGCGCCGGGCCTGCACCTCGAATGGCAGCCGCGTTTCGAATGTGGCGAGCCCACGATCGATCGCCAGCACCGCGAACTGTTCGCGCTGTCCGAAGAAGTGCTCGATGCCGCACGGCGCAACGCGCCCCTGGCGCCGCGACTGCAGCAACTGGTCACCTCGATCGTCGAGCACTTCGAAGCCGAGGAAGCGATCCTGGTACGGGCGGGATACAAGGACGTCGAACGTCACGCGGCGGCGCACGCGCGGCTGTTCGACAAGATTCGTCGCATGCAGTCGGCGGTCGACGCCGGCCGCGCGACGCGCGAGGACCTGTTGCGCTTCCTGCTCGGCGAAGTCGTCGCCGACCACATGCTGTCCGAGGACCGGCTGTTCGCGAAGCTGTTCGTGCGAGACCGCTCGCCGAGTCGCGACTGACCGTTCAGCCGGGCGCCTGGCCCGTGTCGACCTGGCGCCAGCGCGTACTCGTCGTTGCAGTGTCGTCCCACTTGATCACGCGGTTGCGGCCGGCCGTCTTGGCCAGCAGCAACGCCTGGTCGGCGTGGTGGATCGATGCGGCCACGTCGAGCTCCGGGTCCAGCAATGCCAGCCCGAACGACGCCGTGACGCCCAGCGAAGCCTGCGCCGTCACCGCGAAGAAACGCTCGTGTTCGAGACCGGCGCGCACGCGCGTCATCACGTCGAACGCGACGTCGAGCGGCGTCCCCGGCAGGGCGACGAGGAACTCGTCGCCGCCGTAGCGGAACACGCGGTCGTCGCGGCGCAGGTGGCTCTGCAGGTGCGCGACCGTGCCCACGAGCACGGCATCGCCGGCGGCGTGACCGTGCAGGTCGTTGATGCGCTTGAGGTCGTCCACGTCGACGAACGCGAGCGTGCAGGGGCGCCCGCCGTGCTCGACGGCGCGTCGCAGCTGGCGCAGGTCGGGCAGCATCGCCACGCGTCCGAAGGCCCCCGTCAGCACGTCACGGTGCGCGAGCGCGGACTCGATCGAGCTGCGCAGGTCCTCGACCTGCGTGCGCAGGCGCGCGCTGGAGGCGACCAGTTCCTCGAAATCGATCCGGTCGACGGCCGCGCCGGCCTTCGCCGCGCGCAGCATGCGGGCGGCGACCTGGTGCAGCCGCTGGTGTTCCTTGCCCATGGCCATGAACGACGGCTGGTCGCGCAGCCCGTTGTCCGCGTGCTCGTAGTACCAGTGGCCGAAGTGACAGTCGCGGTGCGCGGTCGGCGTGAGGTCGTCGAGGTCGAGCGGATGGCCGCAGAACACCGAGCGCAGCACGTTCTCGTGCCAGCCAGCATGATCCTCCGTGACCTGCTTCAGTTGCTCCGCTGCCTGCCGCAGCGCGCGCGGCTCCATCCTCAGCATCGTGTCGCTCCGACCGTGGCGCTCATGACGGAGGTTCCGGCAACGCGCGCGCACGCTCAACCCGGCGTGCCAGGGCCCGGCGGCCCGTCACAGTTTCGAAAATGCAGGAATCGTCCGATAGCGCGCCGCGCGGAAATCAGCTCGATTGCTGCATCAGCACCTGGCCGTAGGTTTCCCGGAGCGTTCGTTTGTTGATCTTGCCGGTGGCCGTCAGCGGCAGCGCGTCGATGAACACGACGGTGTCCGGCAACTGCCATTTCGCGAAGTGCAGTCCCAGGTGATCGAGGATCGACGCCGCCGTGGGGCTGCTGTTGGGTCGCGGCACGACCAGCAGCACCGGTCGCTCGTCCCACTTCGGGTGCTTCACACCGATCGCAGCCGCCATCAGCACGTCGGCGTGCCCGCAGGCGCAGTTCTCGAGGTCGACCGAGCTGATCCATTCGCCGCCGGACTTGATCACGTCCTTGGCGCGATCCGTGATCTGCAGGAAGCCGTTCGGGTGGATCACCGCGACGTCGCCCGTGGCGAACCAGCCGTCGGCGTCGTGGGCCGGGGACTGGTCGTGCTTGAAGTAGCCACGGCAGACCCACGGCCCGCGCACCTTGAGCTCGCCGGAGCTCTTGCCGTCCCAGGGCAGTTCCCTGCCGTCGTCGTCGACGATCTTCATGGCGACGCCGCAGATGCCGTGGCCGGCCTTGCCGCGCAGCTGCACCTGCTCCTCGGGCGGCAGTTGCTGCTGCTCCGGCCGCAGCGTGCTCACGGTGCCGAGCGGGCTCAGCTCCGTCATGCCCCAGCCCTGGATCACGGTGACGCCGTGGCGGTCGCGGAAGTCGCGGATCATCTGCAGCGGCACGGCCGACCCGCCGATGACGGTCCGTTCGAGCGTCGTGAGCCTGTCGCCGGTCTGCTGCAGGTGCTGCAGCAGCATCTGCCACACCGTCGGCACGGCGGCCGCCAGAGTGACGGCTTCTTCGTTCATCAGTTTGGTGAGCGTCGCCGCATCGCCCATTTTCGGACCCGGGAACACGAGCTTGGCGCCGACCATCGGCGCGTTGTAGGGCAGGCCCCAGGCATTGGCGTGGAACATCGGCACGACGGCGAGGATCGAGTCGCGCGCAGACACGCCGAACGTGTCGGACATGCACCCGGCGTAGGCGTGCAGCACGGTCGAGCGATGGCTGTAGAGCACGCCCTTCGGGTTCCCGGTCGTGCCCGAGGTGTAGCAGAGCGAGCTCGCGGTGCGCTCGTCGAGCGCCGGCCAGTCGAACGTCTCGGGCTGTTCCGCGATGAAGGACTCATAGTCGGGCAGCACGCCCACGAGCGCGTCCGGCATCGTCGCGGCACCGGTCAGTACGACGGTGCGCTCGACGCAGGGCAGCCGTCCCTGCAGCGACGCGAGCACGGGCAGCAAGGTCGGATCGACGAACAGCAGCTTGTCCTCGGCGTGGTTGATGATGAACTCGAGCTGTTCCGGGAAGAGCCGCGGGTTCACCGTGTGCAGCACGGCGCCCATGCACGAAACGGCGTAGTACAGCTCGAGGTGACGATGGTCGTTCCAGGCGAGCGTGCCGACGCGGTCGCCACGCTGCACGCCCGCGGCCGTGAGCGCATTGGCGAGCTGGCGCGACCGGCGGAACACCTCGCGCCAGGTCGTGCGGTGGCGTGGTTCGTCACAGGTGACCGAGACGATCTCGCGGTCGCCGAAGTTTCGCTCGGCGAACCGCATGATCTCGGTGACCAGCAGCGGAGCCTCCATCATCAGGCCGTGCATCGTGTTCCCCCTCGCGCGGTACGGCCCGTCACAGGATCGCGATGCGACCGGTGCCTGGGCTGTCGAAGCCGATGCTTGAATATACACACTGTCCGCGGCCGCGCAGGAACAGGCTGTTCGCGATCAGCCAGACCCGGACGACCGAGCGGGCCGGACCGCCGACATGGCGGCGATAGTCCTCGTGCAGGTCGCGCTGCTCCGCGTGCCACGCGCCGAGGCCCGTCGGACCCGAGCGCACGACCACGTGCGTCTCGCGGTCGCGCCAGGTCGGCAACGGGCAACGATAGACGGTGCCGACCGGCAACTCGGCACTCCAGTAATAGGTGAGGTCCTGGCCGTCGTCGAACTCGACCGCGAGACTCACGTAGTCGTGCGACGGCAGGCTGTCCTCGCGCAGGTCGGCGGGCAGGCTGCTCACGTTCCAGCGCCAGCACAGCGCGAGGCCCGGTTCCAGCGGCACGTTGACCGGCTTGCGCAGGATGCCGACGTCGCCGTGCGTGTCGCAGCAGATCCGCGCCGTGCCATCTTCGCCGCGCGCGTCGCGAAAGATCTCGCCGGGGCCGAGCAGCCACAGGTACTCCCAGCCCGCAGGCGTGGGCACAGCCGCGCGCAAGCGCTCGAGTTCGGCCTCCACCGGCGTGGGCACGTCGGCGGCAGCGAGCAGCGCGGCCACGTCGACGCCGCGGGCCCAGCGCACGCACAACACCTGCATGCCCCCGGCGATGGACCCGTACTGGTCCTCGCCGTGACCGAGCTGCCCTTGCGGTGTCGACCACTCGCCCGGGAAATAGCTTGCGAACTGCAGCGTGCCACCGGTGGCCGCGACGAAGGTGTGCGTCGCACGCGTGCCGCGGAACACGTGGCCCTGCGCGCCGATCCGCGTCCAGAGCTGGAACGCGGGCCCCACCCAGACATCGAGCGGTCGCGACAGGTACACGCGACCGGTCGCGAACCAGGTCACGACGTCGCCGGCCGCGAGCTGGAGACCGGTGTCGAGCCACGGCGGGCGGTTCGCGGGCACGGTCACGAACCGGTGCGCGGAGACGGCGCCCGATGGCAGCCGCCCGAGCCAGCGTCGCAGACCGGCGCGCCACTCAGTGACGTCCGGCGTCCGCGACGGCCCGCCACGACGCAGCACGCGCCAGCCGAGCCGGGCGGCGACACCGAGGTCTCGTGCGATCGAGCGGACGGTCATGGGCGATGAGACAGGGCGTCGCGCGTCGATCAGTGCAGCGTCGGGCTTGCGCTGTCCGCCGCCCTGCGCGCACGCGGAGGAGCGACGAGCCTCGCCGTCGCCGGTCGTCGCGTGCGGCGCAGGTCACGCGTGAGGTCGTCGAGCGCCACGACCGTGGCGTCCGCCAGGCGCTGCACGTCGGGCAAGGCTTCGCGCAGCGCGATGAACGTGACGTGCAGCGTCGCACCGTAATTGGTGACGGTCACGTTGAGCGTCTGGTGGTGGGCGACCACGGACACAGGCAGCGCCAGTTCCACCGGCAGGCCATTGAACCAGACCGGCCCGTCGAGCCCGGTCGGGTTGGAGACGACGAGGTTCGCCAGCATCGGCAGTTCGCCCAGGTTGAACACTTCGATGGCGCTCGCGACCGCGTGCCCGAAAATCGAATAGAAGAACAGCGCGTCCGGCGCCAGTTCGCCGACCTGCCGTTTGACGGCCTGCGTCTCGCGCACGATGTCCGCCAGTCGCTGCGCCGGCGCACCGCCCGGCTGTCCCAGCGGCACCTGCAGGATCGCGATGCCGTTCCCGGCACTGCCGTCGTCGTGCAGCGCGACCGGCATGTCGGCCACGAGCGGACGGGCGGGGATCACGCCGCGCGCGGCGAGGTGTCGGCTCAACGCGAGGTCGAGCATCGCGAGCAGCACGTCGTTGACCTTGGCGCCGGCCGCTCTTGCGACCGCGCGCACCTCGGCCAGCGGCACGGTGCAGTGCGCCATGACTCGATTGGGCGAGGCGGTCGCCTTGAGCACGTTCGGCGTACCGATGAACGGGAGCGCCAGCCCGTCGCCAAGCCGCAGGTCGCGCAGGCCGAGACCCCACAGCAGACGCACGATGTCGCCGGCCGTCCGAGCGGTCGCGAGCCCGCGGCTCCGCGGCGTGGCAGGCGCCAACGCCGCCGTTCGTGGGGCCGCCGTCGGTCGGGACCGCCGGCCGTTGCCGCCGCGCTCCGGCAGCCCGCGCCAGAGCGCCTGCGGCGTGCGGCCGCCCGCCCGGCGGCTGACGGCACTGCGGATGATGCGCAGGAACGCGAGCCCGTCGAGCAGGCCATGGTGGGTCTTGAAGTAGAGCCCGACGCGGCCGCGTGCGAGACCGTCGAACACGTGCATTTCCCAGAGCGGACGCGCCCGGTCGAGCCGTCGCGAGTGGAGCGTGCAGACCTGTGCGAACAGCGCCTCGAGCCCGCTGCCTGCGGGCAGGTCGTGGCGGAACAGCTGCTGCGCGGCGTCGACGTGGCGCCGTTCGACCAGCGTCGGCCAGCGTCCCGGGCCGAGCACCTGTGTGAACGGGCCGCCGACCGGGCACCGCAGCATGCGACGGACGAGTTCGTCGGAGGAGCGGCCACGCGCACGGCGAAACGGTGCCGAGACGATGAACAATGCCCCCACGTTCATGGGCCGCTGCTCCGTCTCCAGCAGGAAGAACGCCCGGTCCGTCGGGGTCATGCGCGGCATGGGCCCGATCGTAGCGCGCGCCACGCGTGGCGGTATTTCGAATTTGGCTAGCTGCGCCGCAGCAGATCACACCTCTCCCGTGCGCGGGAGGCCGGGTGAGGACTCAGTTCTTCACCTCTCCCGTGCGCGGGAGAGGTCGGCCACAGGCCGGGTGAGGGCTCCGGGGGGGAGCAGTTCAGACGGACGACTTGAGGACCTGGTACTCGTCCTCGAGGTTCTTCTTGAGCTCGTCGCCCGCGAACGAGGCGATGATGCCGCCCAGCAGCGGGATGCCGCTGCTGACGTCGAACCGCCACGCCACCGAGCACCCGCCCTTCTCGGGTTGCAGGATCTTGGTGCCTACGATCTTGACCGGCACGCCCTTGATGTCGACGACGATGTCGGCGGCGTAGCCCTCGCCGTCACTGCCCCAGTCCTCGACGTGTGAGACATCGTTGGTCGCCGGCACGAACTTGCGGATCGCCGCGGGCGGGTTCGCCGGCATCCGGCGCGAAACCCTGAGCTTGACGTTGGGGGCGCGGCCCTCGCGCCGGACCTTGAGGTCGGTGCCGCCGAGCTGGGCGTAGATCGCCTCCTGCGCCTTCTGCTCGGTGCAGAGCTTGAAGGCCGAGCCGACGTCGGTCTTGAGTGTGTGCCTGACCTCGATCTTCATCGCGCGACTCCCTGGTGCCGGACGAATGCCGCCGCAGCAGTGGCTACAACCCCATCCAGTGCTGCACGAACAAGGATACCCCCTTCACGATCGCGAGGATCACCCCCCACACGAGCGCGATCGAGGCCACGCCGATGCCGAGGCCGGCAAGCGCGGCCACACCGTCGCGTTCGAGCAGCGCGAGCGCCATCACGCAGATCGCGATGGCCGGACCGGTGTTGCCGAACGGGATCGGCAGGATCAGCACCACGCTCAGCACGACGCACATCAGGCCGAGCAACCGCTCGATCGGCCCGACCGCGAGGAACTCGGCGCGCGGGCGCAGCAGTCGCTCGACCCGCCGGATCCACGGCACGACGTGCTTCATCACGCGCGCGAAGTCCTGGCGACGGATCGTGCGGCGGACGAGGAATTGCGGCAGCCACGGCACCGAGACGCCGAACATCAGTTGCAGCGAGAGAAACAGCAACGGCAGGCCGAGCACAGCGGAGACGCCGGGCACGTTGACCGGCAGCGTGTTGGGGGCCGCGAACACGAACATCATCGCGCCGAAGGCGCGGTCGCCCATCGCATTGCGGATGTCGGCGACCGCGATGTGGTCGCGGTCCGGGTCGTTGGCGATCGCCGCGAACATCTCGGACAGGCGACGACCCGCGTCCGGGGGGCGCGGCAGGTGCAGGTGGGGTCGCTTCATGCGGCGGCGCGTGTCGCCTTCGATGCAGCCGTCAGCGGTCGCCGCATGCCGCGCGCACCCAGCCCCTCGAGCGGGGCGCGTGGGTCGTTGGGAGTCGTCGCCAGCATCGGTGGATGATACTGGCTTCGCTCCCCACAGTGAGCGCGAACGCGCCGATTGGGCAGGATCGGGCTCGGTGCGCGCCGATCGCCGCGTCGACAGTCGCCGCCCACACGGCGCCGGTATCAACGCATTTCCGCACGCAGGCGCCGCGCCATCAGGCGTTCGTACAGCGCCGGGGCAAGCCGGTGCAGCCACCAGGCGACATGCGCGGTCCGGCCGATCAGCACGTGACGGCGGTTGCGCGCGGCCGCGTGCACGATACGGTCGGCGACCGCCTGCGGGGACAAGCGGCGACCGATCACCACCTGCGCATGCGTCGCCGGCGCGCCCGTCGCGCCGAGCGCATGGCGGTCGATGTCCGTCGCCGTGAATGACGGGCACGCCAGCAGCACGCCGACACCGTCGGCTGCGAGCTCCGTGCGCAGGCTCGAGAACAGGCCGTGCAGCGCGTGCTTGCTTGCCGCGTAACCGGTTCGTGCGAGCAGCGGCGTGTAGCCGGCGACGCTCGAGATCACGACGATGAGTCCGCGTCGTCGCTTGAGCGCGGGCAACGCGGCCCGCGTCAGGTGCACTGCACCGAACAGGTTGACGTCCATGACGCGCCGGAGGACGTCCGTGCGCGTCGCTTCGAAAGCGCTGCGGTGGGTGATGCCGGCGTTGTTGACGAGCACGTCGATGCGACCGAAGCGCTCTTCCGCGGCGGCCACCGCGGCGGCACAGGCAGCCTCGTCGGTGACGTCGCAGTGACAGGCCAGCGCGGCCGCGTGGCCGCGTGCAGCGATCTCGCCGGCGACGCGCGTAGCAGCCGCCGCGTCACGGTCGAGCAGCACCAACTGCGCGCCCGCACTGGCAAAGGACAGCGCCAGCGCCCGGCCGAGGCCACCGCCCGCACCGCTGACGACGACGGTCGCGCCGGCGAACGAGCGTCGCATCAGTGCGGCGACCTTGCCGATGCGCCCGCGCCTTGAGCCGCCGGCCCGAATCCGTGGGTCCGGCAATAGAACTCGAACACCTGCGCGGACGTCATCTGCGGCACGTACCCCAGCCCGGTCTTGAGCCGTTCGTTCGACAGCACCGGGCGATAACGCAGGAAGTCGACCTGCTCCGGTCCGTACCGCGACAGGCCCAGCGGCCGCAGCAACGCCAGCGCGGCGCGCAACAGGCCGGCGGGCAGGTAAAGGCAGCGCTTGCCGAGCCGCGCCGCGATCTGCTCGATCTCCAGCGCGCCGTCGCCCGCGACGTTGTAGATGCCCGAAGCATCGGTGCGGATCGCGTGCTCGATCGCGCCGACGACGTCGCGATCCCACACGAACACGAACGGGCTGCGCGCCCCGCGGATCGCGATCAGCCGTGGCCGGTCGAAGAGCGCCGTGATCTGGTTGCGCGTGGTTTCGCCGAGGATCGTGCCGACGCGCAGCACCACCTGACGCAACCGCGGGTGCGCCTCGCGATAGCCGGCGAGCATCTCCTCGACCAGTCGCTTGTGGTGCGAGTAGGCAAACGCGTCGTTGCCCCGGATCGGGTCGTCCTCGGTGAGGCAGGCCGGGTTGTCGGCGTGATAGCCGTAGGCAGCGCCGCTCGAGGTCACGACGAGTTGCCGCACGCCGCTCGCGACGCACGCGTCGAGCACGTTGCGCGTGCCGAGCACGTCGACCGCGTATTCGAGTTCGCGGTTCGAGCGGGCCCCCGGCGTCACGATCGCGGCCAAGTGCACCACGGTGTCGATCGCGTGCGCCTCGAGAGCGGCCGCGAGCCCCGGCTCGCGCACGTCGTGAGCGACGTAGGCGACGCCGGGCAGTCGCTGCGCCTGCGGCACGTCGCGCACGTCGCTCGCGACGACACGGTCGAGCTCACCGGCCGCCAGCCGTGGCGCGAGCGCAGCGACGAGCGTGCTGCCGAGGTAACCGGCCGCACCGGTGACGAGGATGCGACGACCGCTCACGCCGTCGCCTCGGCCGCGGCCGGTGCGGCGGCGGGCGGGAAGCGCCGCCAGATCGACGCCAGCGTCGTGCCCACCAGGATGTGCCAGATGCCCCACCAGGCCGCGACGATGGCCATGCCGCCGAGCCCGCCGAAGAAATTGAACACGAGCACGAGCCCGAAGCCCGAATTCTGGATGCCGACCTCGAACGCGACCGCGCGCCGGTCCGGCTCGGCGAGCCGCGCCACGCGGGCCGTGAAGTAGCCCGTCAGCAACGCGAACGCGTTGAGGAGGAAAACGAACAGGACGACGCGCCCGACGTACTGCAGGAAGAAATCCCAGTTGGCGACCAGCGCGCCGACCACGAACAGCGCGAAGAACGCGAGCGACAGCCGGCGGAACGGCTTGCGCGCGCGTTCGGCAAAACGCGGCCAGCGATGCGCGACCCACATGCCGAGCACGGTCGGGATGCCCAGCAGCACGACGATCGTGCCAAAAACCTCTCCCGGACTCAGCGTGACCGCGTGCAGGATCGGTCGCGTCGCCGGGTTGAGCTCGCCCCAGAACGAGAGGTTGAACGGCGTGAACACGATCGCGCCGAGCATCGAGAAGGCCGCGATCGTGACCGACAGCGCCGTGTTGCCGTGCGCATGGTTGACGAGGAAGTTGGAGATGTTGCCGCTCGGGCACGACGCGACCAGGATCATGCCGAGCGCGATGCTCGGGCTCGGCTGCAGCACCATCGTCAGGGCCCAGGCCACGGCCGGCAGCAGCACCGAGTGTGCGAACAGGCCGATCAGCGTGCCGCGCGGTGCGACCAGAATTCCCCGGAAGTCCTGCACGCGCATGTCCAGCGCGACGCCGAACAGCACGAACGCGAGGATCAGGTCGAGGACGACGAGCGATTCCGGCGTGAAGTTGAGCCGGACGGCGTCGAGCTCGTTCATGCGGGCACCTGTGCGGGATGTGCGGGCGGTGGCGGTCGGCCGGTCAGCCCCTGGGCTCCTGGTGCATGTCCTTGAAGTGCATCAGCCCCGGCGCCCACATGTGCTTGACCGGATCGACGTCGACGTGCACGACGGCCGGCTTGCCGCTCGCGAGCGCGCGCTCGAGTGCGGGCCGCAGCTCGCGCGGGTCGGCCACGCGTTCGCCGTGCGCACCCATCGCCTCGGCCAGCTTGTCGAAGCGGATCTCGCCCAGGTCGGCCTTGATGGTCTCGCCGGGGCCGAGCGACTTCTGCACGAGCGTCTTGATCGGCTTCAGCGCGAACTGCTGGTTCATCTTCACCATGCCCCACTGGCGGTCGCAGACGACGACATAGACGACACGCAGGCCGTTGCGCACGGCCGTCTCGACTTCCTGCGGGTGAAAGCCCATGGCGCCGTCGCCGATGATGCAGCAGACCGGCGTGCCGGGCCGCGCCACCGCCGCACCGAGCGCCTGCGCGACACCGGCGCCGAGCATGCCGAACTTGAACGTCGACAGCAGCGAGTTCGGCACGCGCATCTCGTGGAACATCATGGTCCACACGGCCGCGTTGCCGCCGTCGGCCACGAGTACCGCCTCTTCGGGGAAAACCTGCTGGCACACGTGTGCCACGTGCGCCGGGTTCATCGGCACCGCGAGGTCGCCCAGCTTTTCGTCGAGCTTCGCGCGCTCGGCGCGGATCGTCTCGCGGTAGCGCGCGAGCTGGCGCCGGCGCGCGTCGTGGTTCATGCGGCCGCGGAGTCGTTCGAGCTCGACGCCAAGCGCCGCGAGGAACAGCTTCGCGTCAGCCTGCACGGCGACCGTGGCCGGCTTGTTGGCGCCGAGGATCTGCGCGTCGATGTCGACCTGCACCATCTTCTGCTCGGACGGGTGTCGCCAGTACGGCGCCTTGCCCCACCAGTCGGTCTCGCCGAGACGCGAGCCGACCACGAGCACGGCGTCGGCGTCGTTGCGAACGGTGTTGTTGAGCTTGATCAGCGGCATCGGCATCGCGAGTTCGTGCGTCTCGGACAGCACGCCGCGCGCGGCCCAGCTCGTCGTCACGGGCGCGCACAGCAGTTCCGCCACGCGCCGCAGTTCGTCGAACGCCTGTGCGTGGATTACGCCGCTGCCCGCATGGATGATCGGCTGCTCGGCGCTCGCGAGCAGCTCGGCCGCCGCGGCGACGTCTTCCGCCGCCGGCACGAGCGGCCGTGTGCGACGCGACTGCTGTGGCTGCCAGGTGGGCACGGCCGCCTTGACCTTGCCGTTCATGATCGTCTCGGGAACGTCGAGATGCACGACGCCGGGGCGGCCTTCGTGGCAGTGGCGCAGCGCCGTGCGTGCGAGTTCCGCGACGCGCTCGAAGGCGACGACGGGCTGGCTCCACTTGGCGAAGTGGCGGATCGCACCGACCTGGTCGAACGCCTGGTAGGTGCCACCGCGATCGGGATAGACGATCTGCGGCCGCCGACAGCTCGTCACCGCGAGCACGCGATTGCCCTCGGCATTCTCGACGACGAGGCCCGGGAGCAGGTTGGCGACACCGGGACCGTTGCTCGCCATGCACACGCCGAGCTTGCCGGTGAGCCGGGCATAGGCCCCCGCCATGTGCGCGGCGCTGGTTTCGTGACGCGGGGTGACGATCTCGATGCCGAGCCGGTGCAGGCTGGAATAGAAGCCGAAGTACGTGCCGTCGATGATGCCGAAGACCTTCTCGACGCCTTCGGCCTGCAGGATGCGCGCCAGCACTTCCCCGCCGCTGATCTCGGTCATGCCCGTCTCCCCCGATGGACCGCCTTGTGCGTTATCCGGCCGACTATACGCCCGTCACGCGGCTGCGGCAGCGGGCGACATCGTCAAGTGCTTACGACGGCGCGGCTCTCGACGACGGGCACGGGCACTGCGGCGGGCGTGCGCGTGGCCTGCAGCTTTTCGACAAAGCGCGTGTGCCACGCGGTGATGTCATTGCGACGCATGACCTCGAGCATCTGCTGGTGACGCTCGCGTCGCTCGGGCAGCCGCATCTGCAGCGCGTGCTGGATCGCGCGGGCGACGCCGCCGGTGTCCTTCGGGTTGACCAGCAGCGCGCCCGTGAGCTCGCTCGCCGCGCCGGCCAGCGTCGACAGCACCAGCACGCCGGGGTCGTCCGGGTCCTGTGCGGCGACGAACTCCTTCGCCACGAGGTTCATGCCGTCACGCAACGGTGTCACGAGCCCGACCTGCGACGCGCGCATGAAGCCGACCACGGCCTGGTGCGGGTAGTTGCGGTTGAGGTAGCGGATCGGCGTCCAGTCGGTGTCGGCGTAGCGGCCGTTCGTACGGCCCGCGGCCTGCTCGAGCGAGCGCCGGATGTTCGCGTATTCGCGGACGTCGCCGCGGCTCAGCGGCGCGATCTGCAGGAACGTCACGCGTCCCTGGTTCTCGGGAAACATCTCGAGGAAGCGGTCGTAGGCGTGGAAGCGGTCGACGAGGCCCTTGCTGTAGTCGAGCCGGTCGACGCCGATCACGCTGCGACGGCCGAGCAGGCCCCCGAGCATGCGCTGCACCGTGGCCGTCGACTGCGCCTTCTGCGCGGCCGCCTGCACGGCGTCGACGTCGATGCCGATCGGGATGTGCGCCAGCGCCGTGCGCCGGCCGCAGGCGACGACGTCGCCCGACGGGTCGAGCGCGTCCGCGCCCCACAGGTCGACGACCGCGGAGCGGAAGCAGTCGAGGTCGCGCGTGGTCTGGAACGCGACGAGGTCGAATTCGATCAGCCAGCGCATGAGCTCGCCGTAGACCGGCAGCGCGCGCAGCGCCTCGACGTGCGGGAACGGGATGTGCAGGAAAAAGCCGATCGGCTGCCGTGCGCCGAGTTCACGCAGTGCGAAGGCGAGCGGGATCAGGTGGTAGTCGTGCACCCAGATCAGGTCGTCGGCCGCGAGGTGCGGCTGCAGCAACTGCGCGAACTTGCGGTTGACGCGCTGGTACGCCTCGTACTGCTCGTCCTGGTACCGCATCGCGTCGAGGAAGTAGTGGAACAGCGGCCAGATCGCCGAGTTGCAGAAACCCAGGTAATAGAGGTCGTAGTCCTCGCGCGTCAGCTCGATCGTGCCGTAGGCGATGGCGTCGCGCGTGACGATGTGCGCCTCGTCCGGCTCGTGTTCGCTGATCTCGCCGTTCCAGCCGAACCAGAAGCCACCGCGCGAGCGCATCGCCGCGTGCACGCCGAGCGCCAGCCCGCCCGGCGGCACGACGCGCTTGGGCACCGTGAGCCGGTTGGAGACCGCGACGAGGCGGCTCACAGCATGTCCTCCCAGGGCCGGCTCAGGCGCACGGCGCAGTTGATGATGCCGACCATGCTGTAGGTCTGCGGGAAATTGCCCCAGAGTTCGCCGGTCACGGGCTCGATGTCCTCCGACAGCAAGCCGAGCGGCGTGCGATGGTCGAGCAGTCGCTGGAAGTGTTCGCGGGCCTCCTCGCGGCGACCCGCCGCGGCGAGCGCGTTGATGTACCAGAACGCGCAGATCGTGAACGCCGTGACGGGCGTGCCGAAATCGTCGGGATGGCGATACCGGTAGAGCCAGTCGCCACGCTTGAGCTCGCGATCGATGGCCGCGAGCGTGCTCGCGAACCGCGGGTCGGTGCCGTTGACGAAACCCAGCTCGGGCAGCAGCAGTGCCGTCGCGTCGAGCTCGTCGCCGCCGAAGCTGCCCGCGAAGGCCTGTATGCGCGGGTTCCACGCGGACGCCAGGATGTGCTCGCGCATCTGGTTGGCGCGCTCGCCCCAGGCCGCGGCGCGGTCGTCGAGACCGAGCGCGCGGGCGATGCGGAACAGCCGGTCGCAACCGGCCCAGCACATCGCCGCGGAAAACGTGTGCGTGCGCTGCATCCCGCGGAATTCCCAGGGCCCGGCGTCGGGCTCGGCGTAGATCGCCGCGGCCCGCTCGCCGAGACGCTCGAGACGCTGGAACAGGCCGAGGTCGCCCGGCGCGCTCAGGCGCTGGTCGAAGAAGGTCTGTGCGGCGGCGAGCACGACGGCGCCATACACGTCGTTCTGCCGCTGCAGGTACGCGAGGTTGCCGACCCGTACGGGGCCCATGCCGCGGTAGCCGGGCAGGCACTGCGCGACCCACTCGGTCACGCGCGTCTCGCCCGCGATGCCGTACAGCGGCTGCAGCGGCTCGCCCTGCGTGCGGATCGAGACGTTGTCGATGTACTTGAGGTACGCCTCCATCGTCCGCGTCGCGCCGAGACGATTCATCGCCTGGATCGTGAAATAGCTGTCGCGCAGCCAGCAGTAGCGGTAGTCCCAGTTGCGCTCGCTGCCGCTGTGCTCGGGAATCGACGTCGTCAGCGCGGCGATCACGGCGCCGGTGTCCTCGTAGGTGCAGAGCTTGAGCGTGATCGCCGAGCGGATCACCGCTTCCTGCCATTCGCACGGGATCGCGAGGCTGCGCACCCACTCCTGCCAGTACTCGACGGTCGCGTCGAGGAACTCCCGCGCGACCCGCAGCGGCGTCTGCTCGAGCGTCTCGTCGGGGCCGACGACGAAGGCGGCCGGGCTGTCGAGCACGAACCAGCCGTCTTCGGCGAGCGCGGTCCGCGAAGCGTTGGTCGTCACGCGGTAGCGCAGCTGCGGCGTGAAAAAGCAGATGTTGTGCGTGCCGGCGTGGCGCTGCGGTTCGCCTTCGCCGTAGCCGGAGGACGGCCGCAGGCGCACGCGCACGACGGGCCGTCCGGCCAGTGGCTCGACGAGCCGCACGAACATCATGGGCCGGAAGATGCGGCCACGTCGCCGGAATCGCGGGCAGAAGTCGACGACGCGCACGACGTCGCCCTGCGCGTTGCGCAGCACGGTCTCGAGCACGCAGGTGTTGCGCACGTAGTGGCGTGTGGCGTCGGTCTGCCCCTGCAGTTCGACGGCAAACACGCCCGTCGGCGAGTCGCCCCCGAGCGGCGTCAGCAGTGCGTTGAAGGCGGGATCGCCGTCGAGCCGCGGCAGGCACGCCCACACCAGCCGGCCCTGCCTGTCCACCAGCCCCGCGACTTCGCAATTGCCGATGACGCCGAGATCCAGGTCCGCGCCCGGTGGCGTCATGTCGGCCCTCCACGGCCGAGGAATTCCGTCAGCAGTTCTCGCAGCTCGGCGGGTGTCGCCACTGCGTGCATCGCGGTCACGCGCGGACCCACGGCGATCGAGACGCCGCCGAGTTTCTGCACCGCCTCGAACCCGTGCAGGTCGGTCAGGTCGTCGCCCGCGAACACCGGCGTGCGACCGGCAAAGGGAGGTTCCTGCATGAAGGCCTCGATGGCGTGGGCCTTCGTGATACCCGACGGTTTGAGCTCCAGCACGTAGGAGCCCGGCTGTACTTGCAGGTCCTCCCCGCCGTGTCGTCTTGCCAGAACCTCGACTTCGCGAGCGAGCATGTCCTGGAGGCTTGCCGCCTGGCGGTAGTGCACGGCGACCGCGAGGCCCTTGTTCTCGACCAGCACGCCAGGGTGTCGTCCCGCAATGTCGCCGAGCTCCAGCAGCAGGTCGGCCGGCAACGGCTCGGTGGGATGAACGTGCAGGTTGCCGAGCGAATCGCGGCGCTCGACGCCGTGCAACCCCGCGGCCGGAAAGGCATTCGGGCCGAACAGCGCATCGAGCTGTGCGAGCGAGCGACCGCTGATCAGGGCGAGCGCACCGTGCAGCACCGACTGTGCGTAGTGCAGGAATTGCAGCGCCGCGGCGTCGACGACGACGGCGTGTGGCGTGGGGCCCAGCTCGATCAACGTTCCGTCGACGTCGAGAAAGAGGCAGCTGTCCGCTGGGCTCAGTCGCGCGTGGAGTTTGTGTATCCTCACGGGCCCATCAGGTTAGGTGTACCGAAGCGCGCTGAAGACTAGATTTTCTGCTCGCGTCCATGAGAGGAACTCATCGATGCCCCTTTCGCTTCCACCGCTCACGTCGTTGCGCGCCTTCGAGGCTGCAGCGCGGTCGCTGAGCTTTACGAGGGCCGCGCGCGAGCTGCACGTCACGCCCGCCGCCATCAGCCACCAGATCCGCGGCCTCGAGCAGTTCCTCGGCGTCACGTTGTTCCAGCGCACCGGTCGCAAGCTCGAGCTCACGCGCGACGGGCAGACGGCGGCGGACCATTTCAGCGACGCGTTCGAGCGCATCGCGCGCGGCGTGCAGGCGCTGCGGCCCAAGGCCCGCGACGGTGAACTCGCGATCGGCGTCACACCGGCGTTCGGCACGCGCTGGCTCGTGCCGCGCCTGCCGGCATTGATGGCAGCGATGCCGGAGGTGCGGGTGACGCTCGTGACGGGCACCGCGCCCGTCGACTTCGTGGCCGACGAAGTGGACGTCGGCATCCGGTTCGGCCAGGGCAGCGGCTCGGGCGTCGTCACCGACGAACTGTTCCGCGAAAGCGTCGCGCCGATGGCCTCGCCGGCCTTCGTGCGCAAGCACCACCTGCGTCGCCCGGCCGACCTCGGCCGCGTGCGGTTGCTGCACGACGAGTCGATGCGTCGTGCGGGACGTCCGCCCACCTGGACGGAATGGCTGCAGGTCGCGGGCTGCACCGTGCCCGAAATCGAATGCGGGCTGTTCTTCGACGACAGCCACCTCGCCTTGCAGGCGGCCTGCGACGGACAGGGCGTGGCGCTCGGTCGGCTCGCGTACGCGGTCAACGACCTGGCGCAAGGCCGGCTCGTCCTGCCGTTTCGGCAGGTCCTGGAACTGGACCTGCACTACCATCTGATCGTGCCCAGGACACGCGCGCTGGAACCGCTGATCGCGCGGTTCCGGCACTGGATGCAGCGCGAAGCCAGCGAGTTCAGGGCGGTGCTCGCGGACAGCGCGCAGGCCGCCTGATGCCTGCTCGGCCGCGCGGCGACGCTCGAGGAGGAGGGGTTGCCGTGACCAAGCACGTTCCGCACGGATTCGTCATACGTCTGTTCGCCACCGCGGTCGCCGCCACGCTGTGCGCCGGGACGGCTGCCGTCGCCGCCGACCCGCCCAAGGCCGATGCCGCGGCGCTCGATGCGGCGTTCGCGAGCCGCGACCGGTTGCCGGCCGATCGCGAGCAGGACACGAGGCGTCACTCGCGCGAGGTGCTCGAGTTCCTCGGCGTGCGGCCCGGCATGCGTGTCATCGACGTGTTCGCGGCCGGTGGCTACAACGCCGAGCTGCTCGCGCGTGCGGTCGGCGCCAAGGGCCAGGTCATCGCCTACAACAATCCGGCCTATGCGAAGTTCGCCGAGAAGGGCATCTCGGAACGCTACTCTGCGGGGCGCCTCGGCAACGTGCGGCAGTTGACCGCCGAGGTCGACGAGCTGCAGCTGCCGGCCGCGTCGCTCGACGCCGCCCTGTTCGTGATGAGTTACCACGACGCGTACTGGCGTCCCAAGGACGGCAGCTTCGACCGGACGAAGCCCGACGTGCTGCTGAAGAAACTGCATGACGCGCTGAAGCCCGGCGGCGTCGTCGTCGTGCAGGACCACGTCGCGGCCGCCGGCGGTGATCCCGCCCAGGTGGCGGACAAGCTGCACCGCATCGACCCGGCGCTCGTGCGGCGCGACTTCGAACGGGCCGGTTTCGTCTTCGACGGCTCGAGCGAGGTGCTCAAGCACCCCGGCGACGACCACTCGAAACTGGTGTTCGACGAGACCATCCGCGGCAAGACCGACCAGTTCGTCTACCGCTTCCGCAAGCCCGTGTCCTAAGATGGCCGTGCGGCGCTCGCCGCGCGGACCGGGACCGGAGGCATGACACAAGCGTCCGCCGATGGCGTGCTGCGGCTTGCGATGTGGTCGGGGCCGCGCAACATCTCGACCGCGTTCATGCGTTCGTGGGGCAATCGCGAGGACACCGTCGTCGTCGACGAGCCGTTCTACGCGCACTACCTCGGGGCCACGGGCATCGACCACCCCGGGCGCGACGAGATCCTCGCGCACCACGAGCGCGACTGGCGCAAGGTCGTCGCCTCGCTGCTCGCCCCCGTGCCGGCCGGCGTACGCATCCTCTACCAGAAGCAGATGGCGCATCACCTGCTGCCGCACATGGGGCGCGAGTGGCTCGACGACGTCACGCACGCGTTCCTGATCCGCGACCCGCGGCCGATGGTGGCCTCGCTCAGCGAAAAGCTCGTCGACTTCGACCTGCTCGCGACCGGGTTGCCGCAACAGGTCGAGATCTTCGAGCACGTCGTCGCGCGCACGGGCCGCACGCCGCCCGTGCTCGATGCGGCGGACTTGCTGCGCCAGCCCGAGGGCATGCTGCGCAAGCTCTGCGACGCGCTCGACGTGCCGTTTTCCGCGCGCATGCTCTGGTGGCCGCCGGGCCGGCGCGACACCGACGGTGTCTGGGCGAAGTACTGGTACGAGCGTGTCGAGGCCTCGAGCGGCTTCGAACCGCCCGGCTCGCCGGGCGACACGGAGCCGGGCGAGCTGTCGCCGCGGCTGGCCGCGATCGAGGCCCAGTGCCGGCCGTTGTACGACACGCTGCGCACGCACCGACTGAATGCCGATTGAGGAAGAGGCCTTGCTGCAGAAATTCGACGAACGCAACCGCGACCTGATCGTCAACGTCAACGGGGAACTCGTCCACCGCGACCACGCGCGCGTCAGCCCGTTCGATTCGGCCGTGCAGGGCGGCGACGCCGTGTGGGAAGGGCTGCGGCTCTACCACGGGCGCATCTTCCGGCTCGAGCAGCACCTCGACCGGCTCGTGCACTCGGCCAAGGCGCTCGCGTTCGCGCAGATCCCGTCGCGGGAGCAGATCACGGAGCAGATCCGGCGCACGCTCGCGGCGAACCGCATGTACGACGGCGTCCACCTCCGCCTCACGCTCACGCGCGGGGTCAAGGTCACCTCGGGCATGGATCCGCGGCTCAACACGCAGGGGCCGACGCTGATCGTGCTGGCCGAGCACAAGGCGCCCGTGTATTCGACCGCCGGGCTGGGCCTGGTCACCAGCAGCGTGCGACGCTTCCCGCCCGACTGCCTCGACCCCAGGATCCACCACAACAACCTGCTGCAGTCGATCCTCGCCAAGATCGAGGCCAACGTCGCCGGCGCCGACGACGCGCTGATGCTCGACCTGCGTGGCTTCATCGCCGAGACCAATGCCACGCACCTCTTCCTCGTCGAGCGCGGCAAGGTGCGCACGCCACGACTCGTCGCCTGTCCCGCAGGCATCACGCGTGCGGCCGTGCTCGAACTCTGCGCGGCGCACGCGATCCCGCACGAGGAGGCCGACCTGACGCTGACGCAGGCCTACTGCGCCGACGAGATGTTCTGCACCGGCACGATGGGCGAGCTCGCGGCCGTCACGACCCTCGACGGCCGGACGATCGGCTCCGGCCAGCCCGGACCGATGACGCGGAGACTCACGGGGCTCTTCCGCGAGCTGACGCGGCGCGAGGGCACCGTCGTGGCGCAGGCGGCATGAGCAGCATGTTCGTCGACCGCAGCATCGATCCCACGGCCGACCAGGTCCGCGCACTGCGCGACGCGCCCGACGACCGGCCGGTCACGATGGTCAACCTGCTCAAGTTCCGGGCGCAGGCCCGCTACGAAGACGCGGACGAGGCGCCGTGCAGTGGCCGCGAGGCCTATGCGCGCTACAAGCACGCGTTCACCGAGACCGTCGGTGCCGTGAGCCAGGCGCAGGTCGTGTTCCAGGGGCCGGTGCAGCAGGTCTTCATCGGCGCGACGGGACGGCCCGAGACGGATTGGGACGAAGTGCTCGTCGTGCGTTATCCGTCTCGCCGGCACTTCCTTGCGATGATGGCGGACCCGACCTATCGCGCCGCACTGCGCCACCGTTACGCGGGGCTCGAGCGGACCGTACTGTTGCGGTGCGCCGCGTCGTAGTCGCGCGGGCCGCGTAGCGCTCTTCACCACTCCCGCTCGCGGGAGAGGTCGCACGCAGTGCGGGTGGAGGCATTGTTACTTCGGCATCTCCGCCGCGAACCACTTGGCGCGCGTCGCCTGGAATTCCGGCAAGGCTTCGCACTGCTCGCGATGCGACGCGAGGCCCGGGTACGCACCGTCGCGAAACACGTCGAGCGCGTCGTGCAGCAACGTCATGAGACAGGCGACCGTGATGTCGGCCTGTGTCAGCCGGTCGTCGACCAGCCAGCCTGACGGTCCACGGCGAACGCAGCTGTCGTCGAGTTCGCCGAGCGCGCCCAGCATCTGCTCGCGGCAGCGCGCGACCCATGGCTCGTGGTACTTCTCCGGGGGGCGCACCATGCGCTCGTAGAGCTGGTCGCGTGCCTTCTCGGCGGCACCGATCGCGAGCGACATCAGCCGCAGTGCCTCGCGCCGGTTCGTGCCGGTGGCGGGCAACAGCGCACGCGACGGACCGGCGAGGTCGTCGAGCGCGTCGAGGATCGAGATCGAATCGACCAGCACCGTACCGTCCTCGAGCACGAGGGCCGGCACGCGGCCGAGCGGGCTGAACCGACGGATGCGGTCGAAGTCGACGCCCACCGACCAGTCGTGGCGCTCGAACGGCAGGCCGAGCCGCATCATCGAGATCGCGACGCGACGCACGTACGGCGAATCGAGCATGCCGATCAGCTGCATCTCAAATCTCCGGTTTCAAAGCACCCGCTGCCAGTACCCGACGTCCACCCACTGACCGAACTTCCAGCCGATCTCGCTGAACTGGCCGATCCGCTTGAAACCGAGCTTTTCGTGCAGTGCGACGCTGGCAGCGTTGGGCAGCGAGATGCCGCCGATAATGCAGTGCGTGTCGCGAGCGCGCAGGTCGGCGATCAGCGCCTGGTACAGCTGCGTGCCGAGCCCTCGGCCGGTGGCGGACCGTGAGAGGTACACGGTGCTCTCGACCGAGTGGCGATACGCCGAACGCGTCTTCCAGGCGGTCGCATAGGCGTACCCCAGGATCACGCCGTTTTCCTCCAAGACGAGCCAGGGCTGGCGCTGCGTGACGTCGACGATCCGCTGCGCCATCTCGTCGTCTGCGACCGGCGCTTCCTCGAACGTGACGACCGTGTCGCGCACGTAATGGTTGTAGATCGCGCAGATCTGCATCGCATCGGACGGTCGGCAGCTTCGGAGCATGGTCGGCCTGCTGGTGCTGGTTCGATGTCGGGCCTATTCTGGCAAAACCCGACCGGGCCCGTGTGCGGCTCGCTGGCACGCGCGAGGGCAAGGCCAAGGAGGGCCCATGCTGGCCAATGCCGCCGTCACGACGATGCTTCCCGTCATCGACATCAACCGGGCCCGCGCCTTCTACGAACGGTGTCTCGGCCTGGAGCCGGGTGAGTTCCGCCCCGACGGCAAATTTGTCTTTGTCGTCGGCGGCAGCATGCTGGCGCTGTTTCCGAAGCCCGAAGGCACCAAGGCGGAACACACCGCAATCAGTTTCCAGGTGCCGGACATCGCCGCCGCGGTCGCCACGCTGCAGCAGGCCGGGGTCGTGTTCGAGGACTACGACCTGCCAGGCCTCAAGACCACGGACCACGTCTGCGTTCTGGGCGCGGAGAAGGCGGCGTGGTTCAAGGACACGGAAGGCAACTTCCTCTGCATCCACGAAGACCTCGCCTAGCCGTCGCTACCAGCGAATTTCGAGTGGCACGTGGCCCGGCTGCGCGCGCACGCGCTCGAGCCAGCGGCCGACCGCGGGGTACTGCGACAGGTCGAAGCCGCCGTCGGCGGCAGAGTGCGTGTAGCCGTACAGCGCAATGTCGGCGATCGAATAACGGCCGGCCGCGAACCAGTCGTGACGCGCGAGATGCGTCTCCATCACGCCGAGCGCCGCGTTGCCCTTGGCGTGCCACTCCGGCACGAGGTGCCGCTTTTTCTCGAGTTCCGCGGCCGGCGCGAACTTGAGCCAGAAGCGCGCCACCGCGACATAGGGCTCGTGGCTGTACTGCTCGAAGAACATCCACTGCAACGCCTCGGCGCGACCCCAGCGACTGTCGGGCACGAGCGACGACCCTTCGGCCAGGTACCAGAGGATTGCGCCGGATTCGGGCAGGAAACGGCCGTCGTCGAGCTCGAGCATGGGCACGCGACCGTTCGGGTTCTTCGCGAGGAACAGCGGCTGGCGTGTCGTGCCGTCGAGCAGACCGTAGTCGACGAGTTCCAGCTCGACGCCAAGCTGGCGCGCCGCAAGCCGGACCTTGTAGCAGTTGCCGGAAACGTGCATCTGGTGAAGTCGGGGCATGGACGTCGGCACCTCGCTCTCGGAAGCGGCAGTTTACGGTGTCGATCGGCATCTGCGCCGAGCCGGCGCGACGGCCGGCCTCAATCCACGCCCGGACCGTCGCGTGCGTGCCCTCGTCGGCGATCGCACGGGCACTTCGAACCCGTGTGCGGCGCTCACTGCTCCTGGCGAGGCTCGAGGACGAAAACGATGCCCAATGCGCCGATCGAGACCGTGCTGTCGTCGACGGTCGTGTAAGAGGCCACGCCCAGCGAGTGATAGGTAGATGCAAAGGCCTTGAGGACGCCGATGCCCAGCGCGCCGGCCAACGGACTGCGTTCGGCGATGGCCTCCTTGATCCTGGCCCGGTGCTGTTCGGGCGACGGGTTGAACAGGAAAGCGGCGGCAGTGACTGCGACTGCGACGGCGGCGGAGATTGCGGCTGATCTGGTCATCGTGGGGCGTTTGGACTTCGCAACGGTGCGTCGAGGCCAACGATAGACCATCCGGTCGCACGGGCCTCGGTTGCCGGCCGGTTATGTGGCCGAGTCGGCGAATCGCATTCGTCGTGCCACCAGCATGGCGTCACGCCGCCTCGCCCGGGCTTCGTCGATTCGGGTGTCCGCGAAGACAGCGCGGGCAGGCCGCTTGCTCACACCCCCAGCGCCGCGGCGTGAAAGGCAAGGTGGTCCGGCATGAACGTCTGGATGAACCAGTAGCTGTGATCGTAGCCGGGCTGCATGCGCAGCCGCACCTGCTGCCCGGACTTTCTGCACGCGTCCGCGAAAAGCTCTGGCCGCAGTTGTTCGGACAGGAATTTGTCGGTGGTGCCCTGGTCGATCAGGATTTCGCCCGGCCGCGGCATGTGTTGCACGAGTGCGCTCGCGTCGTAATCGAGCCAGCGCTCGCGGTCGGGGCCGAGGTAGCCGCCGAACGCCTTGTGGCCCCACGGCACCTGCGAGGGCGCCACGATCGGCGCGAACGCCGACACCGAGCGGTACTGCGCTGGATTTCGCAACGCGCACACCAGCGCGCCATGGCCACCCATCGAGTGCCCCATGATCGACTGGCGCTCGCCGTCGGCAGAGAACTCGCCGACCACGAACTGCGGAAGTTCCCGTGTCACATAGCTGTACATGCGGTAGTGCGCCGACCACGGCGCTTCGGTCGCATCGACGTAGAAGCCGGCGCCGACGCCGAAGTCCCAGCTCGCGTCGTCACCGGCGTGTCGCGGCTCGCGCGGGCTCGTGTCGGGCGCGACCAGCATCAGGCCGTACTGCGCTGCGAGTCGCTGCGCGCCAGCCTTGATCGTGAAGGTTTCCTCGGTGCAGGTCAGGCCTGCGAGGTAGTACAGCACCGGTACCTTCCGCTGCTTCGCCTGCGGCGGTTCGTAGATCGCGACGCGCATCGGGCCCGCGCACTCGCGCGACTGGTGACGCAGGAAGCGCTGGATGCCACCGAAACAGCAATGCTCGGAGAGGATTTCCACTGTTCAGGACTCCATCGAGTAGGAAAACGGCCCTCACCCGCGCTCCACGCGACCTCTCCCGCGAGCGGGAGAGGTGAAGAGAGCCCTCACACGGCCTGCGGCCGACCCCTCCCGCGCACGGGAGAGGTGAAGACCTCAGAACGTCACGACGCTGCGGATCGACTCGCCCGTGTGCATCAGGTGGAACGCGTCGTTGATGCGGTCGAGCGGCATCGTGTGCGTGATCAGCGGGTCGATCGAGATCCTGCGGTCCATGTACCAGTCGACGATCTTCGGCACGTCCGTGCGGCCGCGCGCGCCGCCGAACGCCGTGCCCTTCCAGACGCGTCCGGTGACGAGCTGGAACGGTCGTGTCTTGATCTCCTGGCCGGCGCCTGCGACGCCGATGATGACCGAGACGCCCCAGCCGCGGTGGCAGCACTCGAGCGCTTGCCGCATCAGGTCGACGTTGCCGACGCACTCGAAGCTGTAGTCGGCGCCGCCGCCCGTGAGCGAGACGAGGTACGGCACGAGGTCGCCCTGGACTTCCTTGGGGTTGACGAAGTGCGTCATCCCGAACTGCTCGGCCAGCGCCTTGCGCGCCGGATTGAGGTCGACGCCGACGATCATGTTGGCGCCGGCCATGCGCGCGCCCTGGATCACGTTCAGGCCGATGCCGCCGAGCCCGAACACGACGACGTTGGCGCCCGGCTCGACTTTCGCCGTGTTGATCACGGCGCCGATGCCGGTCGTGACGCCGCAGCCGATGTAGCAGATCTTGTCGAACGGCGCGTCCTCGCGCACTTTCGCGACCGCGATCTCGGGCAGCACGGTGAAGTTCGAGAACGTCGAGCAACCCATGTAGTGGTGGATCTTCTCGCGCCCGAGCGAAAAGCGGCTGGTGCCGTCGGGCATCACGCCCTGGCCCTGCGTCGTGCGGATCGCGGTGCAGAGGTTGGTCTTGCGCGACGTGCAGCTCTTGCACTCGCGGCATTCCGGCGTGTAGAGCGGGATGACGTGGTCGCCCTTTTTCACGGACTTCACGCCCGCACCGACGTCGACGACGATGCCAGCGCCCTCGTGCCCGAAGATCACGGGGAACAGGCCTTCCGGGTCGCCGCCCGAGCGCGTGAATTCGTCGGTGTGGCAGATGCCCGTGGCCTTGATCTCGACCAGCACTTCGCCGGCCTTCGGGCCGTCGAGGTCGACGGTCTCGATCACGAGTGGCTGGCCGGCCTGATGGCACACGGCTGCACGGGTCTTCATGCGTGGCTCCTCGTTATTGCTGCTGTGGCCGCTTCTGCGCGGGTGTGCGGACAGGTATCACGGGCCGAACGGACCTTGGCCGCGGCGCGGCTGCCTGTCGAGCCGTGAAGGGTACACCGGTTGCAACCTTTTGCGCGGCTGCCGCATCGAAGCCTTCATCGAGCAGCCAATTACCCTCGTTGCCGGAGCAAGTCGATGAAACTGGTCACCCGCTGTGCGCTCACGCTCGCCTACGCCTGGTCCGCCGTCGCGCTGGGGTCGACCACGGCCGACGCTTCGCTCGGCAACGTCAGCAAGGTCAACGGCAGCGTGCGGGTCGAGGCGGGGCAACAGGCCGGCAGTGTCTCGACCGTCAACGGCTCCGTGACGATCGGCGCCGACGCCCGGACCGGTGAAGTCGAGACCGTCAACGGTTCCGTGCGGATCGAGGAGCGCGCCATCGTCGACGATGTCGAGACGGTCAACGGCGGCATCTCGGTGGCCGCCGGCGTCGAGGTGCGCGGCGACCTGGAGACCGTCAATGGCAGCATCACGCTCCGTGAAGGCGTGCGCGTCGCGGGCAGCCTCGAGAACGTCAACGGCGACATGCTGCTCGAAGGCGCGGAAGTGCAGGAAGGCATCGAGACCGTGAACGGCGACATCCGGCTCGCCGCCGGCACGCGCGTGCTCGGTGGCATCCACGTCGAGGAAAACCGCAACATCTCCTGGTTCGGCAGCAAGAAGAACGGTCGCAATCCGCGCATCACGGTCGAGTCGGGCGCGGTCGTGCAGGGCCCGCTGCATTTCGAACGCGAGGTCGACCTGTACGTCGCGCCGGGTGTCACGCTGCCGGAAGTGCAGGGCGTGCCGCCGAAGCGCTACACGCTCAATTGACCGCCGCTCGCTCTCCCGCGAATGCGGGAGAGGACTGGGGCGAGGGCTCTTACTCCCTCCCCCCGCGCATGCCGCGAGGGCCGGGTCGAGTGCCTTGGCCCCGCGGTCGCTACTTGAGTTTCCGGTCTTCGCGCTTGGCCTCTGCCATGGCTTCCGGTTCGAGCTCCTCGGCGGACCGGTTCAAGCGAACGAACACACCCCACCCGGCGAGCAGGATGCCGGCGGAAAACACCATCGTCGCGGCATAAAGGATGTGCAGGGGGTCTTCCTGCCCCGCCTTGAAGGTCGCGACGAGGCTCTCGATCGTCAATGCCACGACGACGACGACGAGGAACCTCGAAATGAAGCGTCGTACGCGGGTGGGGCCGCTGATGTGGGCATCGCGTACGACCTCTTCCTCGGCAATCGTGTGTGCGATCTGCAGCGCCACCACGGCGGCTGCCAGCAATCCGAGGGCTTCGATGATCTGCTGCGCGGCCGCGCGATCGAGCCCGCCCGCAAAGGCCACGAAGCCGATCTTGGCTGCGATGACCATGAGCATGAGCGCGGCACAGGCAAAGATGAATGCCACGAAGCCGTGCACGATCGAGAACGCACGCAGCAGGGTTTTCATGAGCGGTTCCTGTCACGGAGGCGGGAGGAAGATGACATGCGTGCTCCGAGGCATGATCGAGAGCCCTCACCCGGCCTGCGGCCGACCTCTCCCGCGAAAGCGGGAGAGGTGAAGAGCCCTACGGCGACACGAACAGGTAGAGCTGCCCGCCTTCGAACAGCGTTTCGTTGAGCGGGTAGTGCGTCTGCAGGGTGCCGAGGTAATAGCGTCGCGCCGCATCGAACCAGGCGGCACTGCGCAGCTGCTCGGTCACCTCGACGACGCCCGAGTGTTCCTCGACGTTGGTCAGGAAGCTCGACCCGCCCGGCAACACGCGGTTGCGATCGGCCTCGAGGACCTGCGTGGCCTGGCCGTTGGCCGGGTCGATCATCCACACCTTGGACACGTGGTCGTCGGTGGCGGCGCCATCTTCCATGACGAACACGCGTCCCGCGCCATCGACCGCGACATTGTCGAACCCGCGGCCGGTCGTGCCGTCGGTACCGCGGAGGTTGTCGCCGTCGACGACGAGCTCGATCCGCCCGCCCGTCGGTGCCGTCACCGAATCGAACACCAGGCGGTACAGGCGCGGACTCTGTCGCGTGCCGTCGATGTTCGCACCGGTGATCGCGACGTAGAACGTGGCGGCATCGCGCGTGTCCCAGGCGCCATCCTCGGGCCGCGCGAAGTCGGTGATGCCGCGAGCGACGGAAACGGCCTGCAGGTTGGCGCCCGTGCCGAGCGCGGCGTCCGTGACGTCGACCAGGTCGAAGCGGCCGTTGATCGCACCCTTGTTCTCACGCAGCACGGCACCGCCGCCGTAGTTGGTGCCGCCGTCGACGACGCGGACGCCATACAGTTTGCCGCCGTGCAGTCCGGCACGTTCGACCGGGTTGCCGGTGGTGCGCTTGGTGCCGACGTACACGTAGACCTGGCCCGGACTGTCGTCGTCGGTGCTCACCACGAGCGTGGTGTCGCCCGAGGCCGGGTGTGCGACGAGGTTTTCGTGCGAGTACTTGCCGAGATACGGCACCTCGTAGGCGTCGCCGTGCTGCGCGCCGCCCACGAGATAGACGAACCCGCGGCCCTCGACGACCTCCTCGCCGTTGGCGAACAACTGCCCGTCGTAGCCGGCGCCGCTTTGCGCGTTGTAGAACGCACTGCGCGGCGGCAGGTCGGCGGCGCAGAGCCGGTCGAAGTTCAGCGTGCCGGTAGCGTCGGCCCACCCTGTGCCGTCGAACCGGAACACGCGTGTCACGAAGTCGCGGCCCTCGGTCGTGCGCAACGTGGCGAGTTCGATCGTCCACTGCGAGACAAACGCACCGTTCGTACCGTGGGCACGCACCGCGCCGCGGTTACCGGGCAGTTCGTGGTTCATGAACAGCGTCATGTGCGTGCCGGTGTCGACGAGCTCGCCGGAGCTGCCGTAGCGGCCGGCGATCGCACCCAACCCGTCGGGTTTGCCGACCATCGCGTAGCTCGAACTGGCGGGCGTGTCGCCGACGGTGAGCAGCGGGACGACCTGCCAGCCGGTGGCCGTGGGGGTCGCGTAGGCCGTCTGCGAACTCGTCGTCGTGGTCGGCATCGCCGGGGGTGGGGGTGGTGGAGGCGGGGGCGGTGCGCCGCCACCGTCGTCACCGCCGCCGCCCGAACCGCCACCGCCACAACCGGCGAGAACGAGGGTCAGCAAGGCCGCGAAGAGTTCGAGCCGCACGACCCGCGCGGCAGATTCCTTGTACATGCGGGAGTCCTTTCCCTTCCTTGGATTGAAAAAGCTGCACGACCGTCGCGAACGGCCCGCTGCGTTCTCCTAATAGAGCGCCGCGGCCTCCCGAAGTTTCGTCGCGACATCCATGCGCAACGACTCCGGCGCGAGCACGCACACGTCCGGCCCGTAACGGAGGATGTCCATGACCAGCTCGGGTGCCTGTGCATAGGGCAGCCGCAGCACGTACGTGCCGTCGGACTGCCACTCGCCGGATTGCTTCGCGTGCCACACCTCGTTCGCGACCCAGCGCGCACGCTCGGCCGTGAACCGCAACACCGCTTCCTGTGTCTCGGTCCCGGCGAAGATGCCGTAACCGCTGGTGAAGTGCTGGTCCAGCTGCGCTTCGTCGACGTCGTGCGCGGGCTGTTCCGTCACGGTCGCGGTCTCGATCGCGTCCACTGCGAAGGTGCGCAGACCGCGGCGCTCGTGGCACCAGGCGTCGAGGTACCAGTTGTCGCGGTAATGCACGAGCCGCTGGGGCGAGACGACGCGGTCGAGCGAGCGGCCGTCGCGCCGGCGCAGGTGGCGGATCTGCAGCTGCCGTCGCGACAGCAGCGCCGTGGTCAGGACGTTGAAGTGCTTCGGCTCGACGCGACGAGAACCGATCGCGAGGATGCGGATGCGGCGTTCGATGTCGGCGGCCGAGTGCTCGCCGGTCTCGAGCAGCTCCCTGAGCCGCTTGCGCAGTGGCCCGATCACGTCGCCGAGCACGCCGGGCTGCAACTCGCCGAGCAGCCGGTCCATCGTCAGCAGCGCCTGCAGCTCGGCGGCCGTGAACCAGAGGCCCGGCAACTGCCACTGCACGTCGTCGGCCACGCCGGTCTCGAAGCGATAGGCCTCTTCGTGCCGGTCGTAGACGATCGGTGCGTGCATGCGGTCCTTGAGGTACTCGAGGTCCCGCTTGAACGTCGCCTTCGAGACCTCGAGTTCCTCGAGGAACTCCTGCGTGCGCACGAGACGGCGCTGTCGCAGCAGCGCCTGGATCCGGTAGAAGCGTTCGGTGCGGTCCATGACGGCCCTCGTGCGCTCAGCGTGCCTGCGCCAGCCCGGCGCCGCTCGTCAGGTAGACCGCGAAAGTCCCGAGCCAGTGGCCACCTTCGTAGTGTTCGCCGGTCACTGCCGGCAGCGCCGCCTCGGCGTGGGACGCCGCGGCCGCACGCAATGCCGCGATGCGCCGGTCGCCGGCGGGCAGGCCGTTCGCGATGCCGGCGAGCATCCACGCACGGCTCAGGTTGAGCCCGTCGATGTGCGCGAGCTTGGGATCGCTGCGATCGGTGACGATGCCGGGCGTGAGCCACGCGCTGCCGCCACGACGCGGAATGCCGGGCAGGAAGCGGCCGAGCCACGACGCATATTCGCGCGGTGGCAGCAGGCGGCGCATGAGGTCGGCTTCGGCGAGGCAGGGCGACAGGAAATCCTCACCCGACGGCTCGTACGCGATCGGGCAGTCACGGTCCTTGCC
This sequence comes from Steroidobacteraceae bacterium, assembly GCA_035554635.1. Taxonomy (GTDB): domain Bacteria; phylum Pseudomonadota; class Gammaproteobacteria; order Steroidobacterales; family Steroidobacteraceae; genus RPQJ01. The sequence continues at coordinate 41,024 of DATMIB010000004.1, read as the reverse complement.
ATAGAACGCCGTCGCACGCTGCTCGAGCAGCGTGCGCAGCGCCTCGTCACCGGCGACACGGGTCCAGTCGTGCACGAGGCCGAACGCAAACGCGGTCTGGCTGTGTTCGCCGACGCGGATCGGGTATTGCAGTTTCGGCAGCCAGCTGCGCAGCCGGTTCGCGGCCTCGGCTTCGAGCGGTGCCAGCGCGGCCGCCCAGCGCTTCGCGTCGGCGTCGTCCCAGCGACGCAACTCGGTGCCGAGCGCGAGCAGCCATGCGAGCCCGTACGGGCGCTCGAACGACGCGCGGCCCGGTGTCTGCAGGTAGGCGAGTTCCTGCGCGACGTTGGCCGGCGTCAGGCTACGCTCGAGCGCCGCCCGTGCAGCCCCGGCGAACGGCGCCGCGGGAAACAGGTGCGCCAGGCGCGCGAGCAGCCAGTGCCCGTGCACCGACGAGTGCCAGTCGTAACACCCGTAGAACGCGGGCGTCAGCTCGCGCGGTGGCCTGGCATCGGCATCGCTGCGCAGCGTGTGCGACAGCTTGTTCGGGTACTCGAGGTGCACGCACTGCAGCGCGAGGTCAGCAAAGCGGCCGGCGGCGTCCGCCTGCAGCGATGTCTCGGCCCGTGCCGTCACAGGCACGGCCGTCGCGGTTGCGGCAGCGAACAGCATCGACAGCAGCAGCGGGCTCGCGTTGCGAGCACGGACGGGGGTGCGGTGACTCATTCGGTACGGTCGGCCTCGAACAGGGATTCCAGTTGCTTCGCCGAGGCCTGCGTGGTCGCAATGAGCTTTTCCTCGTCGTCCTTGACCGCAGCCTGCTGCCGCAGGGTTTCCTCGTCGTGCGCTCGGAATCGTCGCACCTGTGCGGCCGCGCTGTCACGCCCGGTGCCGAGCGCGACCAGCGTCGACTCCGCCATTTCCAGGCTGGTGCCGAACGTCTCGCGCCAGACGTCCGCGACGCCAGCGTCCATGAGCCGGAACGCGTGCTGCCGGTTGCGCGCCCGCGCCAGGATCTTCAGCTGCGGAAAGTGGCGGCGTGCGAGTTCGGCCGCCTTGACGCTCGCCTCGACGTCGTCGATCGCGAGCACCAGCACCGTGGCGTGCTCGGCGCCGGCGGCACGCAGCATCTCCAGGCGCGAGGCGTCGCCGTAATAGAGCTTGTTGCCGAAGCGGCGCACGAAGTCGACCTGCGCCGGGCTCGCCTCGAGTGCCGTGAAGCGGATCTGCCGGGCCCGCAGCACGCGCGCGACGATCTGGCCGACGCGACCGAAACCCGCGATCAGCACGCGCGGCTCCTCGGGCTCGATGCGGTCGAAGGCCCGCGGCGGCACCGGGCGCGCGAAGCGTCGCGCGACACGGTCGGCGGCCCCGATCAGCAGCGGCGCCAGCGCCATCGACGCCGTGACGACCAGCACGAACGTGTCGGCGGTGGACCGCGGGACGAGACGATCGCCCGCGGCCAGCGCCAGCAGCACGAACGCGAATTCGCCACCGCCGGCGAGCGCCACCGCGATGCGCGTCGAAGCAATGGCGTCGTGCCGCGTGAGCCGGGCTGCGATCCAGACCGCCACGACCTTGAGCGCGAGGTAGCCGAGCGTCAGCAACGCGATGCGCACGGGCGTCTCGACCAGCAGCCCGAGGTTGGCGGACATGCCGACCGCGATGAAGAACAGCCCGAGCAGCAGGCCCTTGAACGGCTCGATGTCGGCCTCGAGTTCATGGCGATATTCGCTGTCGGCCAGCAGCACGCCGGCGATGAACGCGCCGAGCGCCATCGACAGCCCCGCCCGCTGGAACAGCAGCGCCGTGCCCACGACCAGCAGCAGTGCCGCGGCCGTGAACGCCTCCTGCGCGCGCGTCTGCGCGACGATGCGCAACACCGGGCGCAGCAGGTGACGGCCCGCGACCACGACCAGCACGACGACCGCGACCGGCATCAGCACGCTGGCCCACGCGAACGATTGCCCGGCCGCACCGGCGAGCCAGGGCAGCACCAGCAATGCCGGCATGATGGCGAGGTCCTGGAACAGCAGCACGGCGAATGTCGCGCGCCCGTGTCGCGCGGTCAGTTCGCCGCGCTCGGCGAGCACCTGCAGGATCAGTGCCGTCGAGGACAGCGACAGCGCGAAGGCGACGATGACGGCCGCGGGCCACTCGAGGCCGAGCACGACGCCGGCGCCCGCGAGCAGCACGGTGGTCAAGGCGACTTGCAGCGCGCCAACGCCGAAGACCGCGTGCCGCATCACGAGCAGCCGCGACGGCTGCAGTTCGAGCCCGATCACGAACAGCAGCAGCACGACGCCGAACTCGGCGAAGTGCAGCACGCTCTCGACGTCGTCGACGAGGCCGAGGCCCCAGGGCCCGATCAGCAGGCCCGCGGCAATGTAGCCGAGCACCGCGCTCAGCTTGAATCGCCTGAACAGCGGCACGACGATCACCGTGGCGGCGAGGAACACGGCGACTTGCTCGGTCAGCGTCATGGGCCGTCTCGGCTGGCGGACTTGGGTTCGAGCGGTGGACGAGGCGTCCGTGCGCGGTCCTGGCGGGCGGTCACTGCGTCGAGGCTCCTGCGGCGGGCATGCCGTCCGGATCATACGACCCGGCGCACGTCGTCGTTGGTGAGCCAAAGGTAAATGGCCCGTTGTCGGCGGGCACTTACGTTTGTATCAGACTTCGATCTGGACGACCTGTTGCGGGAGCGCATCAGGCAGTGCTGCTACAATGACGGCACATCCATGCACAGCCGGCACAATGATTGCTTGGTTCGGTTTTAACGGATTGCCTGTGCTGGACTTTGTTCAACAATTTCAGAGAAAATTCAGGCTGCGGTTCGGCTCCGGGCCCGTGCATACGTGGGGACGCGGGTTCCGTTCTGCAGCCGCCGATGACGCATAACGCATGGCGTAAAAGCCACAAGGAGAACCCCTCGATGTCATCACGTTACCTGCTTCCTCTTGCCGTGGCAGCCGCGCTCGCGGCGCCGGTCGCGGCACATGCCGAGCAAGGCGACTGGCTCGTTCGCGTCGGTCTCTCGCAAGTCAACCCGGAGAAGGAAAGCCTCGAGATTCCCGGCACGGCGTTTCTCGTCGTCGATTCCGACGTTTCGCCGACGTTCAACGTCAGCTATTTCCTGACCAAGCACATCAGCACGGAGCTGCTCGCGGCCTGGCCGTTCACGCACGGCGTCGACATCCGGCCGTTCGAAGGTGGTAAGTCGCGCGTCGGCTACGTCGACCAGCTGCCACCGACGCTGAGCCTCAACTGGCACTTCAACCAGGACGGCACGATCCGCCCGTACATCGGCGCGGGCATCAACTACACGCTGTTCTCGGGTGAAGAGACGGCGGGCCCGCTGGGCGGCAACGACCTCAAGCTCGACGACTCGTTCGGCGCCGCCGGCCAGGTCGGCATCGACATGGGCAAGGGCAACTGGTTCGTCAACGTGAACGCCCGCTACATCCAGATCGAGTCGGATACGACGCTCAACGGCGTCGACATCGGCACGCTCGAGATCAACCCGTGGGTGTACGGCCTGCATGTGGGCTACAAGTTCGGCAGCCCGGCCCCGACGCCGGTCGCCGCTCCGGAACCGGCTCCGGCCGCCGCGCCGCCGCCCCCGCCGCCCCCGCCGCCGGCTCCGGCCCCGGCTGACTCGGACGGCGACGGCGTCGCCGACGACCTCGACAAGTGCCCGGGCACGCCCGCCGGCACGAAGGTCGACAAGGTCGGTTGCCCGCTCGAGCAGACGCTCAAGCTCCTGTTCGACTTCGACAGCGCCGAGCTGCGCCCCGAGTCGATCACGGAACTCGAGCGCGTCGTCAAGTTCATGAACGACGTGCCGTTCGCGGCGACCCTGATCCAGGGCCACACGGACAGCGTCGGCAACGACGCTTACAACCTGAAGCTGTCCGACCGCCGCGCCAAGGCCGTGTTCGACTACCTGTCGAGCCGCGGCGTCGACCCGGCGCGCGTCAAGTCCGAAGGCAAGGGTGAAGCCGAGCCGATCGCGGACAACAAGACCGCCGAAGGTCGCCAGGAGAACCGCCGCGTCATGCTGATCCGCACGGATTCGGGCATGTAACCGGCAAACGCAGCACCGCAAGGCCGCTGCAGTACGAGGCCCCGACGCGCAAGCGCCGGGGCTTCGTCTTTTGCGGGAGGGCGAGGCTAGAATCGGGGGTTCCTGCCAGCGTTCGTTCGCGGACGCACGGTCGACTCGATTCCGAAGGAGCCCGCCGATGAGGTCTTCCCGATTGCTGCCCGTTTTCGCGTTGTGTGTCGCCGCGCCTGCGATCACGCACGCCGCCGCCGAAGCCAAGGCCGATCCCGCAGCCGCCGTCGCCCCTGCGCACGACGCAGCATTGGCCACCGCCGTGAACGGCGCGTGGCGTTCGGACGACGCGAAGTCCCGCGACCGCTATCGGCACCCCGCCGAGGCGTTGACGTTCTGGGGTCTCCGGCCCGGCATGACCGTGCTCGAGATCCAGCCGGGCGCCGGTTGGTGGACCGACATCCTCGCACCGTACGCGAAGGCGACCGGCGGCAGGTATTACGCGACCGCCGCCGACCTCGCGAACCCGAAGCTCTCGGACGGCGCGCGCAAGGCACGCACGGACTTCGAGCAGCGTCTCGGGGCCAAGCCGGAGCTTTACGGCAAGGTGGAGTTCGTCAACTGGGGCGACGTCTCGCGCACGCTGCCGGCGAACACGTTCGACTTGATCCTCACGGCGCGCAACGTCCACGGCTGGATGCAGGACAAGCCGGGCACGGTCGAGGCAACCTTCAAGGAGTTCCACAAGGCACTCAAGCCGGGCGGCGTCCTGGCCATCGAGCAGCATCGTGCGAACCCGTCCGCCGGGGCGGAACAGCCCGCGAGCGGCTACGTGACCGAGCAGTACGTGATCGAGCAGGCGCAGAAGGCCGGATTCAAGCTCGCCGCGAAATCCGAAATCAATGCGAACCCCAAGGACACCAAGGACCACCCGTTCGGTGTCTGGACGCTGCCGCCGGCACTGCGCTCGACGCCGTACGGCTCCAGCCAGCCGCCCGACACGAGCTTCGACCACAGCAAGTACCTGGCGATCGGCGAATCCGATCGCATGACGCTCAAGTTCGTGCGGAACTGAGCCCGTCCTCCCGTGCCCAATCCCGACATCCGGAAGTCCTGCATGAGCCCCGTGCGCGCCCGTACTTCGGCCCTCCTGTTCGCGACGACCTGCGTCGTGCTGCTCGGCGGCTGCGCGACGTCGAGTGCACCGGAAGCCGTCGCCGCGAAGTCCGCGCCCGTGGCCGCGGCGCAGACCGAGTCGCAACGGCTGGCGGCGCTGTTCGACGAATACTTCGAGGAGCTGCTGCGATTGAACCCGCTGCTGGCCACTTCGATCGGCGACGCGCGCTACAACGACCGTTTCGTCGTCTCGATCGCGCCGGGGGCGATCGCGCAGGAGCAGAAGCTCGAGCGTGACTACCTCGCGCGCATCGTCGCGATCGACCGCGCGCGGCTCACGCCCGGCGAGCAGCTCTCGTACGACATCTTCAAGTCGAGCCGGGAGCGCGAAATCGAGGGCTTCCGTTTCCCGTCCGAACTGCTTCCGCTGAACCAGTTCTACTCGACGCCGAACACCTTTGCGCAGCTCGGGTCCGGCAACGGCATGCAGCCGTTCAAGACCGTGCAGGACTACGACAATTTCCTCGAGCGCATCGACGGCTTCGTGCGCTGGGCCGACCAGGCGATCGTCAACATGCGACTCGGCGCCGAGCGTGGCTACACGCTGCCGCGCATCCTCGCCGAACGCACGCTGCCGCAGCTGCAGGCGCACGTCGTGGCGAAGCCGGAGGACTCGCTGTACTGGGGGCCGATCCGGAACCTGCCCGCCGACTTCCCTGCGGCGGAGCGCGAACGGTTGACGCAGGCATATCGGACCGCGATCGAAACCACTGTCGTGCCCACGTACCGCAAGCTGCACGCGTTCATGCGCGACGAGTACGTGCCGAAGTGCCGCACGACCGCGGGCATGGAAGGCTTGCCCGACGGCAAGGCCTGGTACGCCTACAACGTGCGCAGCGTCACGACGACGAACTACACGCCGGAGCAGATCCACCAGATCGGTCTCGACGAGGTCCGCCGCATCCACGGCGAAATGGAAGCCGTGATGCAGCGCGTCGGCTTCAAGGGCACCCGCGACGAGTTCTTCACGTACGTCAACAGCGACGCGAAGTTCTTTTACGACCGGCGCGAGGACCTGATCGCGGGCTACGTCGCGATCAAGGATCGCGTGAACCCGCAGCTGCCGAAGCTGTTCGAGACGTTGCCCAAGGCCGACTACGAGGTCCGTGCCGTCGAGCCGTTCCGCGAAAAGAGTGCGTCGGGCGGCCAGTACCAGCCCGCGAGCGAGGACGGCTCGCGTCCCGGTATCTTCTATGCCAACGCGTACGACCTGCGCGCGCGGCCGAAGTGGGCGATGGAGGCGCTCTCGCTGCACGAAGGCAACCCCGGCCACCACTTCCAGATCTCGATCCAGCGTGAGCAGCAGGGCCTGCCGAGGTTCCGTCGCTTCAGCGGCTACACGGCCTACACCGAGGGCTGGGGCCTCTACGCCGAGTCACTCGGTGCCGACCTCGGGCTCTACGAGGATCCGTACCAGTATTTCGGGCGGCTCGAAGCCGAGCTCTGGCGTGCAGTGCGTCTCGTGGTCGACACGGGCCTGCACTCCAGGGGCTGGACCCGCGAGCAGGTGCTCGAGTACATGGAAGCAAACAGCTCGTCCGCCGAGGCCCGGCGCGTCTCCGAGGCCGAACGCTACATGGCGATCCCGGGCCAGGCGCTCGCGTACAAGATCGGCCAGATGAAAATCGCCGAACTGCGCGGGCGTGCAGAAAAGGAGCTGGGCCCGAAATTCGACGTGCGCAAGTTCCACACGGCGGTGCTGGGCGACGGCGCGTTGCCACTCGACGTGCTCGAAGCCAAGGTCGATCGCTGGATCGACGGCCAGAAGTGAACACCGCCGCGCGCAAGCCCGTCGCACTGCTCGCCGGCGCCACCGGGCTCGTCGGCGGGGAGTGCCTGCGTCTGTTGCGGGCCACCGAACGCTACGCGCGGGTCGTGGTGCTGACGCGCCGTGAACTCGCGGCGGCCGACGCGCCGGCCGGCAGGGTCGAGCAGGTGGTCTGCGACTTCGAGGGTCTCGACGGTGTCGCCGATCGCCTGCGCGCCGACCACGTGTACTGCGCACTCGGCACGACGATCCGCAAGGCCGGCTCGCAGGCGCGCTTCCGCGAGGTGGATTTCGAGTATCCGCGTCGATTGGCGGAAATTACGCTGCGCAACGGCGCGCGGCACTACTCACTCGTGAGTGCCGCGGGCGCGAGTCGCTCGTCGTCGTTCTTCTATTCGCGCGTCAAGGGCGACGTCGAGGCGGCGTTGGGCGAGATGGGCTGGCCGAGTCTTTGCATCGTGCGACCGTCGGTGATCGCGGGCGAGCGCAGCGAATCGCGACCGTTCGAGCGCCTGGCGCAACAAGCCCTGCGTTTCGCGCCGGCGGCCTGGCGTTCGGTGCCGGCGGCAGACATCGCCGCCGCGATGGTCGCGACCGCCCTGCGGGAGCCGCCCGGCACGACGGTGATCGAATCGCGCGCGATCGGCGGCGCGGCTGCGTCCCTGCACGTCACGTAGCCGTCGCCGCCGCGAGACGTAGCCGTCGCGAGCCCCCCGCGGCTGCCGTGCCGCATGCGGCGCCGCTCCATCGGTTTGCGTGATGTCTTGCCGCTCAGGCGTCGTCGACCGCGGCCGATGAGCGCGCGGCCGCCGTCGGCGAGGCCGGCGCCGCGTACCACTGCTCGCGCGGCACGATCTTCTTGTCGTCCGGGTCGGCTTCGTAGTTCGGCGACATGATCTGCACGCCGTGCTCGTTGAACACGTCCTGGATGTGGCCGTGCAGTTCGTTCAGCACCGTCGGGCGCTGGCGCGGGTCGGCGACGCTGACGATCAGCGTGTACTCGACGTAGAAGTCCTGCAGCGCCGTCTGCAGCACGCGCGGGGGTGGCTCGCTCGCGAGTCCCTCCGTGCGCGACGCCGCGAGCTGCAGCATCGCCTGCACCTGGCGCCACGGCGTGTCGTAACCGATCGTGACCGAGGTCGGCACCCGCACGCCGCCGCGGGTGGCGAGCCGTGAGAAATTCCGCGTCACGTTGCCTGCGATCACTGCGTTCGGGATGCTGACTTCGACGTTGCGCAGGGTCTCGATCCGCGTGGTCAGGAATCCGACCGAAGTCACCGTGCCCTCGGTCTCGCCGATCTGCACGAACTCGCCGGGTCGCAGCGCCTTGGTGTACATCAGCATCAAGCCGCTGACGGCCTGGTTGACGACGCCCGACGCGCCGATCGACAGCATCAGGCCGACGAACACGCCTATGCCCTTGAACGCTTCGCTGCCGCTGCCCGGCAGGTACGGGTAGGCCGCGACGAACGCAAACAACCAGATCACCGCCGTGATCAGCCGGCCGGTCGGGCGCGCGGTCGCATCGTCGATCCAGCCGACCTCGATGCGGCCCGACTGCACGCCGTCGAAAAAAGCCCGCACGAGCCGCACGACGAACCGCGTCAGCACGAAGATCAGGACCACGAACAACAGGCCGGGCACGGCGCGAAGCGCGGCCTGCCCGAACGTCGCGAGCGCGTCGACCAGGTTGCGGCCGAGGGTCTCGCCCCAGGGGCGCGTGTACGGATAGAACGCCAGCACGAGCGCGGTCCACTGGTAGAGCAGCAGCAGCACGATCGCCCACATGAGCAGCTTCAGCGGCGCGACCACCACCTCCGCGATCGTCGTGCTCGCGACGACCTGCTGGCCCCACGCCGGAACCATCGCCGCGGAGCGTCGCTCGGCGAAGCGCCGCAGTGCGCCCGCCATCCGGCGGTAGACCCAGGCGACCGCCCACAACGCGGCCAGGAGCACCACCGTCGCCAGCACTGACTTGCCGGTGGCGAGCAGCATCGCCTCCGAATCGCGGGCTTCGCGCCGTTCCCGCAGCGCGACCTGCAGGTTGCGGGCGGCGTCCCGGGCGAGCTTCTGCGGCGTCTCGTCCGCCTCCCGGTCGATGTCGCCCGGCAGCACGCGGAACAGCGGCTGCTCGTCGACCAGCAGCGCGACGTGACTGCCCATGTCCTGCACCGTCACGATGAGCGGCCCGCCGCGTTGCAGTTGCTGGGCCAGGCGGGACTCGATGCCGCGGGCGCGCTCGGCCGGGTCGGCGCCGAACTCGTTCGTCGCACGCAGGGTCAGGATACGGCGGTTGCCCAGGTAGACGTCGGCGGGGGCGGCGCTACCGCGTGCCGCGGGTAGCGTGACCGACTGCGACGCCTCGCCGGCATCGGGCGACTGGGCACGCAGCCCGGGCGACCAGGCCACGGCCAGCAGCGCCAGCAAGGTCCAGGTCCACGTCCTGCGCGCGTGACGCGCGCCCACTGCGGTGGCCATCGAACGCACTCCCTTTGCGGTCGGTCGTCGCCGCCGCGATGCGTCGCCTCGCGCCAGTATGTACGAGACGGTGCGGGTTGGTCACGGGCTGCCCGTCTGTGCTCACTGCGGCCACCTCCAGTCACGGTCCGCGGGGCGATCGATGCCGTACTCGTGCGCGTGGTTGCGACACTCGATCTGCTGGTTGCGCAACTGCTCCTTGACGTGCGCACCGGCGACCTGCAGTCGCGGCACGCGGTCGATCACGTCGATGGCGAGGCTGAAGCGGTCGGCCTCGTTCTCGATCGCGAGTTCGAGCGGCGTGTCGATGTTGCCCTTCTCCTTGTAGCCACGCACGTGCAGGTTGTCGTGGTTGCGCCGCCGGTAGGCCAGCCGATGGATCAGCCACGGGTAGCCGTGGAAGTTGAAGATGACCGGCCGGTCGATCGTGAACAGCGAATCGAAGTCGCGATCGGAGAGCCCGTGCGGGTGCTCCTTCTGCGGCGTCAGCGTGTAGAGGTCGACGACGTTCACGAAGCGGATCCGGAGATCGGGAAAGTGGTGGCGCAGCAGCGCCGTCGCCGCGAGCGCCTCCTGCGTCGCGATGTCGCCACAGCCGACCATGACGGCGTCGGGCACGGCGCCCTGGTCGTTGCTGGCCCAGGCCCACAGGCCGACGCCCTTTTCGCAGTGCCGGATCGCGGTGTCCATGTCCAGGTACTGCAGGTGCTTCTGCTTGTCGCAGACGATCACGTTGACGTCGCCGGTGCCGCGGAGGCAACGGTTCGACACGGCCAGCAGGCAGTTCGAGTCGGGCGGCAGGTAGATCCGGGTCACCGCGGGACTCTTGTTGACGACGACGTCGAGGAAGCCCGGGTCCTGGTGCGTGAATCCGTTGTGGTCCTGGCGCCAGACGGTCGAGGTGATCAGCATGTTGAGCGACGCGACCGGCGCACGCCACGGCAGCTCGCGCGAGATGGCGAGCCATTTGGCGTGCTGGTTGAACATCGAGTCGATCACGTGCACGAACGCTTCGTAGGTCGAGAGAAAACCGTGGCGCCCCGTCAGCAGGTACCCCTCGAGCCAGCCCTCGAGCGTGTGCTCGGACAGCATCTCCATGACACGGCCGTCCGGCGCGAGGTGGCCGCCATCGGCATCGACGGGCAGGTACTCGGCCAGCCAGGTCTTGCCGCTGGCCTCGTAGACGGCGTCGAGCTTGTTCGAGGACGTCTCGTCCGGGCCGAAGACGCGGAAGTTGCCGGGGTTGAGCTTGAGGGTGTCGCGCAGGAATTCGCCCAGCCGACGGGTGTTCTCGGCTTCCGACGCGCCGGGTGACTTCACCGGCACCGCGTAGTCGCGGAAGTCGGGCAGCCGCAGCGGGCGGCGCAGCTGCCCGCCGTTGGCGTGCGGGTTCGCGCTCATGCGCCGTCGGCCCTTCGGCGCGAGTTCGCGCAGGCTCTCGACCAGCCGGCCGTCCGTGTCGAAGAGCTCGTCGGGCCGATAACTGCGCAGCCACTTCTCGAGCGCCCGCAGGTGCTCGGGGTTGCTGCGGACGTCGGCCAGCGGCACCTGGTGCGCACGCCAGTAGCCTTCGACCGCCCTGCCGCCAACCTTCTTCGGCCCGGTCCAGCCCTTGGGACTGCGCAGCACGATCATCGGCCAGCGCGCCCGCCGCGCGCGGCCGGTGCGACGCGCCTCGTCCTGGATGCGACGGATCTCGAGCACGCAGCGTTCGAGCGTCGTCGCCATGAGCTCGTGCATCTGCGCGGGGTCGTCGCCCTCGACGAAGTGCGGCGTCCAGCCATAACCGCGAAAGAGCGCATCGAGCTCCTCGTGCGCGATCCGCGCGAGGATCGTCGGGTTGTTGATCTTGTAGCCGTTCAGGTGCAGCACCGGCAGCACGGCGCCGTCGCGGACCGGGTTGAGGAACTTGTTCGAATGCCAGGCGGTCGCGAGCGGCCCCGTTTCAGCCTCGCCGTCGCCCACGACCACGGCGACGAGCAGGTCCGGGTTGTCGAAGGCGGCGCCGAAGGCGTGCGAGAGGCTGTAGCCGAGTTCGCCGCCTTCGTGGATCGACCCAGGGGTCTCCGGCGTGCAGTGGCTGCCGATGCCGCCCGGGAACGAGAACTCCTTGAAGAACTGCCGCAGCCCTTCGAGGTCTTCGCCCTTGTTCGGGTAGATCTCGGCGTAGGTCCCCTCGAGGTACACCGGCGCGAGTACGCCGGGCGCGCCATGGCCTGGCCCGGCGATGAACATCGCGTTCAGGTCGTACCTGGCGATCAGCCGGTTCAGGTGCACGTAGGTGAAGCTCAGGCCGGGGCTCGCGCCCCAGTGCCCGAGCAGCCGGTTCTTGACGTGATCGACCTGCAGCGGCTCGCGCAGCAGCGGATTGTCCTGCAGGTAGATCATGCCTGCGGCGAGGTAGTTGCACGCGCGCCAGTAAGCATCGATCCGCTTCAGTTCCGCGGCTTCCAACGTGGTGTCCGGCGGCCCTGGCGTGGAAATCGAGGGTCGTACCGCGACAATCGCCTTGCGCGGGGTCTTGCCGTTCTTCGCCATGACGCTCCTTGACGATGCTCGCGATCCTTCGCGGCCCCGTAGCTTCGCGCAGCACGATGGCAGGCGCCACCCCGGTGGCGGCGCTGCGCCGATTCGGTGCGCTGCGCAGCGCGCGCTAACATGTCGCGGGACGGGGAGGGCTCGCATGTCACTGCTGCAGATCATCGTCGGGGGGCGGCCACGTGCCGTGGCATGGGCGAGCATCATCGCGATGTGCGCGTCGTGCGCTGCACCCGCCGTCGCAGCGCCGAAGACGGACGTCGTGACGCTCGTCAACGGCGACCGCCTGACCGGCGAGGTCAAGGCGCTCGAGCACAACCGGCTGCGTTTCAGCACCGACCACCTCGGCACGGTCTACATCGAGTGGGACAAGATCGTGCGGCTGGAGTCGAACCAGTACCTGCTGCTGGAACGGTCCGACGGCGCACGCTTTTACGGCCAACTGCTGCCGGGCGACGATGCCGCGCAGCTGCTCGTCCGCCGCAACGAGACGGCGCAACCCGAGGTTGTCGCACGTGCCACGATCGTGCGGGCCGAACCCATCGAGGGCGGCAGGCTGGTCGACCGGCTCGACGGTTACGTGAGCGCCGGCTTCGACACCACCAAGGCGAACGATCGTCGCAGCCTCGATTTCGCCGGTGGGCTCTCGTCGCGCACGCGCGCCCACGAATGGACCCTCGATGCCTCGGCCAACCTGACCGACGACGGCACCGAGGCGACCAGCGAACGCTACGAACTGCAGGGCGAGTGGCGCCAGTTCCGGGCCACGCGCGACTTCTGGCTGGGCTTCACCGGCTTCGAACGCAACACGGAACTCGACCTGAATCTCCGCTCGCTGTTCGGCGCCGGTTACGGCCACTATTTCATACAGACCAACGCGGCCGAGTGGGTCGGCGGTGTCGGCCTTGCGTACACGCGTGAGAACTACACCGGCGGCACCGCCATCGACAGCGTCGAGGCGGTGCTGACGACCTCGTTCTCGATCTTCCGCTACGACTTTCCCGAGACCGACATCGGCGGCTCGCTCTCGCTGCTGCCGAGCCTGACCGAGTCGGGGCGATACCGCGCCGAAGCCGACCTCCGTGCCAAGTACGAGTTCGTCGACGACCTCTATTTCGAGCTCAAGGTCTATGGCAGTTACGACAGCGAACCGCCGCTCGAGGAGTCCGAGCAGAGCGACTACGGCGTCGTGACTTCGCTCGGCTACAGCTTTTGAGCCGGCAGTCGGCGCAAGCGCGGGCTTGGAACATGCGCAGGCGGCCAGTTGCGGGATTTGCTGCGCTGCGGCGGGCGTCGGACTAAAGCGTAGGACTGGCGGTCGACTGCGTAACCGGGCATATACTCCGCTCGCGCAGGTGGGGACTGCGCATTCCAAGCAAACGCAGGGGTCGCCATGACTGACAGGAAGACGGTCGGGAGCGTTACCTACACCAAAACGGACAAGGCGTACTTCGAGAGGCGCGGCCTGCGACGCTACGCGCGTGTCTGGTCGCTTTGGGCGCTCGGCGTCGGCGCAGTGATCTCCGGTCACTACTCGGGCTGGAATTTCGGTCTCGCGCACGGCTTCGGCGGCATGCTGATCGCGCTGTTCGTGATCGCCGCGATGTACTGGGGCCTGATCTTCAGCATCGCCGAGATGTCGCCGGCGCTGCCGCACACCGGCGCCGCGTATTCGTTCGCGCGCAGTGCGCTCGGCCCCTGGGGCGGCATGTTCACCGGGCTGGCCGAGAGCATCGAGTACATCCTCACGCCCGCAGTGATCGTGTTCTTCATCGGCTCGTACATGACGGCGATCTTCGAGACGCCGGTCACGGCGCAGCCGCTCTGGTGGGCCGGCGCGTACGCGGTGTTCCTGCTGCTGAACCTGCGAGGTGTCGAGCTCTCGTTCCGCGTCTCCGTCGTCGTCACGCTCGGCGCGCTCGCGGTGCTCGCGGTGTACTGGATCAGCGCGCTGCCGTTCTTCGACTTCGAGCGCTGGGCGCTCAACATCGGGGTCGGGCCCGACGGCGCGCCGGTCGAGTTGCCGCAGGGTGGTGGGGCATGGCTGCCGTTCGGCGTCGGCGGAGCGCTGGCGTCGCTGCCGTTCGCGGTCTGGCTGTTCCTCGCGATCGAGCAGTTGCCGCTCGCGGCCGAGGAATCGTTCGACCCCAAGGCCGACATGCCCAAGGGCCTCCTCGCCGGCATGGCGACGCTGATGGTCTCGGCGCTGCTGATCACGTTCCTGAACGCGGGCGTCGGTTCGACCGAGCCCGACATGATGCACGGCGCGTTCTCGCTGGCGACTTCCGCCGAGCCGCTGCTCGACGGGTTCCGGGTCATTTACGGCACGGACATCGCCAAACTGCTCGCATTCCTGGCGGTGATCGGTCTGATCGCGAGCTTCCACACGATCATCTATGCCTACGGCCGGCAGATCTACTCGCTCTCGCGTGCCGGCTACTACCTGCCGTTCATGTCGGTCACGCACGGCCGGCACAAGGTGCCGCACATGGCGCTCTACGCCGGCACCGCGATGGGGTTCGGCATCATGCTGGTCGTCTGGTTCGTGCTCGGCTCGGAGAAAGGCGGCGCGCTGATCGGCGGCACGCTGCTCAACATGGCCGTGTTCGGCGCGATGATTTCGTACGCGATGCAGGGCCTGTCGTTCATCCGGCTGCGGCAGAAGATGCCGCACATCGCGCGGCCGTACCGCAGTCCGCTCGGCATTCCAGGCGCCGCGGTCGCGATCGTGGTCGCGCTCGTGACGCTGTACTACCAGCTGCAGGACCCGGTGTACCGCAACGGCGTCTATGGCGCCGCGATCTGGTACGTGCTCGGCATGCTGTACTTCGCGCTCGTCGGCCGGCACAAGCTCGTGCTGTCGCCCGAGGAGGAATTCGCACTCACGCGCGGCGAGCACGGTCATCCGGAAACGGAAGGTTACGGCACGACGACGCTCTGAGCCCGCGGGGCGCGTCCGACCGGCACGAGGAAAAGGAGTTTCATGGAACCACGTCAGGTCCGCACGGCCGACGATGCGCGCGCACTGGTGGCCGAGCGCGACGTGCCGCACGTCAAGGTCGGCGTCTTCGACATCGACGGCATCCTGCGCGGCAAGTACGTCTCGCGCGAGAAGTTCCTGTCCGCGCTCGACGGCGGGTTCGGCTTCTGCGACGTCGTGCTGGGCTGGGACTGCCAGGACCAGCTCTACGACAACGTGAAGTACACGGGATGGCACACGGGCTACCCCGACGCGCCCGTGCGCGTGCTGCCCGACTCCTGTCGCGTGCTGCCGTTCGAGGACGACGGGTTGTTCTTTCTCGGCGAGTTCTCGCCGCCCGCAGAGTCGGTGTGTCCACGCGCGCTGCTGCGGCGCGTGGTGGAGCGCGGTCGCAAGCTAGGGTTCGAGGCCTATGCCGGTTTCGAGTACGAGTTCTTCGTGTTCCGCGAGACACCCGAGTCGGTCCGCGCCAAGGGCTATCGCAACCTGACGCCGATGGCGCCGGGCTGGTTCGGTTACTCGGTGATCCGCAACAGCACCGGCAGCGACTTCTACCGCGTGCTGCTCGACTCCTGTCGCCGCATGGACATGGCGATCGAAGGCCTGCACGAGGAAACCGGCCCCGGCGTGATCGAGGCCGCGATTGCCTACGACCAGGCCCTGGCCGCGGCCGACAAGGCGGCGCTGTTCAAGACCTTCGCGAAGGTCATCGCGCAGCAGCACGGCCTGATGGCGACGTTCATGGCGAAGTGCGCGCAGGACTGGCCGGGACAGAGCGGGCACATCCACCTCTCGCTCAAGCGCGACGGGGCACCGGTGTTCCACGAGACCGGCAAGCCGCACACGATGAGCGACACCATGCGCTGGTTCCTCGGCGGCCAGCAGCGGCTGATGCCGGAACTGCTCGCGATGATCGCGCCGACCGTCAACTCGTACCGTCGGCTCATTCCCGGCTTCTGGGCGCCGACCGACGCCACCTGGGGCGTCGAGAACCGCACGACCGCGCTGCGCGTGATCCCGGGCAGCGCCAAGTCGCAGCGCATCGAGTACCGCATCGCGGCGGCCGACGCGCACCCGTACGTGATCCTCGCGGCCGCGCTCGGCTCGGGGCTCTGGGGCGTCGAGCACCGCGTCGAGCCGGAACCGATCGTAGAGGGCAATGCCTATGCGCAGGCGTTCCCGCCGCAGCTCGCATTGCCACGCACGCTGTGGGACGCGGCGCAACGGCTCAAGACGTCTGCGCCCGCGCGAACGCTGTTCGGCGACGAGTTCGTCGAGCACTACGCCGCGACGCGCGAGTGGGAGGAACGCGAGTTCCGCAAGCACGTCAGCGACTGGGAGCTGGCGCGGTATTTCGAGATCATTTAGCGAGGAAGAGTTCAGAGTCTGGAGTTTAGAGTCTAGTCGGAGGCGCTCCACCGCTCCCGCACGCGGGAGAGGTCGCGCGATGCGCGGGTGAGGGCTCCCATTCCGACTGAACTCTAGACGCTGAACTCTAGACTCTTCCGGGGTTTCCTCATGGCCCTGCAGCGCACGATTTCCCCGGTCGACGGCTCGGTCTACGTCGAGCGTGAGCTGGCGACGCCGCGGGCCATCGACACCGCCCTCGAGCGCGCACGTCGCGCACATCAGCAGTGGCGCGACGTTCCGGTCGAGGCACGCGCCGCAATCCTGGAGCGCTTCTGCGACGCCTTCGAGCGACGTCGCGACGCGGTCGCGCTGGAACTCGCGTGGCAGATCGGTCGACCGCTGCGCTACGGGCCCAACGAAGTGCGCGGCACGCTCGAGCGCGCACGGCACATGATCGCGATCGCAGCCGAGTCCCTGCGCGACGTCGACGTGGGCCCGAAGGAGGGCTTTCGCCGTTTCCTGCGGCGCGAGCCGCTCGGTGTCGTCTTCACCGTGGCGGCCTGGAACTACCCGTACCTGATCGCCGTGAACAGCGTCGTGCCCGCGCTCATGGCCGGCAACACGGTGGTGCTCAAGCATTCTGCGCAGACGCCGTTGTGCGCCGAGACGTTCGCGGACTGCTTCCGCGAGGCCGGGCTGCCGGACGGCTGTTTCGAGGCCCTGCACCTGGGCCACGCCGACACGAACCGCGTGGTGGGCGACCCACGCGTCGACTTCGTCGCGTTCACGGGTTCGGTCGCGGGCGGCCACGCGATCCAGCGCGCGGCGGCGGAGCGGTTCGTCGGTACCGGGCTGGAACTCGGTGGCTGCGACCCCGCCTACGTCCGCCACGACGCCAACCTCGCGCACGCGATCGAGAACCTCGTCGACGGCGCGTACTTCAACTCGGGCCAGTCGTGCTGTGGCATCCAGCGCGTCTACGTGCACGAGCGTCTCTACGACGACTTCGTCGCGGGCTGGGTCGAGCTGGCGCGTCGCTACCGGCTGGGCAACCCGCTCGACCCGGAGACGACGCTCGGCCCGGTCGTGCGCACCGCTGCCGCGGAGCAGATTCGCGCGCAGGTCGCCCGCTCCATCGCGCTCGGGGCGCGCAACCCGATCGCCGAAGGCGACTTCGAGGCGAGTCGCGCCGGGACGCCGTACGTCGCGCCGCAGGTGCTGCTCGACGTCGACCATTCGATGCCGGTCATGCGCGAGGAAATCTTCGGGCCCGTGGCGGGCATCATGCCGGTCCGTTCCGATGCCGAAGCGGTCGCGCTGATGAACGACAGCGCGTACGGCCTGACCGCGGCGATCTGGACCGAGGATGCCGAGGCGGCCGTCGCGCTTGGCGACCAGGTGCGGACCGGCACCTGGTTCATGAACCGCTGCGATTACCTGGACCCGGCGCTCGCCTGGGTCGGTGTGAAAGACTCCGGGCGCGGCTGTACGCTGTCGTCGATCGGCTACGAGCACCTGACGCGGCCGAAGTCGTTCCACCTGCGCGTGCGCACCGCCTGATGCGGCGCACCGCGCATCGACGGAGTGCGCCATCGTGACCACGACACTGCGCGGCAACTGGAACTACCCGACGAGCATCCGCTGCGGCGCCGGCCGCATCGTCGAGTTGCCGGAGCACTGTCGTGCGCTCGGCATCGTCCAGCCGCTGCTGGTGACCGATGCGGGACTCGCGCCAATGCCCATCGTCGCACGCGTGCTGGAAATCTGCCGCGGTGCCGGGCTTGCCTGCGGGCTGTTTGCCGACGTGCAGTCGAACCCGGTCGAGGCGAACGTCGTCGCGGGTGTGGCGGCGTATCGCCAGGGCGCTCACGACGGCGTGATCGCGTTCGGCGGCGGCAGCGCGCTCGACACGGCCAAGGCCATCGCGCTGATGGTGGGACAGGCGCGGCCGATCTGGGATTTCGAAGACCGCGAGGACTGGTACACGCGCGTGGACACTGCGGGCATGGCGACTGTCGTGGCGGTGCCGACGACGGCCGGTACCGGCTCGGAGGTCGGCCGTGCCGCGGTCATCACCGACCTGCGCGACCACACCAAGAAGATCATCTTCCACCCGAAGATGCTGCCGGCGCTCGTGATCCTCGACCCGGAACTCACGGTCGGCCTGCCGGCGCACGTGACGGCCGCGGTCGGCATGGACGCGCTGTCGCACAACCTCGAGGCGTATTGCGCGCCGGGGTATCACCCGATGGCCGAAGGTATCGCGGTCGAAGGCATGCGACTGATCCGCGAGCACCTGCCGCGCGCGGTCGCCAACGGCGCGGACCTCGAGGCGCGGACCCAGATGCTCGTCGCGTCCTCGATGGGGGCAACTGCGTTCCAGAAGGGGCTCGGTGCGATGCACAGCCTGAGCCATCCGTGTTCGGCCAACCTCGGCACGCACCACGGGCTCACCAACGCGGTCGTCATGCCGTACGTGCTCGAGTGGAACCGCGACGCGCTCGGCCCCAAGTTCGAGCGGCTCGGGGCGTGGCTCGGGCTGGAGCAGCGCTCGTTCGAGGGCGTTTTGCGCTGGGTGCTCGACTTGCGGCGGCAGATCGGAATTCCGGACACGCTGGCCTCACTCGGGCTCGAGGAAGCCCATGCAAAGTCGTTCGCCCCGCAGGCGTTCGCGGACCCGTCGACCGGCGGCAACCCGGTGCCGATGACGGAGCAGTGCTTCGAGACGCTGTACCTGCGTTGCATCCGGGGCCACCGGGCATCGGCCCGCTGACGGGCCCGACGCGAGCCGTCGGAGCGCGCTAGACTCTTCGCTTTTTCCGGGAGGGAAGGCATGCAGATCTCGATGTACCGCGCCTCGGTTCCAGTCCTCGCGCGCGCGCTGCGCAATCTTGCCGCGGTCTTGCGCAAGGGCGAGGCCCACGCGACGGCGCGCAAGATCGATCCGGCCGTGCTGCTCGGTTATCGCCTCGCGCCCGACATGTTCCCGCTGACGCGCCAGGTGCAGATCGCCACCGACATGGCCAAGGGTTGCGTCGCACGGCTTGCGGGCGCGGAGGTGCCGAGCTACGAGGACAAGGAAGCCACGTTCGAGGAACTCTACGCGCGGATCGACAGGACGATCGCGTTCATCGAGGGCTTCGAGCCGGCGCAGGTGGATGGCAGCGAAGAGCGCAGCGTGACGCTCAAGACGCGCAACGGCGAACTGGTGTTCGAAGGCCTGCCGTACCTGATGCAGTTCGTGCTGCCGAACGTGCATTTCCACGGCACCGTCGCGTACGCGATCCTGCGTCACTGCGGTGTCGAACTCGGCAAGATGGATTACATCGGCACCCCGTGATTTACGCCCTCTCCCGCGTGGGCGGGAGAGGGTGGGCGGGGCAGAAACCTCAACCGCCCAGGAACTTCCGCCGTGACAGCTGCGGCGCAGCTTTCGGTGCCGGCGGTTCCGCGGGTGGTTCCGGCTGCATCAACGCCGTCACCGCGGCCGCTGCGGCATCGCGCGCCGAAGCCTGGTCGGCAAAGTCGTGCATCAGCGGAAACAGCGAGCACGTCGCGATCAGGCCGTTCTCACCGGCCTCGCTGACGACGAAGTCGTAGCGGCCGGACGGGAACGCAAGCCGCGTGGACCTGCCTTTCTGCCAGCCGGCCTGGTCCTCCGTCGTCGGCAGTGCGACCAGGTTCATGAACCATGGCGTGACGATGACGCCGACCTGGCGACCATCGTGCGCACGGAAACCGATCGCCTCGACCGCGAGCGCCGCGTTGTACACCGGCAGCGCCCGCATGCGCTCCGCCGCGCGCCGGTAGTAATCGACCAGGCTCCTGACGGCCTCGCGACCCGGGCCGGCACCGTCTCCCTCTTGGCTCATGGCGCCACCGTCCGTGTCTCCGGGGGGAAAAGCTTCTCCGCGGCCTGCGCGTAGGCGGACCAGTCGCGCATGCGGGCGACGACGTCGACCGGCTTGCCATCGCTCACGAAGGCGACTGCAGGCAGCACGACGACGCCCGTCCGTGCCATCACTGCGGCCTCGTCCCGTCGGTCGACCAGCCCCAGCGTCAGCCGGCCGGCGTACTGGCGCAGCAACTCGCGCACGACGATCGCCACGTCGAGTGCTTCCGGGTGCGCCGCGACATCCCCGGTGAAGAACAGCATTGCCCGCGGATGGCGGGACAGGAAATCGGCCAGGCCGTTGCGGCGGACGACTTCGGTGGCCGGGTGCTCGGCAAGGGTCTCGATCAGATTCGTCATCGCTCTCTTCTCGATGGGTGCCGGATGGCCGGTCACCTGGCTTGCGCGCGCATGATGCTGAATTTCTTGCCCGCGCGCGACCGCACAACACCGGGTGCCGATCGCCCCCGTCCCCGACCCGGAACGAGGCCCCCGACTCGATGGCTTTGGCCGACCGGCCGTCGTGATGCTCCCGGGCTGTCAACCGCGGCCGGTACGCCGCGTTCTTCCCACCAGAGCTCGACGAGGCTCGTTCGGCGGAGTCCGCTATCCGGCTGCCGAGCGCGGGTCGGGCTCCATGCACGACCACGCGAGGACGAACAAGTGAAGTACCTGAGGTTCCTGACGACGGCCGTCGCCTGCGCGGCGACGCTCGCACCGACGTTCGCCGGCGCCGATTCGTGGGACGTTCGCCGCGAGTGGCGCGAGGGCGCGCGCAACGTGGCCCGCGAACAACGTGAGGCCGCGCGCGAAATCGAGCGTTGCGGGAACCGCAAGTGCGTGGTGCACGAAATACGCGAGGGCCAGCGCGAGGTGGACCGCGAGCGTCGCGAGGCCTGGCGCGAAGTCCAGCGCGAGCGGGCCGAAAATCACTATCGCCGTTACGGTCGCCATGCCTACGACGACGTCCGGTACTTCCGCGGCGCCACCGCGCACTACCACCCGGGCGGGCGCTACTGCACCGATGCGCGTCACGTCGTGCACCTGCGCGACGCGTACTACCGGGGCGACCGTCGCTGGTACCGCGACGCGAGGTACTGGAACGAGTACGACTACGTCACGCGCTATTACCGCGGCTACGACCGGCACGACGATGACGACGACCTCGTCAAGGGCATCCTGATCGGGGCCGCGGTGGTCGGGGTGATCGCGGCGATCCACGAGACGAACGACGGCGACTGAACGCGCGCGCCGTGGCGGTGCCGCGTCGTCATCGTGCCACGAGGCCTCGATCAGGGCGTCGGCGTCGCCTCTGGCGCACAGGCGTGGCACTCGGCCTTGGGCATCACCGGTGTCAACGCGAGCCCGTCGGGCTCGCCGCCCACCTCGATCGTGCGCAGCACCGCGAGCGTCAGCGCGTCGAGTTGCACGACACGGTCGGCCATCGTTGCGGCGACGAACAGGGTGCGGCCGTCGGGCGCCACCACGAGCCCGACCGGCAGCGAACTGCCCGGGGCAAGCCTGGTGAACGGGCGCGATGCGGCATCGGCTGCGAGCGGCACGTCGAGCTTGCGCTGTGCGAACTGCCGGCCGGTGGCGCCGTCGAGCGCGAGCACGTCACCTGCGCCTGCGCGCGTGACATAAGCCCGCGCACCGTCGGGGCTGAACGCGACGCGGATCGGGATGCCGGGCATCTCGAGGCTGCCGAGCTGCTCGAGCGACGCGGTGTCGAACCACGACAGCGTGCCTTGCGCACGCGCGAGCACCCACACCTGACTGCCGCCGGGACGCACGGCGACGCCCTCGGTGCCGGCGCCGGTCGCGACCGTGCGCGGCGAGGCCGCGTCGCGATCCGTTGCGATCGCCGTGAGACTGCCCGAACCGATGTTCGCCACGAACGCGCGCCGACCGTCCGGCGCAACCGCCACCATGTGCGAGACGTCCTGGCCGGTCGGCGTGCTGCCGACGACCTTGCCGGAGCTCGGCTCGACGAGCAGCAGATGTCGCGAGCCCTCCGTCGTCACCGCGATGCGATCCGGGGCGTACCAGGCGACGCCATGTGGGCGCGTGTGCGGCGCGAGGTCGATGCGCCGGAGTTCGCGCGGCCGCTCGAGGTCGACGATGCTGACGGTCGAGCCCGGCTTGTCGCCGGTGCCGTAGTTCGAAACGACGGCGAGCCTGCCGTCCTGCGACACGCTGACCTCGTGCGGAGCGAAACCCACCGCGACACTGGCGAGACGCAGGCCGGAGCCCGGGTCGACGAGGTCGAGCGCGTCGGCGGACTTGCGCACGACCAGCAGCGTGTCGGCCGTGGCGCGTTGTCCCAACGGCAGCGCGCAGGAGAGCGTCAGAACCAGTGCGGCGGCGATCGAAGCCGTGCGGTGGCATTGCATGGAGTAAATCCTCAGTACGCCGCTGCGTCGTCACGACACTGCGCGAGGCTGCGTCGCTGCCGACCGTCCGCGGTGAAGTTGGCCGCGTCGAGCCAGCGCCTGAAACCGTCGCGGACCCGTGGCCATTCGGCGTCGACGATCGAATACCACGCCGTGTCGCGGTTGCGGCCCTTGTACACCATGTGCTGGCGGAAAAGCCCTTCGAACGTGAAGCCGAGTCGCGTCGCGGCCTCGCGCGACCTGCGGTTGCTGGCGTTGCACTTCCATTCGTAGCGACGGTAACCGAGCCCGAACGCTTGCTGCATCAGCAGGAACATCGCCTCGGTGGCCACAGGCGTGCGCTGCAGGCGTGGCGAGTACGCGAGGTGGCCCACTTCGATCACGCCGTTCGGCGGGTCGATGCGCAGGTATGCGGCGACACCGGTCGCGCATCCGCTCTCGAGGTCGACGATCGCGTGAAACAGCGGGTCCCCTGAAGCCTGCTTTTCCTCGACCCAGGCCTGGTACGCGGCTGCACCGGCAAACGGCCCGTAGGCAAGGTAGCGCCACATCTGCCCGTCGCGATCGAGCGCGTTCGCCTCGTACAGGTCCGCCGCGTGAAGCCTGGCATCGAGCGGTTCGACGCGACACAACCTACCGGTCAGCGTGACGCGTGCCGGCGCCGGCGGCGGCATCCAGCCCGGCAACTCGCGATCGGGGTCGACGGGATTCACTTGAGCCCCTCCGTGAACTGCAGCGCGGCCAGCCGCGCGTAGAGTTCGTTGTGCCGCACGAGTTCGCCGTGCGTGCCCTGCGCGACGATGCGGCCATGGTCCATGACGACGATCCGGTCCGCCTCGAGCACGGTTGCGAGCCGGTGTGCGATCACGATCGTCGTGCGGTCGCGCATCAGCCGGTCGAGCGCACCCTGCACGAGCCGTTCGCTTTCGGCGTCGAGCGCGCTGGTCGCCTCGTCGAGCAGCAGGATCGGCGGGTCGCGCAGGATCGCGCGCGCGATCGCGATGCGCTGGCGCTGGCCACCCGACAACCGCGTGCCGCGCTCGCCGAGGAACGTGTCGTAGCCCTCGGGCAGCCGGCGCAGGAAATCGTCGGCGGCCGCGGCGCGCGCCGCTGCTTCGACCTCCGCATCGCTCGCGCCGGGACGCCCGTAACGGATGTTTTCGCGTGCGCTTGCCGCGAACAGCACGGTGTCCTGTGGCACGAGGCCGATGCAGCCACGCACCGCGAGCGGATCGGCCCGAGCGACGTCGACACCGTCGATCAGCACACGACCCCCGGTCGGGTCGTAAAAGCGCAGCAGCAGCTGGAACGCGGTGCTCTTGCCCGCGCCGGACGGCCCGACGAACGCGACCGTCTCGCCGGCGCGCACGTGCAGGTCGAAGTCGTCGAGCGCGGCGGTTTCCGGCCGCGACGGGTAGCGGAACGTGACGTGCTCGAAGCGGATCTCGCCCCGCCCCGGGCGCGGCAGCGGTTGCGGATCGGCGGGCGCCTCGATCGTCGGCTGCGCCTGCTGCAGTTCCACCAGTCGTTCCATCGCCCCGGCGGCGCGTTGCACCTCGCCCCACATCTCGCTGAGGCTCGCCGCCGCCATCGCGACGTAACCGGCGTAGAGCAGGAACTGGCCGAGCTGGCCGCCGGTCATCTGGCCGCGCACGACCTCGTGCGCACCGAGCCAGAGCACGAACGTGATGGCGCCGAACACGAGCATCGTCGCGAGCGCGGTCAGTGTCGATCGCGTTTTCGTGCGACGCACGGCCGCGTCGAACGAATCCTCGACCGCGGCGTCGAAGCGACGCGAGTTGATGCCCTCGAGCGTGAAGGCCTGCACGGTCTGGATCGCGTTGAGGGTCTCGTCGGCGATGCCGCTCGTGTCGGCGATGCGGTCCTGCGAGGCGCGCGAGAGCTTGCGGACGCGACGGCCGAGCACGATCAGCGGCACGAGGATGACCGGGATCAGCACGAGCATGACCGCGGTGAGCCGTGCGCTCGTGACCGCCAGCATCACGAGGCTGCCGAGCAGCGAGATCACCGAGCGCAAGGTGATCGACAGGTTCACGCCTGCGATCGACTGCACCAGCGTCGTGTCGGCTGTGAGCCGCGAAAGCACCTCTCCGACACGCGTGACCTCGAAAAAGGCAGGGTCCATGCGGATGACTCGCGCGTACACGGCCGAACGCAGGTCGGCGACCACGCGTTCGCCGAGCCAGGTGACGAGGTAGAACCGCAGCGCCGCGAAGACGCCGAACACGCCGGCGGCAGCCAGGAACGCGACGAAGTACTGGTTGATCGTCTCGGTGCTGCGCGACGAGAGGCCCTCGTCGATCAGGTACCGCAATGCCACCGGCAGCGCGAGCATCGCCGCGGCCGCGACCAGCAGTGCCGCCAGCGCCGCCAGCAGGATGGCGCGGTGCGGTCGCAGGTACGGC
Source organism: Steroidobacteraceae bacterium (assembly GCA_035554635.1). Taxonomy (GTDB): domain Bacteria; phylum Pseudomonadota; class Gammaproteobacteria; order Steroidobacterales; family Steroidobacteraceae; genus RPQJ01. The sequence continues at coordinate 15,990 of DATMIB010000004.1, read as the reverse complement.
AGCAGCGCGCGCAGCGGCCCGAGCGAGCGGGCCCTGGGGCGTTCGAGCGGGGCGGTCATGCGTGCGTGACCGGGCACTGCGGCACGCAAGGAGACGCAGGACGCGCCGCGACGGCAGGGTGAGACATCCGGGCGAGCATAGGCATCCGGCCGGCGTGCGACAACAACCTCGCGTCGGTTGCCTATTCGGGGGCAGGCCCCGGGAAGGCCTCGCGCAACACGCGCTTGAGGATCTTGCCCGACGGGTTGCGCGGCAGCGTGTCCACGAACACGTAGGACTTCGGCTGCTTGAAACGCGCGAGCCGTGTCCGTGCAAGCGCGCGCAGTTCCTCGACCAGCTGCGCGTCGTCGCCGACCCAGCCGCCGATGCGCACGACCACGGCGCAGGCGCACTCGCCCCACTTGCCGGACGGCTGGCCGATGACGCCGACCTCGCTCACGGCCGGGTGCGAGCTCAGCACGTTCTCGATCTCGGCCGGGTACACGTTCTCGCCGCCCGAGATGATCATGTCCTTGGCGCGGTCCTTGATGTACACGAAGCCGTCCTCGTCGACCTCGGCGATGTCGCCGGTGTGGAACCAGCCGTCGCGCACGGCGGCGCGGGTCGCCTCGGGCTGGTTCCAGTAGCCGCTGAACAGGTGCGGCCCACGCGTGATCACCTCGCCCGGCATGCCCGGTGGCACCGGATTGCCGGCGAGGTCGACCACGCGTACGTCGATACCGAAGTAGGGCAGGCCGGTCGAGCCGACCTTGCGTGTCGCGTGTTCGGCCGTGAGCAGGCAGATGCCGCCGTGCGTCTCGGTCGCGCCGTACACCTGGCGGACCTGGACGCCCATCGCGTGCCAGGCCTCGATCAGGCTCACCGGCACCGGCGCCGCGCCACAGAGCGCCCAGCGCAGTTCCTTGCGCTGCGCGGCCGCGCGTTGCGGATGCTGGTACAGGAACGCGAGCATCGACGGCACCGCGAAAAAGCCGGTGATGCGTTCGGCGTCGACGAGCTGCCACATCACCGCGGGGTCGAAGGCCTTGAGGATCACCGACGTCATGCCGCGGTAGACCGCGATCATCGTGAGGCCGAGACCCGCGATGTGGAACATCGGCGCGACCACGATCTGGCGCTCGTCGGTGCCGAGGTCGCTGGTCACGAGCATGCTCGCCATGTACGCGAGGTTCGCGCGATGGGAGACCAGCGCGCCCTTGGGCCGGCCGGTCGTGCCGCTCGTGTACATCATGTAGAGCGGGTCCTCCCCGCTCGCGCCGATCGGCGGTTCGGTCGCCGGCGCCGCCGCGATCGCCGCGTCGAAGTCGCCGTGGTCGGCGGCGAGCCACCTCACGTGCGGAAACTGGCTCTTGAGTGGCTCGACCAGGGCCACCTGGTCGGAATCGTAGACGACCGCGGCGGCGCCGCTGTCGAGCAGCTGGTACGAGAGCTCGGGCACGGTCAGTCGCCAGTTCAGTGCCACGAACACGTAGCCGGCCTTGGCGCAGGCGTAGTAGCTCTCGGCATAGCGCGACCGGTTCGACATCAGGCAGGCGACACGGTCGCCGGGGTTGAGACAGCCGAGGGCGAGCAGCGCGTTGGCGACCTGGTTGGTGCGGTCGTTGAGCTGGCGGAAGTCGTAGCGTGCGCCGGTGGCGACCTCGACGATGGCTTCCATGCGACCGCTGAGACGCGCGCGCTCGGTGAGCGTCTGGCCTGCGTTGACGAGCATTCCCTTCCCCCTGCGGTGTGGGACGGTCACCCCGCCGTCCCGTCCACGGAAGGTAGCGGGCGCGGCCGTGTCGTGCCAGTGGCGCGCGTCGGTCCGCGAACTTCCGACTCCATCCTCGACGCGCGCGTGACGGCGCGCCCACCAACGGCTGATCGCATGCGCTCGCAGGCAAAGGGTCCGGATCCGGATTCGCGGACACGCCGGTAAGACGCGTCCCTGCGGGCTCGGCGCGAGCCGTCCATGGCTCGCGACGGTCCGCGAACCCGGATCCGAACCCGCTGCCTGCTCGCGTGCCGGCGCCGCGTCGCGGCTACGGCGACGCCGACGTCGCGCGGTGGCCGATGTCCTTGAACAGCACGTTTTCGATGCGGTACTGCTGCCAGTCGCGGCAGTCGAAATGCCACCATTCGTGCTCGTTGACCGTGAAGCCCTCGGCTTCCATGGCGTGGCGCAGCAAGTCGCGGGCTGCGCGCTGCTGCGGCGACCCGCCGGCGTAGCCGGGGCTGGCGCGCTCGGTGAAATCGTCGTAGTCGCTCGGCATCGCAACTTCGCGACCGCTCGCAAGCTCGTACAGCGTCAGGTCCACGGCACAACCCCGGTTGTGACGCGAGCCCTGGTTCGGGTCGGCGACGAACATGCGCTGCTCGGGCGGCGTCGCATCCCAGAAGACCTGCGTGACGTACCACGGCCGGTAGCCGTCGAACAGCAGCAGCCCGTAGCCCTGGTCGCGCAAGGCACGATTCACACGTACGACGGCTTCGGCCGCGGGCCGTTGCAGGAACAGGCGCGGCTCGGCGTAGACGGGCCAGCGCAGGAAATTACGCGAGGTCGCGTAGCGCACGTCGAGCCGCAGCGTGGGGTCGAGCGTCACGGGTTCGATGAGGTCGCTGGCACGGAAGTCTCCCTGCTCTTCCGGGGGCAGCGCGCGCAACGCCTCCGCGCGCATGGCTTCGAGCTTGTGGGCCGGTGGCGGGCGCGACGCTCCCGTGGCGCAGCCGAGCGCGGTTGCGAGCGCAAATGCAAACAGGAATGCGAGCCGGCCCTTCGCCACGATCCGCGACCGCGTCCCTGCGTGTCGGATCATGCCGGCAGTACCGCGAATTCCGCGAGCAGCTCGCCGACCGTCTCGCCTTCACAGCCAAGCACGGCGCGCACCGTGATGCGCCCCATGCGCCCGCGTCGCAGGGTGGCGAGCAGCCGATCCCACGAGGCATCGTCCGGAGTCGAGGCGGTCGCGTCGAATTCACCGCCGATCGGACGCAGGAATTCCATTTCACTGCGCCGGATCACGATCCGGCCGGTCATGCCCGCAGCGCCCAGGCGCACTTCGACCAGTGACCAGGCGGCAAGCACGGCGACTGCGGCCGCGCTGCCGCCAAAGACGGTGCCGCTGTGGTTCACGTTCGGCGCGAGCGGTGCCCGCACCGTCACGGCATTCGGTGTCGCAGCGCGCACGTGCAGGCCCATTGCCCGTGAGAGCGGGATCCGTTCGTGCAGCGAGCGCTCGAGTGTTGCCGCGGTGGCGAGGGCGGTGGCGGTCTCATCCATGGACCGATTCTGTGGGGCAGCCGCATCCGACCGCAACCCGCGGCTGCACCGGGTCAGGATGGGCGCTGTTCCGGCCGGTCGCGCGACGGGATCGAGTACAGCCACGCCGCCAGCCCGAGCGCGCACAACGCCAGCAGGAGCTGCAGCCAGCGAGGCTCGATGAAGAACACGATGGAGGCGCCGAAGGACAGCAGCATCGTGACGATCGCGAAGACCTTGGTGCGGTACGGGATGCTGCGATGGGTGTGCCACTCGCGCAGCATCGGGCCGAGCCAGCGATGCGCGAGCATCCAGTCGTGGAACGGCCGGTAGGCACGCGCGAAACAGGCGGCGGCCAGGATGAACAGCGGCGTCGCCGGCAGCAGCGGCAGGAACACGCCCGCGATCGCGGTGACGAACGCGAGCGCGCCGACCACGAAAAAGATCGCGCGCACGACCGGCGAGCCGTGTTCGACGGGCGGATTGGGAGACGGGTGCCGGGCTGCGGCGCGGCGGTCGGGCGTCGGGAGGGTGCTCACGCCGCGCAGACTACCCCAGCGGGCCCGCGAACGAGATCAGTCGATGCCGACAACCGGTCGCAGCTCAGCTCGGGTAGTCGCTCTGGATGTACGACTTCAGGCTCGAGATCTGCTCGGCCTGCTGCGCCAGCACGGTCCGCACGAGGTCGCCGATGCTGATCAGGCCGACGACGCGGTCGTCCTCGACCACCGGCAGATGGCGAATGCCGTGCTTCGTCACGATGCCGAGGCAGTCGCCGAGGCTCGTGTCGCGCCGCACGGTGATCACGTCGCGCGTCATGATGTCCTCGACCGGCGTGTCACGCGAGGCGCGGCCGCGCAGGATCACGCGTCGCGTGTAGTCGCGTTCGGACACGATGCCGATCAGCCGCTCGCCCTGCATCACGAGCAGTGCACCGACGCGCCATTCGTCCATGCGGGCGATCGCGTCGTAGACCATCGTCGACGGTTCCACGGCGAAAATGCGCGTCCCCTTCACCTCGAGCATGCCACCGACCGTTCCATGCAGCACCGGCGGGCCGACCGTTTCGAGCACCATGGGCATCCCCCCTCGCGTGTTAGGCGATCGTTCGTTCCTGCTTGTCCGTCACCGTCACGGGCGCCGTCTCGGCGGGCGCGTCCGCGGCCGGCCGGAACAGCCGCAGCATGATACCGACGTAATAGGCCAGGCCAAGGAAGCTGCCCGCGAACGCGAGCGTCGCCGCCGCCACGTGGCCGGAGGCGATCACCGACTTGAACACGAACACCTTCGCGAAAAAGCCGGGCAGCGGCGGCACGCCGGCCAGCGACAGCATCGCGGCCGCGAGCAGCAGCGACGCCACCGGCCGGCGCGCGAACTGGCCGTCGAGCCGCGACAGGCTGTCGTCGTCGCCCGGGCACAGCACCGCGAAGCTCGCGCAGGCGAGCACGGTGGCGAGGCCGTACACCAGCGTATAGATCAGCAGGTCGTTGGCGCGGCTGCCGGTGACGTCGAGCAGCGCGAACACCATGTAGCCCGCGTGTGCGACCGACGAGTACGCGAGCAGGCGACGCAGCCGTGGCTGTCGCAGCGCGGCGAGGTTGCCGTAGACGATCGAGATCACGGCCAGCGCGGCCACCACCGCCGTCGCCGATCCGTTCAGCGGCGATGCGCCGAAGACGCGGACCAGCGCGAGGATCACGGCCGCCTTGACGACCGAGGCCATCAGCGCGGTGACGGGCAGGCGTGCGGCCGCGTAAGCATCGGGCGCCCACGCGTGGAACGGGAACACGGCGGCCTTGAGAAACAACCCCGAGGTCACCAGCAGGATCGCGGCCTGGGACTGCAGGCCGCCGTCGAGGAAGAGGTCGCCGAAGTCGCCCAGCCGCAGCGACCCGGTGATGCCGTAACCGAGCGAGGCGCCGAACAGGAACAACGCGCTCGCGACCGACGACAGCACCAGGTACTTGAACGCGCCCTCGCTGGCCGCGGTCCGGCCCTGCCCGAGCACGATCAGCGCAAAGGCCGGCAACGACAGCAGCTCGATGCCGATGAACAGCGTCGCGAAGCTCTGGCTGCCGAGCATCAGCAGCCCGCCCAGCAGCGAACCGGCCGCGAGGATCCAGAACTTGAACCCACGGCCCGCGCCCGGGAACCACGCGGCGACGCCGAGACCGCAGAGCAGCAGCACGAGCTTGCCCGCGACGGCGAGCGCGTCGACACCGAGTTCGCCGGGCACGACATTCGCGGCGTACCCGTGGTCGAACTGGTGCCAGGCGCAGGCGGCCGCGCCGACCACGCCGGCGACGAACACGCCTTGGCCCCAGCGCTCGTCGAAGCGCAGTGCTTCGAGCAGCATCAACGCGACGACGACGCCGAGCAGCAGCAGGTCGGGCCCCAGCGTGTAGAAGACCTCACTCGTCATGCTGCGCCCCCACCATCGTCGCGATCACGGGCCGCGCGAGTTGCCCGACCGTCGCCTCGGTCGCGTTCATCCACGCTGCGGGTCGCACGCCGATCCAGAACACGAGCAGCAGCAGCGGCGCGAGCGCCGCGAGTTCACGCATCGTCAGGTCCCGGTCCAGCCGCTCGGGCAGGTTCGAGTCGTCGAAGACGAGCGTGCGCGCGAACCGCAGCATGTAGGTCGCGCCGAGCACGACACCGGTCGCGGCGACGAGCGCGGCGACCAGCGTGCCGGCACCGGCGCCGGCGTGCCAGTGCGCGAGCCCGGCGTTGAAGGCGCCGAGCAGCACGAGGAATTCGGCCGCGAAACCGCTCGTGAGCGGCAGCGCAAGCGACGCCAGCACGAACAGCATCGTCACGACGGCAAAGCGCGGCGCGCGCGTGGCGAGCCCGTGCAGCTGCAGGTAGGCGGCGCCGCGCCGCTGTTCAAGCAGCCCCAGCAGCAGGAACAGCCCCGCGACCACGACGCCGTGGCTCAGGATCTGCACCATCGCGCCGTGCAGGCCGGTCGGCTGCAGGCTGAACGCGCCCAGCACGATGTAGCCCATGTGGCTCAACGAAGCGTAGGCCACGAGCAGCTTGTAGTGGCGCTGGCGCAGCGCGAGCACGGCGCCGTAGACGATGCTGACGACGGCCCAGCCGATCAGCAGCGGCGCGAAATACGCAGCCGCGTCGGGGGCCAGCGGCAACGCGAGCCGCAGGAAGCCGTAGGCGCCCATCTTCGACAGCACGCCGGCCATCAGCGCCGTGCCGGACGGGGAGGCTCCGCGATAGGCGAGCGGCAGCCAGGCGTGGAACGGGAACAGCGGACTCTTGACCGCGCAGGCGAGCACGACGGCCAGGAACACGAACGTCTGCTGGCCACCGTCCAGCTGCAGCGCCTCGAGGCTCGAATAGGCGAAGCTCCAGTGACCGAACTGCGCGCTGGCCTGGGCCCCGAGATAGATCACGGCCGCGAGCAGCACGATGCTGCCGGCCATCGTGTACAGGAAGAAGCTGATCGCCGCCTGGCGACGCTGTGCGCCGCCGAACACCAGGATCAGCAGCACCATCGGGATCAGCACCGCTTCCCAGAGCACGAAAAAGACCAGCAGGTCCTGTGCCAGGAAGGTGCCGAGCAGCGCGGCCTCGAGCAGCAGCAGCAGCGCGAGGTACAGCGGCCGCGCCGCCTCGTCGGTGCGCCAGGTGCAGGCGAGCACCACGGGAAACAGCACCGCGGTCAGCAGCGCGAGGAAGACGTTGTAGCCGTCGAGCGCGAACGCGAGCGTGCTGCCGAGCGCGGCGATGAACGGCAGGTGCACGCCGAACTGCGCAAGTCCGCTCGTGCCGTCGAAGGCGAGGAACAGCTTGGCGACCAGCCAGAGGATCGCAAGCATCGTCGCGAGCGTGACGCCGCGGCCAAGCGTGCCGCGGCCGAGGAACGGCACGACCAGCGCCGCGACCCAGGGCAGCCAGAGCGTGGTCCCGAGCATCGTCGTCTCAGCCATGCGCCACCCCGAAGCCGAGCACGATGGCGAGCCCGATCAGTGCGTATATGACGTAGGTCTGCAGGTCGCCGCTCTGCAGGCGCGTGAACCAGAGGTTCATCCGGGCGCCGGCGTCGGCCGGGCGCTCGAGGCTGGTGCGCGTCAGCGGCGCTTCGATGCGACGGGCCAGCACCGTGTCCGACAGCCAGTCCATGGTCCGGACGACGACCTTGTCGTAGAACGCGTCGAAGTAATAGCCGCGGCTCACCGTCTCGTGCAGCAGTCCCGGCTTGCCGCCCCGCAGGTCGGCGCCGGCGCGGCCGTAACGGAGCCACGCCACTGCGATGCCCGCGAGTCCGACAAGCACGGCGAGCACCATCAGCGCGACCTCGGCCGTGTGGCCCGCGTCTGCCCGCGGCTCGAAGTGCCCGAGCACCGGTGCCAGCAGGTCGTAGAACGGTGCCGACAGGCCGAACGCTTCGCGCCACAGCGCCGGCAGGCCGACAAAACCCGCGACGATCGAACCGAGCGCCAGCACCGCCAGCACCGACGCCATCGTGGGCGGTGCGTCGTGGATGTGCGCACTGACGTGCGGGTCGACGCGGCTCGCGCCGAAGAACGTCATGAACACCGCGCGGAACATGTAGAACGCGGTCAGGAACGAGGCCGTCATGCCGATCAGCCACAGCGCGACCGAGCCGCGTTCGGAGGCGTAGGCCGCCCAGAGGATCTCGTCCTTCGAGAAAAAGCCCGCGAATGGCGGCAGGCCGCACAGCGCGAGCGTTCCGAGCAGGAAGACGCCGAACGTGAACGGCAGCCGGCGCGCGAGGCCGCCCATGTTGCGCATGTCCTCCTCGCCCGCGAGCGCGTGCAGTACGGCGCCGGCAGCGAGGAACAGGCAGGCCTTGAAGAACGCGTGCGTGTAGAGGTGGAACATGCCGGCCGAGAACGCGCCGACGCCGCAGGCCATGACCATGAGGCCGATCTGCGACATGGTCGAGTAGGCCAGGACCTTCTTGAGGTTGTACTGCGTGACGCCCATGGTCGCGCCGGCGAGCGCGGTCAGCGCGCCGACCCAGGCGACCACGGTCATCGCGTGCTCGGCCGCGAGGAACAGGCCGCTCATGCGGGACAGCAGGTAGACGCCCGCGGTGACCATCGTCGCGGCGTGGATCAGCGCCGAGACCGGCGTGGGGCCGGCCATCGCGTCGGGCAACCAGACGTGCAACGGGATCTGCGCCGACTTGCCGCAGGCGCCGACCAGCAGCAGCACGCCGATCGCCGTCATGACGCCGGCCGTCGGCGGGGTCATGCCGAAGTAGCTGTTCACCTGCTGGAAGTCGAGCGTGCCGGCGTAGGCCCAGATCAGGAACGCGGCGAGCAGGAAGCCGGTGTCGCCGACCCGGTTGACGACGAACGCCTTGAGCCCCGCCGCGGTCTTGGCCGGGTCCTGGAACCAGAAGCCGATCAGCAGGTAGGACGCGAGCCCGACACCCTCCCAGCCGATGAACAGCATGACGAGGTTCTTGCCGAGCACCAGCACGAGCATGAAGAACAGGAACAGGTTCAGGTACGCAAAGTAGCGCGCGTAACCCGCGTCGCCGTGCATGTAACCGATCGAGTAGACGTGGATCAGCGTGCCGATGCCCGTGATCACGAGGCACATCACCGCGGTGATCGCGTCGAAGTAGAACGCCGCGTCGACCACGAAGCCGCGCGTCGCCGCCCAGGTGAACAGCGTGTCTTCGAGCGGGCTGCCGGTGCCGAGGAACTGCCGGAACACGACGCACGTGGCGACGAACGAGAGCGCGGGGAACGCGCAGCCGACGATCGAGACGACCGTCGTCGGCAACTGCCGCCCGAGCAGGCCGTTGACGAGGAACCCGAGCAGGGGCAGCAGCGGGATCAGGGTCAGCGTGCTCAAGGTGTCAGCCCTTCAGTTCCTGTTCGGCGGCGAGGTCGAGCGTGCCGCGCCGGCGCGCCAGCAGCACGAGCAACGCCATCGCGACCGCGATCTCGCAGGTGGCCGCGACGTAGATGAAGAACGTCATCGCGGCGCCGTCGAGCGTCTGCGTGCGGTCGGCCGCGGCGACGAAGCTCAGCACCACGGCGTTGAGCATGAGTTCGACGCTCATCACGACGACGAGCAGGTTGCGGCGCACCATCACGCCGAACAGCCCCATCGCGAACAAGGCGGCCGCCAGTGCCAGCAGCAGTTCGTAACGGCCCATCATCGGCGTTCCTCCCGGATCACCGCCCAGGCCGCGACGATGCCCACGAGCAGCAGCACGGTGGCCAGTTCGAAGTGCAGCCAGTAGCGCGCCATGAACTCGGTCGAGAACGTCGCGAACGAGAACGAGGCCGGCGTCTGTGCCGCCTGGTACGGCGGCGAGTCGGGCCCGAGCAGTCGCAGCAGCGCACCGCCGACGACGAGCGCCACGACGATGCCGGGCGCAAGCGTCGCGGAGAAGCGCCTGCGATAGGCCACGTCGCGGTCGTCGAGCAGCATGATCGTGTAGACCATGAAGACCATGACCGCGCCGACATAGATCAGCACCTGGAACAGCGCGACCACGTGCACGTTCAGGCAGGCGTAGATCGCGGCGAGACAGGTCATGTGCGCGACGAGCGCGAGCGCCGCGCGCATCGGCTGGCGCACGGCGAGCACGACGCCGGCGAACACGAGCGCGAGCAGGCCGAAAAGCACGATGAAGACGTCGGTCACGGCCGGTGCTCCTCGTCGCGCACGGCCGGCGCCGGCGGGTAGCGCTTGCGCGGGTCCGTGAGCGGGTGCCAGTTCATCAGCAGGTCCTTGCGGCCCCACATGTCGTCGCGGTCGAAGCCGGGCAGGTCGGGCGTGTCCTTGACCATCCGGATCGCGTCCTCGGGGCAGGCCTCGACACAGAAGCCGCAGAAGATGCAGCGCGAGTAATCGATTTCGAACCGCGTCGGCGACTTCGGGTGCGCCGGCTCGTCGAAGTCGGCCGTAGCCTCGATCTCGATGCAGTAGGCCGGGCAGACGGTCGCGCAGAGGTTGCAGGCGACGCACTGCACCTTGCCGTCGCCGCGTTGCGTCAGCACGTGGCGGCCGCGGTTGTTCGGCGAGTAGTCCGGGCGCGTCTCCTCGGGGTAGTACGCGGTCAGCGCGCCCTTGCGGCCGGTGATCCACTTCCACATGTTGCGGAAGAACACGCCTCCCGTGATCGAGAGCCCGCGCACGATCTCCAGCAGGTAGACCCTTTCCCAGAGGCCGAGCCTGGGCTCGTTCCAGTACTGCTTCTTCGGCTTGGTGGGCACGGTGCGACCGGTCACAGCAGCCACCAGCTCACCACGGCGGTGACCACGAGGTTCGCCGCCGCGAGCGGCAGCAGGATCTTCCAGCCGAGGTCCATCAGCTGGTCGTAGCGGAAGCGCGGCAGCGTCCAGCGGATGCCGATCTGGAAGCAGCCGACGACGAAGACCTTGGCCGTGAACGCGAGCACCTGCAGCAGCGTCACCGTCAGGTGCGACAGCGCCCACGTGCCGCCACCGGGCAGCGCGAAGCCTTCGGGGCCGAGGAACGGCAGCGTGTAGCCGCCGAGGAACAACGTCACGACCAGCGCCGAGATCACGACGATCTCGATGAACTCCGACAGCAGGAACAGCCCCATCTTCATCGAGGTGTACTCGGTGAAGTAGCCGGAGACCAGCTCGGATTCGCACTCGGGCAGGTCGAACGGGATGCGCTTGTTCTCGGCGATCGCGGCCGTCATGAACAGGATGAAGGCGAGCGGCTGCACGACGATGCCCCAGGCCGCCTGCTGCTGCCACTGCACCATCTCGAACAGGTCGACCGTGCCGTAGGTGACGACGACCGAGATCAGCGCGAGGCCCATCGCGACTTCGTAGGAGATCATCTGCGAGGCCGCGCGCGCCGCGCCGAGCATCGAGAACTTGTTGTTCGACGACCAGCCCGCGAGCATCGTGCCCAGGATGCCGACGCCCGACACCGCGAGCACGAACAGCAGCCCGGCGTCGAGCGAGGCGATCTGCATGCGCCAGCTGCGGTCGCCGAAGAACTCGGCCGCGGCCGAGCCCGGCTCGAAAAACCGCGCCGGCTGCACCTCGCCGCCGAACGGCACGACCGCGAACACGAGCAGCACCGGCACGGCCGCGAGCCACGGCGCCAGCTGGTAGCAGAAGCGGTCGTAGGTGGCCGGGGTGAAGTTCTCCTTGAGGATCATCTTCAGGCCGTCGGCCATGCCGTGGAACAGGCCCCACCAGACGAGCTTGACCTGCGTGAACGGGATGCGCAGGTAGGCGCGGTTGGCGCCGATGCGGTCGGCCATGACCGCCGATTGCTTGCGCTCGACCCAGGTGAAGATCGTCGCGAGCCCGAGCAGGAACGCGAGCACGTAGGCGATGTAGACGCCGTGGACGAGGAGGTCCTGCATCATGTGGCGAGACTCCGCAGGACGTCCGCGGCGTGCTGCACGCCGGCCGGCTTCTGGAACACGGGCTCGAAGACGTTGCGCTTGCCTTCGAAGTTCGTGAACGAGCCGCGTCGCTCCCAGGTGTTCGAGACCGGGATCACGACCGTCGCCGGATGCTCGAGCGGCGTCGCGAACGGCGTCAGGTGGATCCAGGCGGCCGCGCCGAGCGGCAGCGGCGCCGTGACCTCGCCCCACACGACCACGACGTCGTGACCGGCGGCCGGGTCGAAGGTGCGCTCGCCAAAGCGCGCGACGACGCCGGCGCGGTTCGGGTTCTTGTCGGCCTTGATCAGCAGCGCGTCCTCGACCACTTCGCCGTCGACCGGCGCCCAGTCGCGGTGCAGGTAGGCCGGCACGTCGCCGAGCACGGCCTTGAGCGCGTCGAGTTCCTCGTTCGAGGCGTGCGCGGACACCAGCACGGCCGGCTTCTGCGCCGCCGCGAGCAATTTCCGAGCCTCGGCGAGCGCCTGCGCGGGCTCGACGGCCTGGCCGCGGACGAGCGGCTGCAGGAGCCGCTCGCGCGCCATCCACTTGTGCTGGTCGAAACCCTTGTTGCAGAGCCACGGACCGTTGATGTCCGCGTTCTCGAACACGGTCGTGCGATAGGCGACGTGCGAGCTGTCGGTGCCCGGCATGTGCTGCTGGCGCACGTTCATGCGCTTCCAGACCTTGATGCTGCAGCCACGCTCGCAGCCGGTGCAGACCGAGCGGACCGGCTGCAGGAACCAGACGCGGCACTGGTACAGGAAGTCCTTCGACAGCAGTGCGCCGACCGGGCACAGCTCGATCACGTTGTCCGAGTAGGCGTCGTCGAAACGGCCCGGGACCTGTGCCTCGACGAACGAATGGTGACCGCGCTCGACGATGCCGAGCGCGCTCGAGCCCGACACCTCGCGCGTGAAGCGCACGCAACGGCTGCAGAGGATGCAGCGCTCGTTGTCGAGCGTGATGCGGGGCCCCAGGTCGTGCAGCTTGCGCTTGTGGTGCTTAGGGTCGCGCGCAATCGACTGCTTCGGGCCGTAGGCGTGCTGGTAATCCTGCAGTCGGCACTCGCCCGCCTTGTCGCAGACGCCGCAGTCGACCGGGTGGTTCAGCAGCATGAACTGCAGCACGTGCTCGCGCGCCTGCTGCACCTGCTCGACGCCGGTCTCGATGACCATGTTCGGCGCGACCGGCAGGTTGCAGGCCGGCTGCAGCTTGGGCAGGTTGTTGACCTTGACCAGGCAGATGCGGCAGTTGCCGGCGATCGACAGCTTGTCGTGGTAGCAGAAGTGCGGGATGTCGACGCCGTGGCGTCGCGCGGCCTGCAGCACGGTTTCGCCGGGCCGCGCGTCCATCTCGCGCTGGTCGACCGTGATCTTGATCGTCGGCGCGCTCACGGGGCGAGTCTCCCTTCGTGCAGCGAGCGGCCGTGCGTCACGTAGTGCTCGAACTCGTCGCCGAATTTCTTGATGAAGCTCGCGACCGGCATCGAGGCCGCGTCGCCGAGCGCACAGACGGTGTTGCCCTGGATGCCGGTCGGCAGCCGCTTGAGCGTCGCGAGGTCCGCGGCCGTGCCCTGGCCCGCCACGATGCGTTCGAGGATGCGGTTCATCCAGTCGGTGCCCTCGCGGCACGGCGTGCACTGGCCGCAGGACTCGTGTGCGTAGAAACGCGACAGCACCTGCAGCAGCCGCACCATGCAGGTACCCTCGGCCACGACGATCACGGCGCCCGAGCCGACCATGCTGCCGGCCTTGCCGAGGCTCTCCGGGTCGAGCGTCACGGCTTCGGCCTCGCTCGCAGTCAGCACCGGCGACGAACTGCCGCCCGGGATCACGGCCTTGAGCTTGCGGCCACCGAGGATGCCGCCGGCATCCTCATGGATCAGCTGCGCGAGCGGGTAGCCGGTCGGCTTCTCGAACATGCCGGGGCGCTGCACGTGGCCCGAGACGCCGAAGAGCCGCGTGCCGGGCGCTTTCTTCACGCCGATCGCGGCGTACTGTTCGGGGCCGTTGCGCAGGATCCAGGGCACCGTCGCGAGCGTCTCGACGTTGTTGACCACGGTGGGCTTCTGGTAGAGGCCCTTGACCGCGGGGAACGGCGGCTTGTTGCGCGGGTAGCCCTTCTTGCCCTCGAGCGAATTGATCAGGCTCGACTCCTCGCCGCAGACGTACGCGCCCGCGCCGCGGTGCACGATGATGTCGCAGGAAAAGCCGGTGCCGAGGATGTTCTCGCCGACGAGGCCCGCTGCGCGCGCTTCGACCAGGGCCTGCTGCAGGCGACGCAGCGGCAGGTCGAACTCGCCGCGGATGTAGGCGAAGGCGTGCCGCACGCGCAGTGCGTAGGACGCGATCAGCATGCCCTCGACGAGCTGGTGCGGCGAGTGTTCGAGGATCCAGCGGTCCTTGAACGTGCCGGGCTCGCCCTCGTCGATGTTGCAGCAGAGGTAGACGACGGGCGCGTCCTTGGCGACGAACTCCCACTTGAGCCCCGTCATGAAGCCGGCGCCGCCGCGGCCCTGCAGACCCGAGGCCTTGGCGCGCTCGCCGACCTGGGCCGGCGTGTAGTCGCGCAAGGCCTGCTCGAAGGCGACGTAGCCGCCGCGTGCGCGGTACTCGGCGAGCGTGTGCGAGGTCGTCGTGACCTCGTGATTCATGAACACCGGGCCGCTCATGGCAGCGACTCCAGGATCGCGTCGAGCTTCGCCTCGTCGAGCTGCTCGTGGTAGGTGCGATTGACCTGCATCGCCGGTGCCGTGCCGCAGGACGCCAGGCACTCGACCGTCTTCAGCGTGAAGCGGCCGTCGGGCGTCGTTTCGCCGACGTCGATGCCGAGACGCTGCTGCAGGTGCGCGACGATGCGCTCCGAGCCGCGCAGCGAGCAGGCGATGTTGCGGCAGACCTTGATGACGTAGCGACCCTGCGGCTCGCGGTCGAACATCGAGTACCAGGTCAGGGCCTCGACCACCTGGATCGACGGCATGCCGAGGTAGATCGCGATCGCGTGCGCGTCGGCCTCGGTGACGAAGCCGTTCGCGTCCTGCACGCAATGCAGCAGCGGCAGCACGAGCGAGGTGTTCATCTCCGGCGGGTACTGCCGCCGCAGCGCGTCGAACTGCTCCAGCAGCGCTGGCGTGAAATGCGTGTTCACCGGTCGCACTCCCCGCCGACCATGTTGACCGACCCGAACGTGGGCACGATGTCCGAAACCTGGTAGCCCTCGAGCATCGTGTGGAACCCGCCCATGTGGACGAAGCTCGGGCCCCGGACGTGCAGCTTGTACGGGCGGCCCGTGCCGTCGCTCACGAGGTAGAAGCCGAGTTCGCCGTTCGGCGCCTCGTGCGCGGAATAGACCTCGCCCGGCGGCACCTTGACGCCCTCGGTGACGAGCTTGAAGTGGTGGATCAGCGACTCGATCTGCCCGTACACGAGCGCCTTTTCGGGCAGCACGATGCGCGGGTCGTCGACGTTGATCGGGCCGCCCGGCAGCCGCTGCGCGCACTGGCGCACCATCGAGATCGACTCGTCGATCTCGCGCATGCGCACGTAGTAGCGGTCGTAGTTGTCGCCCTTGATGCCGACGGGGACCTCGAAATCGAGCTCCGCGTAGGCGAGGTACGGGTTGTCCTTGCGCAGGTCCATCGCGAGCCCGGTCGAGCGCAGGATGGGGCCGGTGTAGCCCCAGTTGAGCGCGTGCTCGGTCGACATCACCGCGACGTCGCGCGTGCGGCCGATGAAGATGCGGTTGCGGTCGAGCATCCCGTGGATGCGCTCGAGGTAGTCCTCCGTGAACTGCAGGATTTCCTCGAGACGCTCGAGCCAGCCGTCCGGCAGGTCGCGCGCGAGCCCGCCGATGCGCACGTACGAGTACGTGAGCCGCGCGCCGGAGAGGTGGTTCATGTGCTCGAAGATGTAGTCGCGCACCGTCATCAGGTAGAGGAACGCGGTCATGCCGCCCAGTTCCATGACGGAGGCCGCGATGCAGGTGACGTGGTCGGCGATACGGTTGTATTCGGCGAGCAGCGTGCGCAGCCAGATGCAGCGCGGCGTCAGCTCGATCCCCAGCGCCTGCTCGACCGCTGCGGCATAGGCGAAGTTGTTGTTCATCGCCGAGCAGTAGTTGAGCCGGTCCGTGTACGGGATGACGTTGTGGTAGGTGTGGTGCTCGGCTTCCTTCTCGAAGCCGCGGTGCAGGTAGCCGCAGTGGACGTCGGCGCGCACGACCGTCTCGCCGTCGAGTTCGGCGATCACCTGGATCGTGCCGTGCGTCGCCGGGTGCGACGGGCCGATGTTGACGACGACGTGGTTCGGGTCGAGCGGCTGCGCGAGCGGGGTCGAGACGGGCGGGCGGTACTGTCGCGTCTGGTCCATGA
>DATMIB010000003.1:67500-75328 GCA_035554635.1 Steroidobacteraceae bacterium | reverse complement strand
CGGGCCGGGCGCAGGTTGTGCACCGGCGTCGGGATCGGCGTCGGGTACAGGTTGAACGTGACCGCGATCAGCTGCCAGCTGCCCGAGATCTTGGACTTGACGAACCAGTCGGCGCCGGAGCCGATGTGGCAGTCGGCGCAGGCCACGCGTGAGTGCGGCGAACGCTGGTAGGTCGTGTACTCCGGCTGCATGACCGTGTGGCAGGCCGTGCCGCAGAACTCGACCGACTCCATCCAGTGGACGGCCTTGAAGCTGCCCACCGCGAGCACGACCACGCCGACCAGCGACAGCAGGCCGAAGGTGGCCAGCGCCCGGCGCGTCGCGGCCTTGTTGAAGTCGACCACCGGCAGCGACGGTTCCTTCTCGCCGCGCGCCTCGCGCTTCTTGGCGCGCCAGACACCCAGCGGGATCAGCAGCACGCCGATCACCACCGACAGCGGCAGGACCAGGTAGCTCAGGATGCCGAGGTAGGGGCCGCCCTCGAACCCGAGCATCTCCATCACGAACAGCGTGATGAACAGGACGAATGCCGCCGCCGCGATGGCGGCGCCGAGCAGGCTGAGCCTGCTGCGGGAAATCACGGAGATGAAGCTTCTCATGCTTGTCGTTTCCTTCCTGCGTCGTGGACGCAGTCCAACCCGGCGGGAGGATAGCCGGGTTTTTGCCCAGACCAATGCCGGTTTTCCACAAAAAAGGGCCGATCCCGGAGGATCGGCCCCTTTCAGTCCGTCCGGCTGATCAGGATCAGCCGAAGAACAGGCCCCACAGCGCCACGAAGATGCCCGCGGCGCAGGCCAGGCCGACGATGACGGCGATCGTGCCGAACACGTAGGCCGCAGTCAGGTTCGACTGCTCCGGCGCCGGCACCAGGTGCTGCTCCAGCGTGCCCGCCGCCACCATGCGCTCGTACTCGAGCGGACGCTCTTCCTTGAAGCGCTCGAGCGGCATCGAACCCGTGAAGATCACCGGATCCATCGGGAACGCTTCCGGCCGCAGGTGCGTGTGGAAGAAGTGGAACAGGAAGATGAAGCCCGTGGCCAGCAGCGCCTCGTCGCTATGGATGATGTAGGCCGCGTTCAGCGCCCAGCCCGGCAGGAACCTGGCAAAGAACTCCGGGAACCACAGCATGAGGCCGGACACGCCGATCATCGCGACGCCCCAGAACACGGCCAGGTAGTCGAACTTCTCCCAGTACGTGAACCGGTCGAACTTCGGACGCGGGCCGAGGTACAGGAAGTACTTCACGTTGGCGATGAAGTCCTGCAGGTCCTTGAGCTGCGGGACCATCGAGCGGAAGCCCCAGAAGAAGCCACGCTCGCCCTTGACGAACCAGCCCCAGACCAGCATGCCGATGTGCACGGCGAAGTAGCCGAACGTGATCACGGCGGCGATGCGGTGGATGATGGTCGCCGCATAGGCGCCGCCGAGGTAGCCGATCATCGTGTCGGCCCACGGCGCCGTCGCGAACTTCAGCGGCAGGCCGCTGACCGACAGCATCAGGAAGCTCACCACGATCGACACGTGCAGCCAGATCTGGCCGCGGCCGAAGCGGCGGACGTACGGGCCGTGGCCACCGTGGCCGGCCGTGAACTCGCCGCGGAGCTTGCCGACCAGGGCGCGCTGCAGCCAGAGCAGCAGGTGGACGCCGAAGAAGGCAAACACGCCGAGCAGCAGGCCCGTCATGAAGAAGTAGATGAAGCGCAGCTGCGGCAGCGTCGCCTCGTCGTGCGGATTGACGTGCGGGTCGAACGTCATGAAGCCGGCGACTTCGACTTCCTTCGGATGGCAGCTGCCGCAGGTCGCCTTGAGGTTGTCGGGGTGCACGCTCGACTGCGGGTCGGCCGTCGGCAGGTTGCGGTGCGCGGTGTGGCAGTCGGAGCACATCGCGACCGACGTCCAGCCGAGCGCCGTCGCCTTGCCGTGGAAGCTGTCGCGGAACGTGTGGAGGTCTTCCTCGTGGCAGCCGCCGCACTCGACCGGCATGTGCTTGCGCATCTCGGCCGAGGTCGGATCGGCGACGTTGTGCTCGTCGACGTGGCAGTCGACGCAGACCGGGCCGGCCTTGCCGTCCTTCCAGAGTGCACCGTGGGCGCTCGACTCCCAGTCCTTGAGGACGGTCTCGTGGCAGGCGCCGCAGGTCTCGGGCGACTTCATGTGGCCGGTCTTGGCCTTGTCGTCCGCGTGCGCGGCGATGTTGTGCGCGCCGTGGCAGTCGCTGCACGACGGCGAGGCCTGGGTCAGGCCCGACCGGAGCAGGCCGCGACCGTGCACGCTCTGCTCGAAGCTGCCGATGACTTCGTCATGGCACTTGCCGCAGGTCTTGACCTGGCCGACGCGCGAGATCTTCGAATCCGGCGTCGCGGCCGTCTCGATCTTGTGTGCCGGGCCATGGCACTTCTTGCAGGTGTGGTCGGCGTGGACGCTCTTCGGCAACTGCTTCGAGGCCATGCCGTGGCACTGCGCGCAGATCGCGTCGGCCTCGAGCTTGAGTTCGGCCGGCAGCGCGCCGTCGTGTTCCTTCGTGATGTTCGTGTGGCACTCGGCGCACTGCGTGCCCGCGTGCGCCGTCGACTCCACGACGGCATCCTTGTGGCAGCCGAGGCAGGACTCGTTCTCGAGTCCGGGCGCGACGTCGCCGGCGTTGGCTGCGGCCGCTCCGAAGAGCAGGGACGCAAACACGATGAGGCTGGAGCCCATCCGGACCCAGCCTTGTGGGAAAGCAATCTTCATGGTGTTCTCGAGCTCGAATCGGCCACCGCTGCGGCCCGTGCCCGAATGATCGTGTAACGTTGCAACGCAGCACACCCGTTTCTTCCACTACGAACTTCTACTTAACTGCAACGACTGCAACGATCGCACATGTCACTGCTCACGATTACAGGCGCGGAGCTTGCGTTTGGCACGCATCCCCTTCTCGACCGCGCGGATCTCTCCATCGAGCCCGGAGAGCGCATCGGACTCATCGGCCGCAATGGCACGGGCAAGTCTTCGCTGCTCGACGTGATCACGGGCCGGGCCAGCCTCGACGCAGGCGAAATGCAGCGTTCTGCGGGCCTGCGCGTCGTGGCGGTGCGACAGGAGCCGGAGCTCGAGCCGATGCCGACGCTGCGTGAATCGTTGGCGCTCAATTGCGATCTGGACTCGATCGACGATGAACGCGCGCGTTGGCGGATCGACGCCCGCCTGGTCGAGTACTTGCATCGCTTCGGGCTCGATGGCGCGGCTGATGTCGCGACGCTCTCGGGTGGTGAGCGCAAGCGTGCGGCACTCGCGGCTGCGTTCGCGCTCGAGCCGCAGTTGCTGCTGCTCGACGAGCCCACTAACCACCTCGACATCGACGCGATCGAGCGGTTGGAGCAGCTGCTGATCGACGGGCCGACCGCGATCGTCGTGACGCACGACCGCGCGTTCCTCGACCGCGTCGCGACCCGCATCGTCGAGCTCGATCGCGGTGCGTTGCGCTCGTTCCCCGGCAACTTCGCGGCCTACGAGCGTCGCAAGGCCGAGCAACTGGCCGACGAGGCCGTCGCGCACCGCAAGTTCGAGAAGTTCTGGGCGCAGGAGGAGGCTTGGATCCGCAAGGGCGTCGAGGCCCGGCGCACGCGCAACGAGGGCCGCGTCAAGCGCCTCGAGCAGTTGCGTCGTGAGCGCGAGGCGCGGCGCGAGCGCATCGGCGACGTCCGACTCGGCCTCGATGCGGGCGAGCGCTCGGGCAAGCTCATCGCCGAACTCGAGCACGTCGGCAAGCGCTACGGCGAACGCGCGATCGTGCGCGACCTCGACCTGCGCGTGATGCGCGGCGACCGCATCGGCGTGGTCGGGCCGAACGGCGCCGGCAAGTCGACGCTGCTCAAGCTGATCCTCGGCGAACTGCCGCCCGACACGGGCGAAGTTCGGCTCGGGACCCAGCTCGCCGTCGCCTACTTCGACCAGTTGCGTGCGCAACTCGACCCGGACGCGAGCGTCGCCGCGACCGTGAGCCCCAACTCGGATTGGGTCGGCGAAGGCGCCCAACGTCGGCACGTGGTGAGCTACCTCGGCGATTTCCTGTTCCCGGCGCATCGTGCCGACTCGCCGGTACGGATGCTTTCGGGTGGCGAGCGCAACCGGCTGCTGCTGGCGCGCCTGTTCGCGAAGCCGGCGAACGTGCTCGTGCTCGACGAGCCGACCAATGACCTCGACATCGAATCGCTCGAGCTGCTCGAGCAGACGCTGCTCGAGTACTCGGGCACGCTGCTGCTCGTGAGCCACGACCGCCGGTTCCTCGACAACGTCGTCACACAGGTGCTCGCCCCGGAGGGCAGCGGGCTCTGGCGCGAGTACGTCGGCGGTTATGGCGACTGGGTGCGGCAGCGTCCGGCCGGCGTCGCCGCGGGGCCGCGTGTCGCCGCCGGACCGAAGCCGTCCGCTGCGCCAGGCGTGGTGCGGGCCGGGGAGCACGCGAAGACCAAGCTCAGCTACAAGGAGAATCGCGAACTCGAAGAACTGCCTGGCCGGATCGAGGCGCTCGAGGCCGAGCAGAAGGCGCTGACCGAGGCCATGAGCGGCGCGGACTACCACAAGCGTGGCGGCGAGCAGATGCGCGCCGACGCGGCGCGGGCGCAGGCAATCGAGCGCGAACTGGAGACGGCATTCGAGCGCTGGGCGGAACTCGACGCGAAACGCAGCAACGCAGGCCGTTGAGCGGCAACGCCGCGTCCGCCCCGCGACGCGCGATCAGTTGTCGGTCAGTCGCGCTGTGACGGCTGCAGCAGGTCGAGGATCGGTGCCAGTTCCGACTTGCCCGTCCGGATCTCGTCGAGCGTCAGGCCGCCGAGTTCGTGCGGAAACACGAGCCAGGCGTCGGTCTTGTGCAGGTAGTAGTCCGGCACCCGGGTCGTGCGGTTGTTGCCCGGCTTGTACCAGGGCGTCGCAATCCGGACCTGCTGCGGCATGTTGAGCCGCATCTTGCCGGCGAGCTCGGCGAGCAGCGCCTCGATGCTGCTGCCCGAGTCGAACACGTCGTCGACGATCAGCAGGGAATCGTCGGCCTCTGCCTCGTCGATGACGTAGTGCAGGCCGTGCACGCGTATGGTCTTCGACATCTCGCCGATGCCGACGTACGCGGAGGTGCGCACCGCGATGTGGTCGGGGCGCTCGCCCACGTACTCGAAGTATTCCTGGATCGCGATGCCGACCGGAGTGCCGCCGCGCCAGATGCCGACGATGAAGTCGGGCCGGAAACCGCTCGCGTGGATCTGCGCCGCGAGCCGGAAGGAGTCCCGCAGCAGTTCGCCGGCGGTGATGAAGATTTTTTCCATGATCGAATCATCCGTCGACACGACGGCCAGGCGAAAGTGTGGGCAACCGAGCGGCACTCGGCGCCTCGCACGGAAGCGGCAACGACGCGGAAAAGAAAAAGCCCCGCTGGATTTCTCCGGCGGGGCTTCTGTTTAAGAGCCTGGCAGTGACCTACTCTTGCATGCCCGAAGGGCAAACTACCATCGGCGCAGAGCGTTTTCACTTCCGAGTTCGGAATGGGATCGGGTGGTTCCCGCTCGCTATGGCCGCCAGGCAAACTGGTTCACGCCGCGCGCAAGCGCGCGGGCGCTGAATTCGAATCGGGGTATGAGCGCAAAGCGTGTCGCAAACTTCAGAGCGATACACGTCGCTGAATCTATCGGTCACACGCCAACGGTCGGAAGCTCGTTCCAGACCGATTGGGTGTTATATGGTCAAGCCTCACGGGCAATTAGTACTGGTTAGCTCAATGCATTACTGCACGTACACACCCAGCCTATCAACGTCATAGTCTGTGACGGCCCTTCAGGGGGATCGAGTCCCCAGGGAGAACTAATCTTGGGGGGGGCTTCCCGCTTAGATGCTTTCAGCGGTTATCCCGTCCGTATATAGCTACCCGGCAGTGCCACTGGCGTGACAACCGGAACACCAGAGATACGTCCACTCCGGTCCTCTCGTACTAGGAGCAGCTCACCCTCAATTCTCCAACGCCCACGGCAGATAGGGACCGAACTGTCTCACGACGTTCTGAACCCAGCTCGCGTACCACTTTAAATGGCGAACAGCCATACCCTTGGGACCTGCTACAGCCCCAGGATGTGATGAGCCGACATCGAGGTGCCAAACTCCTCCGTCGATGTGGACTCTTGGGAGGAATAAGCCTGTTATCCCCGGAGTACCTTTTATCCGTTAAGCGATGGCCCTTCCATACAGAACCACCGGATCACTAAGACCTGCTTTCGCATCTGCTCGACCTGTCCGTCTCGCAGTTAAGCACGCTTATGCCTTTGCACTCTAGAGCGCGATGACCGACCGCGCTGAGCGTACCTTTGCACTCCTCCGTTACTCTTTGGGAGGAGACCGCCCCAGTCAAACTACCCACCATACACGGTCCCCGACCCGGATCACGGGCCTAGGTTAGAACTCCGAACATTCCAGGGTGGTATTTCAACGTTGGCTCCACCAGATCTAGCGACCTGGCTTCAAAGCCTCCCACCTATCCTACACAAGAAGGTTCAAAGTTCAGTGTAAAGCTATAGTAAAGGTTCACGGGGTCTTTCCGTCTTGCCGCGGGTACGCCGCATCTTCACAGCGATTTCAACTTCACTGAGTCTCGGGTCGAGACAGTGTGGCTATCATTACTCCATTCGTGCAGGTCGGAACTTACCCGACAAGGAATTTCGCTACCTTAGGACCGTTATAGTTACGGCCGCCGTTTACCGGGGCTTCGATCAAGAGCTTCGCCTTGCGGCTGACCCCATCACTTAACCTTCCGGCACCGGGCAGGAGTCACACCCTATACATCCACTTTCGTGTTAGCAGAGTGCTGTGTTTTTGATAAACAGTTGCAGCCACCGATTACCTGCGACCTTCATTCGCTTCAGGAGCAAGTCCTTACACGATCGAAGGCATACCTTCTTCCGAAGTTACGGTATCAATTTGCAGAGTTCCTTAACCCGAGTTCTCTCAAGCGCCTTAGCAGATTATCTGCCCACCCACCAGTGTCGGTTTGCGGTACGGTCTGTTACTGCCTGAAGCTTAGAGGCTTTTCCTGGGAGCGTGGCATCGAGCACTTCGGCGCACGTGGCGCCTCGTCATCACATCTCGGAATTGAACCACCGGATTTGCCTGGCGGTCCTTCCTACTTGCTTAAACCGGGAACCAGCCCCGGCTGCTGTAGCCTTCTCCGTCACCCCATCGCAGCAGTACCAGGTACAGGAATATTGACCTGTTTTCCATCGACTACGCCTTTCGGCCTCGCCTTAGGTACCGACTCACCCTGCGCCGATTAACGTTGCGCAGGAACCCTTGGGTTTACGGCGTGCGAGTTTTTCACTCGCATTAACGTTACTCATGTCAGCATTCGCACTTCTGATACCTCCAGCACACCTCGCAGTGCACCTTCGCAGGCTTACAGAACGCTCCCCTACCACCCACCCTTTCGGATGGATCCGCAGCTTCGGCTCATGGCTTGAGCCCCGTTATATCTTCCGCGCAGGCCGACTAGACCAGTGAGCTATTACGCTTTCTTTAAAGGATGGCTGCTTCTAAGCCAACCTCCTGGCTGTCTGTGCCTTCCCACATCGTTCACCACTTAGCCATGAATTGGGGGCCTTAGCTGGCGGTCTGGGTTATTTCCCTCTTCACGACGGACGTTAGCACCCGCCGTGTGTCTCCCGTGCGTTGACTTCCTGGTATTCGGAGTTTGCATAGGTTTGCTAAGCCGGGATGGCCCGCTAGCCTAAACAGTGCTCTACCCCCAGGAGTCCTACACGAGGCACTACCTAAATAGCTTTCGGGGAGAACCAGCTATCGCCGGCCTTGATTA
>DATMIB010000003.1:0-65000 GCA_035554635.1 Steroidobacteraceae bacterium | reverse complement strand
TGCTGCCTCCCGTAGGAGTCCGGACCGTGTCTCAGTTCCGGTGTGGCTGATCGTCCTCTCAGACCAGCTACGGATCGTCGCCTTGGTGGGCCGTTACCCCGCCAACTAGCTAATCCGACTTGGGCTCATCTATCAGTGCCAGGCCTTGCGGTCCCCGGCTTTCCTCCGTAGAGCGTATGCGGTATTAGCCCGAGTTTCCCCGGGTTGTCCCCCGCTGATAGGCAGATTCCCAAGCGTTCCTCACCCGTCCGCCTCTCGTCGCCAGGGTTGCCCCCGCGTTACCGATCGACTTGCATGTGTTAAGCACGCCGCCAGCGTTCAATCTGAGCCAGGATCAAACTCTTCACTTGAAGTCTTGCGACTTTCATGCTCGGAGAGAATCCCAACTAGTTCAGTATTTACTGGCTAATTGGTACTCGCCGTTGATGTTGCACTCGACAACGATCGACGCGAGTCCCCACACAAATTACCTGTTTCGATTTTTAAAGAGCGCCTCGGAACTCGCCGAGGTGAGCCGCTCATTATGCGGCGTTTTTCGCTGCTGTCAACACCTTCGAAAACTTTTTTCGTCGGTCTTTTCAGCTCGTCACCGTTGCATTTCTGCTCAGGCGAGCCGCGCATTATGCGGCAACTTCCGTCGCTGTCAACACCTTCGAAAACTTTCTTTCGTCGGGTTTTTCAGCTCGCCGCCGTCGCGTTGCGTCGGTGACTGCGGAAGGGCGCGCAGTATAGCCCCGTTCGAAGTGTCGTCAACACCTGCACGAAAGTTTTTTTTCGTGCGCTGTCGAAGCCTGCAAGGAGGCCGCCGCGCAACGGCTCACGCCGTTGCGTTCGTTTCGATCTTCACACGCGCGAGACGTCGCTTGCCGACCTGGATCACGTGCGTGGTGCCGGCCACGATCGTGCGCGCGGCGTCTTCGACCTTCTCGCCGTCGATGCGCACGGCACCCTGCTTGATCTGCCGCATCGCTTCGCTCGTGCTGGGCACGAGCTGCGCACCCTTGAGCACGTGCGCGAGACCGAGGCCTTCCGGGCCCGCGGCCAGCGTGATTTCCGCAATGTCCTCGGGCAGCGCGCCCTGCTGGAAGCGCGCGATGAATTCGTCGCGCGCCCGCCCGCCGGCCCCTGCCCCGTGAAAGCGATCGACGATCTCGACACCAAGCTCGAACTTGGCGTCGCGCGGATTGCGGCCCGCTGCGCACTGCTGTCGCAGGTCGGCGATCTCCGCGTTGGAGCGAAACGAGAGCAGGTCGAAGTAGCGCCACATGAGGTCGTCCGAAATCGACATGAGCTTGCCGAACATCTGTTCGGCGGGCTCCGTGATGCCGATGTAGTTGCCGAGCGACTTCGACATCTTGTTGACGCCATCGAGCCCCTCGAGCAGCGGCATCGTGATCACGACC
The DNA here is from genome assembly GCA_035554635.1 of Steroidobacteraceae bacterium. Lineage (GTDB taxonomy): Bacteria > Pseudomonadota > Gammaproteobacteria > Steroidobacterales > Steroidobacteraceae > RPQJ01. The sequence continues at coordinate 63,597 of DATMIB010000003.1, read as the reverse complement.
TGCGGCTCCTGCCCGCTGGCTTCCTGCAACTGGCGGCCGACGAGCAGGTTGAACTTCTGGTCCGTGCCACCGAGTTCGACGTCGGCCTTGAGTGCGACCGAGTCGTAGCCCTGCACCAGCGGGTAGAGGAACTCGTGAACGGCGATGGGCCGGCCTTCCTTGTAGCGCTTGGAGAAGTCGTCGCGCTCGAGCATGCGCGCCACGGTGTGCTTCGCCGCGAGCTGGATCAGGCCCGCCGCGCTCATCGGCCCCATCCAGGTCGAGTTGAACTCGACCTTGGTCAGCGCGGGGTCGAGGATCTTGAAGATCTGGGCCTCGTAGGTCCGCGCATTGGCCTTGACGTCGTCCGGCGTCAACGGCGGCCGCGTCGCATTGCGCCCCGTGGGGTCGCCGATCAGCCCCGTGAAGTCGCCGATCAGGAAAATGACCTCGTGGCCGAGCCGCTGGAACATCGCCATGCGGTTGATCAGCACCGTGTGACCCAGATGCAGGTCGGGGGCGGTCGGGTCGAAGCCGGCCTTGACCCGCAACGGCTTGCCGCGTCGCAATTTCTTGAGCAGGTCGGCCTCCAGCAAGACTTCGGAGGCACCGCGGCGCAGTTCGGCCAGTTGTTCTTCGGCGGGCAGCATCGATGAATCGCTCCGACAGTTGTGCAGTGCAAAGACGCCGAAATGTAGGGGTTGCCGCGGGTGCAGGCAACGACGGACTCGGCGTGCGGCCCGTCACGGAACTTTCATGCCCCCCGCAACGCTCTGAACTATCAGCGAAAACGGACGAATCTACGGTTGACCGGTCGCTTTTCCGCAACTAATTTACGCGCCATTCCATTGCGGGGGTGTCCCTTGCAACCAGTTGACCCAGCCGCGCCCCCCGCCGATCGGGACGCGCCCCACACCTCGGTCGCAACCGAGGCTTCCCCGCGCCGTCGTCGTCTGCTCGCCGGAACCAGCCTGCCGCTCGTCGCCGCCGTGGCCGCGTTGCTGGCCGTGGGTGTCTGGCCGCGCCACGACGCGCCGGAGTCCCTCGACCTGACGCCGCTCGTCGCGCAGCAGTCCAGCGGCACGGTCGCGCCGGTCGAAGGCCCCGATTCGCCCGACAGCGTCGAATACACGGTCCAGCGCAACGACACGCTCGACCGGATCTTCCGCACGGTCGGCGTCGACCTGGCAGCCCTCGCCGAGCTGCGCACGCGCCCCGAAGTGCGTCGCGCGCTCGACATCGTCCGCCCCGGCGACATCATCACGTTCACGCACATCGACGGCGTGCTGCAGTCGCTCAACCGCCAGATCAGCAACACGCTCACGCTGCAGATCGCGCGCTCGGACGCCGGCTTCGCAGTCAACTACATCGAGAACCCGCTCGAGACGGAAGTCGTCGGCCGGCGCGCGAAGATCACTTCCTCGCTGTTTGCGGCAGGCGAGAGCGCCGGCATGTCGCCCGAGACCATCCTGACGCTTGCCAACCAGATGTTCGGCTGGGACATCGACTTCGCGCTCGACATCCGCGAGGGCGACGAGTTCAGCGTGCTCTACGAGCAGAAGTACCAGGACGGCGAGTATGTCAACGACGGTCGCGTGCTCGCGGCCGAGTTCGTCAACCAGGGCAAGGTGCACCGTGCCGCGTGGTTCCACTCGGCCGACGGCCAGGTCGAAGGGTATTTCACGCCGGACGGCAAGGGCATGCGCAAGGCGTTCCTGCGCGCGCCGCTCGACTTCACGCGGATCAGCTCGGTCTTCAACCCGAACCGTCGGCACCCGATCAGCGGCAAGGTCCGGGCGCACAAGGGCATCGACTACGCGGCGCCGACCGGAACGCCGATCTGGGCCGCCGGCGACGGTCGCATCGACTTCGCCGGCCGCAAGGGCGGCTACGGCAACGCCGTGATCATCGACCACGGGCGCGGCATCACGACCCTGTACGGCCACATGTCGCGGTTCGGCAAGAACGCGCGCAGCGGTCGCAAGGTTCGACAGGGCGAGTTGATCGGCTATGTCGGCTCGACCGGCGCCTCGACCGGCCCGCACCTGCACTATGAGTATCGCGTGCGCGGCGTGCACAAGAACCCGACGTCGGTGATGATGCCGCGCGTGGAAATCCCGGCGAAATACCTGGCGGAATTCAAGCGCGAGAGCGCGAGCACGTTCGCCAGGCTCGACCTCACGAGCGGTCGGGCCAGCGCACAACTCGCGCGCACGGAGTGAGCGAACCGTCGTCGCCCGCACGGGCGACACGTGACGAACAGGGGCCGGCATTGCCGGCCTTTGTCGTTCAGGGGGGTCGCAATTCGCGCTAGTCGCCGAACGCCTTGAGCCGGATTCCAGCCGCCGCGAGCCACTCCGTCTCCTGCGCCAGGTCCGCCGCCGTCAGGGGATGCTCTGCGAGCCAGCCACGCGGAAACTGCAGGTCGACGTTCCGGCCTTTCACGGTCAGCCGCAGGTCGGGCAGCGCCCGCGGGGCGCGCCCTCGATGCAGCAGCACCGCCAGTCGCAGCAGCACGATCAGGTGCAGCGACTGGACGTGCCACGGCGGCATCAGGTCCTCGAGCATCGCGGGCTGCAGCTTGCGACGATGATTGCCGACCAGCGCGGCCAGGATCTGCTGCTCGTGGTGTGGAAACCCCGGCAGGTCCGCGTTCTGCAACAGGTACGCGCCGTGCCGGTGATAGTGCGAGTGCGAAATGTCGAGCCCGACCTCGTGCAGACGCGCGGCCCAGCCGAGCACGCGCTCGGCAAACGGATCGTCCTGCAGGGTCCATCCTGTCGCGGCCTGGCGCAGAAACCCGAGCGCCGTCGCCTCCACGCGCTCGGCCTGCGCGACATCGACGTCGAAGCGCGCCGCCATGGCACGCACGCTGCGCTCGCGCGCGTCCTCGTCGGTGAGTCGGCCGACCAGGTCGTACAGCAGGCCCTCGCGCAGTGCTCCGTCGGCGATGCGCATGCTCTCGATCCCGAGCCGGTCGAACACCTCGAGGATGATCGCGAGCCCGCCGGGCAGTACGGCCTGCCGATCGGGCGTGAGCCCGGGCAGCGCGATGCGCCCCACGTGCCCCGCGCGCAGGCACTCCTGCAGCAGCCACTCGAGGCCGGCACGGTCGACCTGTGCGCGGGCCGGTGCGCGCGCCTGCAACACCTCGCCGATGGCCCGCAACGTGCCGGAGGAGCCCCAGGCAACGTCCCATTCGCCGCGCGAAAACCGCGTCGCGACGGGCTCGAGCTCGAGTTGTGCCGCCATGCGCGCCTTCTTCATGCGCTTGTCGGTGACGTCGCCGTCCGCAAAGAACTGCGAACTCAGGCTGACGCAGCCCATGTAGAGACTCTCGAGCCGACGCGTCGCGAGCCCCTCGCCGATGACGAGTTCCGTGCTGCCACCGCCGACGTCCACGACCAGGCGGCGCCCGCCCTCCTGCGGCGTCGTGTGCGCGACGCCCAGGTAGATCAGGCGCGCTTCCTCGACACCGGAGATGATTTCGATCGGATGGCCGAGCGCCTCGCGCGCGCGGTCCATGAACGCGCCACGACGGCGCGCCCGGCGCAAGGTGTTGGTGCCGACGACTCGCACGCTCCCCGCGCGGAGCGCCCCGAGTCGCTGGCCGAAGCGCTCGAGGCACTCGAGCGCACGCTGCATCGACTCGCGACTGAGCCGCCCCTGTTCGTCCAGCCCGGCGCCGAGCCGGACCGACTCGCGCAGGCGGTCGACGATGACGAGTTGCCCGTGCGAATGACGGGCAACGACCATGTGAAAACTGTTGGAGCCGAGGTCGACGGCCGCCAGGACGTCGGGAACCCCGTTGGCCAAGGGCGGGACGCGCTCAGGCCGTGAACGAAGAACCGCAGCCGCAGGTCGTCGTCGCGTTGGGGTTGCGAATCACGAACTGCGCGCCCTCGAGGTCCTCGCGGTAATCGATCTCCGCGCCGCTCAGGTACTGGAAGCTCATCGGGTCGACGAGCAGGCGCACGCCCTGGTTCACGACGCAGGTGTCGCCCTCTTCCTCGTTCTCGTCGAACGTGAAGCCGTACTGGAAGCCCGAGCAGCCGCCTCCGGACACGAACACGCGCAGCTTCAGGTTCGGGTTGCCCTCTTCCTTGATCAGTTCGCCGACCTTGCGGGCCGCCGAGTCGGTGAAAACCAGCAGCGCGCTGGCGTCGACTGCGTCCTGGGTGGCGGTGGCGTCGGTCATGAATCGCTCCGGTTGCGGTGCAGGCAACTCTCGGTGGGGCCCGCCATTCTAGCTTTCAAGGCCGGTGACTCAAAGCATCGGCCGCACCGGTCCGGTCGGTTCAGGTCGCCGCGGCCTGCACTTTCCACGGGAAAGCCTGCTGGACCGGGCCGCCACGCAGCTTGTTCGACTGCAGCCGCACGTCCGCCTCGTAGGGCTCGAAGCCCACCGGAAGCGTGACGGACTGCTCCAGCGTCTGGAAATAGCGGAAAGAGAACGGCAGCTGTGCGCGCGGCTGGTCCAGCAACTCGCCGATCGTGTACTGGCGCATGACATCGCCCTGCATGCCGGCCAGCGTCACCTGCGCGAGGCCCGAGACGATGCTCTCGTGGCGCATCGCCTGCACCAGCGTCAGCCTGAGGCGGTATTCGCGCGGGCCGGCACCGGGCGTCACGTCGAACCGCTGGATGCGCAGGCCCTGGATGCCGTCCTCCGGCGACACGATGCTGCGATAGAACGCGAGGTCGTCGCCCTGGCGCGCGAGCCGCGATTGCAGGTCGCCGAGCGTATGCTCGATGGCCCCGTAGGCGTCGCGATCGAGCCGGCGCGCCATTTCGAGCTCGGCGACCTTCGCGTTGAGCCGCTCGTTTTCGCCCTTGAGCTGGTCGACCTGGCCTTCGAGGGCCGCCTGCCGTGCAGCATTCGCGCCGGCGTCGTGACCGGCAGTCCGCTGGCCGTGGCCGAAGCCCACCCACCCAGCGACGAGCACGAGCATGACGGCGGCGACCACCCCGGCGGCCCAGATCCCGCGCGCCGGCGCCGGCGTCACGAGCCGTGTCCTTCCTGCGGGCCTTCCTGGCCGACCGGCGTTTCATCGACGCCGTTGCGCCGCGAGGCGCCCGGGACCGCGGTGCGAGGGTGCCCGTCCGTGCGGTGCCGACGGCGCGGCGGCGAAGGCTCCCGCGCGCGCAGCATCTCGTCCGACCACCACTCCGGTCGCGGCGGAGGCCCGTCCGTGAACGCGCGTTCGCCGAGTTCCTGCAATGCCCGCGCGTACACGACGCGCTTGAAATAGATGACTTCGCGCACGGGCCACCAGTAGTCGACCCAGCGTCCCGAATCGAATTCCGGCTCCGGGGTGGCATCGAAGTTGAGCCGCGATTCGTCGGCGACCAGGCGCAACAGGAACCACCGCTGCTTCTGGCCGATGCACAACGGCCCGCCCTTGCGACGCACGTACTGGCGCGGCAGCCGGTAACGCAGCCAGCGGCTGGTGCTCGAAAGCAGCTCGACGTCTTCCCGCTGCAGCCCGATTTCCTCGTGCAGCTCGCGATAGAGGGCGTCTTCGGGGCGCTCGTAGCGACGCACGCCGCCCTGCGGAAACTGCCAGCCGCGACCGTCGCGCCGACCGCCGAGGAACAACTCGCCGCCATCGCGCATCAGCACGATGCCGACGTTGGCGCGAAATCCCTGGCTGTCGATGTAGTCGCTCATCCGGTTTCGTAACCCCTCGGATGACTTTGATTTTTTCACAACCGTCGCCCCGGCACAAAGCGCGCTTGCGGCGAGGCGCGCTTGTGGCCGCTGGCCCGCTTGCCTACCCTTCCGCGCAGTCCCGGGGGCCGCTTGCCAAGACTCCACGTCATTCCCGTTCTCGTCGCGCTGGCGCTTGCCAGCGGCGCCCTGCTGCTGGCGTCGCTGCTGCTGGGCAGTGCCGATGTCGGCCCCGCGGCGGTCTGGCGCGCACTCGTCACGTCAGAACCGTCGCTGGCCCGCGACGTAGTGCTGGACCTGCGGTTACCACGCGCCTTGACCGCCTTTGCCGTGGGCGGCCTGCTGGGCTTGTCGGGGGCGCTGCTGCAGGTCCTGCTGCGCAATCCGCTCGCCGACCCTTACGTGCTCGGCGTCTCGGGCGGCGCCTCGGTCGCCGCGCTGCTCGCGCTCATGCTCGGCCTGCCGCTGTTGACGGTCGACCTCGCCGCGGGCGTCGGTGCCCTGACCGCGTGTGCGCTCGTCTTCGCGCTGGCCCAGGGACGCGGTGGCTGGACACCGACCCGGCTGCTGCTCACCGGTGTCGTGGTCGCGGCCGGTGCAGGCTCGATCGTGAGCCTGCTGCTCGCGATGAGCGACGATACGCGGCTGCGCGGCATGGTGTTCTGGCTGCTCGGCGACCTGTCGCGCGGCGACCGCTGGGGCTGGCTGCTGGCACTGCTCGGCGCAGCAACAGTCTGCGGCGTCGCGCTCGGCCGGCCGCTCAACGTGCTCGCGCGCGGCGAGACGCTCGCCGCAACGGTGGGACTCGACGTGCGCAACCTGCGTCGCGTCGTGTTCGTGCTGAGTTCACTGCTGACCGGGTTCGCGGTGAGCACCGCCGGCAGCATCGGTTTCGTCGGACTGGTGACACCCCACCTCGTGCGCCTTGCCGTCGGCAACGACCAGCGTGTCGTCGTGGCCGGTTCGGCCCTGCTCGGCGGTTTCGTGCTGATGGCCGCGGACCTTGCCTCGCGCACGCTGCTGGCGCCGCGGCAACTGCCGGTGGGGGCGCTCACCGCACTGGTCGGCGTGCCTATATTCCTCGCGCTGATGCTGCGGCAGCGGAGCTGAACTCGTAGCCGTCACCGCCGGCGCGCTTCGCGTGATGCAAAGCCGCCAGCGCGTCGGCGAGCCACTGGTCGCCGACCGCCTTGCGCTCGTGACCGATGCCGGGTCGCGCGACGTCGAGCTCGGCAATGCCGATCGAGACGCGCAACGGGAACACCGACGAGCCGATCCTGGCGGGTGCCGCGCGCATCGCAGCGAGGATGCGTTCGGCGAGCACGACGGCGGCCGCGGCCGTCGTCGCGGGCAGCACGACGGCGAATTCGTCCTCGCCGAGGTGACCGAACGCGTCGCTCGCACGCACTTGCGCCTCGATGCGCGTGCCCGCCTCGAGCAGTGCCGCATCGCCCGCGGCGACGCCGTGCGTTTCGTTGAGCGCACCGAGGCCGTCGACGTCGACGACGAGACAGGTCGCCGGCTCCTTGCGCCGCTGGCTCGCGGCAACCTGCTCGCGCATCCGGGCCTGCACGTAGTGACGGCTGTTCCATCCAGTCAGCGGGTCGACGACACCGGCCCGCAGCAGCCGTGCCCGCTGCACCAGCCGCTCGGCTCCGGCGAGCGCCAGTGCAGCGACGTGTTCCAGCCACGGCGTCGCCAGCCCCGTGAGCGCCGGTGACGCACCGAACGCCCCGATCGCATACACGCCGGTCAGCGTCTGGACCTGCGGCAGCGGCAGCAGCAGCACGTGCGTCAGTCCGGACTGCTCACCAAACAGCAGCGCGTGGTCCGCGGCGTGATAACGACCCGCCGACGGTGCGTGCAGCGCCGTCAATGCCGGTGCGATGCCGGCGAGCCCGTCGACGAAACGCAGCCCTTCCGTCGCCGGCGCCGCATCGTTTTCACCGACCGTAAGCAGGCGTAGCTCATGCCGCGGGTCCGCCAGCACGAGTTGCCCCACGAGGCGCTCGGCGGGCGCGGCCGGCGGTGCCGCGAGCTCGTCCGCAAGCGTCGCGAGCGAACGTGCCGCGAGCACGCGATGGGCCCAGGCGAGCACGCTCGCCTGCAGTACGTCGGCGGTGGCCGGCGGTGCGATCACGCCGTGTCGCGCTCGCGCGCCGCCTGGCGGACGCGCAGGTACTCGTGGCCGCGTTGCATCAACGCGATGAATGCGCTCGCGTCGCCCGTGTCGACCGCCTGCCAGACGCGGTCGACCGCAGCGCGCAGCGCCTCGAGCGATTGCCTGCCATAGTCGTTGAGGCTCTGGATCTCGTAGTAGAGCTCCGGGCTTTCCGCCGCCACGCGCGTAGCGATGTCGAGCTGCGAATCGAACGTCGTGCTCGACATGCGCGCGAGCCGTGGCGCGGCCTCGCCACTTTCGGCGAGGGCGGTGAAGAACGCGATGTTGAGCGCGTGCGACAGGCCGAGCACGAACGCGATCAGGCGATCGTGCTCGTCGAGACTCATCGTGACGAGGTCGGCCATCGTCGAACCGAACAGGCTGCGCGCTTCCTCGAGCGCCGGCGCATCGCCCAGGTCGACGAAAATGACGTGACGCCCGGACAGCAGTTCGGTGTCGGGACCGAACATCGGGTGGACCGACGTGACGTGACACCCCGCGGCGCGCAGTCGTTCGAGCCCGCTGCGCAGCGGCGTCTTGAGCGAGCCGATGTCGAACACGATGCCAGGCGGCTTGCGCCCCGCCAGTTCGCCGAGCACTTCGTTCGCGATCTTGATCGGCGTCGCGACGACGATCAGGTCGTGGTCGAGGCTGGACTGCTTCCAGTCGGCGAGGTGCTCGTAGCCCGGCACTTCGCCGCCCGGGTCCGCCACCGTGACGGCGAAGCCCTGCGAGGCCAGGAAGTCGGCAAACCAGCGACCCATCTTGCCGCGACCGCCGATCACGAGTGCGCGCCGGCCCGAGCCGCGGCCCTGCCAGGCGATGCGGGCCTGTTCCTGCGTCGTGAGCGAGCCCTGGATCAGTGCGTGCAGCAGCGTCTCGGCCAGCGCAGGCGAGACACCGAGCGCCTCGGCGTCGTGCCGGGCCTTGAGCAGAACTTCGCGCTCGCGTCGATAGTCGCGCGTCGGCTGGCCGGCGGAGCGCTTGACGGCCGCAATCTGTCCGCCGAGGGCCTGCCGCTCGGCGACCAGCTGGAGCAATTCGCGATCGATGACGTCGAGGCGGGCGCGGAGTTCTTCGAGCGACTTCATGCGGCGGCAACGGGCTGCGACGCAGACCGTTTTACCGGTCGTCCCCCGTGCGCCGCAAGGGATCCGTGCGACGGGTCGGGCATAATCACGTTTTGGCGATGTCACGACGAGTTGCGACGATGTTCATGACCGGCACCCTCCCCTCCACGTTGCCCGCCGACCCGATGCCCATCGTCGAGTCGTGGCTGCAGGAAGCTCGCGAACGCAAGGTCCAGCCGAATCCGGATTCGCTCGTGGTCGCCACCGCGACACCGGACGGCACGCCGTCCGCACGCGTCGTGCTGTGCAAGAAGCTGATCGCGTCGCCCGGCTACCTGGTTTTCTTCACGAATTACCACAGCCGCAAGGGACACGAAATCGCCGCGAATCCGCGTCTGGCCGGCGTGTTCCACTGGGACACGCTGTCGCGCCAGGTCCGGTTCGAGGGCCGTGCCGTGCTGTGCCCGCCCGACGAAAGCGATGCGTATTTCTCGAGCCGCGCGCTCGACAGCCGCATCGGTGCCTGGGCCAGCCTGCAGAGCCAGCCGCTCGATTCGCGCGCGACGCTGCTGAAGCGCGTGGCGGTCGAGGCCGCGCGTCACGGCACCTCGCCGTCGCGACCGCCGCACTGGGGTGGCTATCACTTCTGGCCGGAGTCCGTGGAGGTGTGGTGCGAGGGTGCGTTCCGCATCCACGATCGCGCGATCTGGCAGCGGACGCTCGAACCCGACGGCACGACCGGCTTCCGGGCGGGTGCCTGGCAATCGACGCGCCTGTACCCTTGATCGCCTGACGCCACGCGGGGGTATCGATGGCCGGCCGGACCTTCCTCGGCACGCTGCGCCTCGCATTGCTGCTCGCGGTGCTCGCGTTCGTCGCGCTCGGTGCCTGGCTCGACTGGACCCGCAGCCGCGACTGGAACACGCCGCTGCGCGTCACGGTCTATCCGCTGCCGGCCGCCGCCGCGCCCGAGGTGCATGGCTACGTCGACGCGTTGCGCGACGACGACTTCGACGCGATCGAAACCTTCCTCGCCGGCGAGTCCGACCGCTACAACGTGCCGATCGAAGAACCCGTCCGCATACGCGTTTCGCACGCCGCGACGGAGCCTCCGCCCGTGCTCGGCGAACGGCCGGGCGTGCTGGGCGTCATGCTGTGGAGCCTCAAGCTCCGGTACTACGCGGCCCGCGTCGCCGCGAACGATCCCCTGCCGGCACCCGACGTCCAGGTGTTTGCGACCTACGCGCCGCTGACCGAGTCCACCCGTGCGCTGCCGGACTCCGTCGGGCTCAGCAAGGGCCTGGTTGCCGTGGCCCACCTGTATGCGGGCCGCGAGGCCGCCGGCAGCAACCTCGTCGTGCTGACACACGAACTGCTGCACACGCTCGGCGCCAGCGACAAGTACGAGCCCGCCACGGGTCAGCCGAGCGTGCCGGCCGGGCTCGGCGAGCCGGAACGGGAACCGCCATACCCGCAGGATTACGGCGAGATCATGGCCGGCCGCGTTGCGGTCGGCCCGAGCGAGGCCGTCGTGCCCGACAGCCTCGACGACATGCTCGTGGGCGCGCAGACCGCGCGCGAGATCGGATGGGTGGAGTGAGCGACGGAGCCGTGGCGATGCAGTGCGAAGCCGTCGGCATCGACGTGCCCGGCCGCACGCTCGTGCGCGGCCTGCGGTTCCAGCTGCAGGCCGGGCGCGTGCTGGCCGTGCTCGGCCGCAACGGCTCGGGCAAAAGTTCGACGCTGCACGCGCTCGCGGGCTTGCGTGTTGCGGCCGGCACCGTGCGGGTCCGCGGTCGCACACTGGCCGAGTGGCCGCGCCGCGAGCTCGCGCAAACGGTCGGACTGCTGCCACAGCTCGTCGAGGACCCGTTTCCGGCCACCGCGCTCGAAGCCGCGCTCGTCGGTCGTCATCCGCACATCGACTTCTGGGCCTGGGAAAGCGCGCGCGACCGGGAGTGTGCGCGCCAGGCGCTCGCGGCCGTCGACCTGGCGGGCCTGGAGTCGCGTGACATCGGCACGCTGTCCGGTGGCGAGCGACGCCGACTCTCGATCGCGACCGTGCTGGCGCAGGACCCGGCCATTTTCCTGCTCGACGAGCCGATGCACCAGCTGGACCCGCTGCACCAGCTCGAGGTGCTGCGCCTGTTCCGCGGCCTCGCCGACGCGGGCCGCACCGTGATCGTGAGCCTGCACGACGTCGGCCACGCCGCGCGTTTCGCGGACGACGTGTTGCTGCTCTACGGCGATGGCCGCTGGGAGTACGGCGACTGCGCCACGACGCTCAACGAGCGCTCGATCGGCGAACTCTACGGGCTGCCGGTGCGCGAACTCCGCTGGGACGGCGGGCGCACCTTCGTCGCGACCTGAGTCGAAACACGATCGCGCGCCGCGTCGCCGCGTCGTGGTCAGTGGGGCACGGACTTCGAAAAGAGATTTAGCACGAGTACGCCCGCGACGATCAGGGCCAGCCCGACCACGGCGGGCGCGTCGAGTGTCTGGCCGTACAGCAGCCACGCAATCAGCGTGATCAGCACGATGCCGACACCGGACCACACCGCGTACGTGATGCCGACCGGCAGCAGGCCGAGCGTGCGCGAAAGGAAATAGAACGCAACGCCGTAACCCACGACGACGACCGTGCTCGCCACGGGTTGCGTGAACCCCGCCGACGCCTTGAGTGCGCTCGTCGCGACGACCTCGGCGACGATCGCAATGCCGAGGTAGCCCCAAGCCTGCAGCAGGGTCATGCGCCGGTCTCGTCTCAGCCGAGCGGAATCTCGCGCGCGTGCGCCGCGAGCCACTGCTCGAACGACTGCAGTCGCGGGTTGAGCGCGCGCGAGGTCTCGAGGCTGCGCGCACGACAGAACGCGTCGTTGAAGTCGTGCTTGAACTGGAACATGTTGCCGAGGTCGTCGGCGCCCGGGAATCCGTACCGGCGGAATGTCTCGAACGGCACGGCGTCGTAGACCACCTCGCGTCCGAGCGCGACGCCGAGCGCGGCCGCCATCTGTGTGCCGGTCAGGAACCCGCCGGCGATGCCGACGTACTGGCCGGCGAGCGTCGTTCCGCGCTTGAAGATGCCGTGCGCACAGCGCCCGATGTCCTCCGCCGCGATGCCCGCGAGCGGCCGGTCGCCCATCGGCAGGCCGAAATGCAGCTTGCCGTCGTCACCGACCTTCGGGCCCAGGCCGAAGTGGATCAGGTTGTCCCAGTAGAACGACGTCAGCAGGTAAGTGGTGGGCACGCCGGAGGCACGGAAGAACTCGTCCGCTTCGCCCTTGGCGTCGAAGTGCGGCACCTTGTAGCGGCCCTGCAGCGTCGGCATGCGCGGATCGTCCAGTGCCATCCAGCGCCGCGTGTCCTCGAGCGTCGACCAGACGACGTGTTGCAGCCGGGCCGCCCGGGCGGCGTTCGCAAGCAGGCGGGCCTCCTCGCGCTCCTTCTCCGGCGACATGTGGTGCCAGAAGAAAGTCACGCAATACGCGCCGTAGGCACCTGCGAACGCTCGCTCGACGGCCGCCGGGTCGGAAAGGTCGGCCGCGACGATTTCGGCACCCGCGTCGGCGAGCGCGCGCGACTTGTCCGAGTCCGGGTCGCGCGTGATCGCGCGCACGGCGAGTTCACCTCGCGCATCCGCAAGGATCGAACGCGCCAGGCCGCCACCCTGCGCGCCCGTCGCGCCGACGACCGCGATGATCTTCTTCTGTGTCATGAGCAGGCTCCTCCTTGATGCGTCGCGCGCTCGCGACGCGGACTCAGTGCGGCAGGCGTGACGTCAACCACCCTCCGGCGTGCGGTGGATCGCCTCGAACACGGCGTCGTGCAGCAAGCCGTTCGTGGCGAGCACGCTGCCGCTCGCCGGCGTGAGCGGTGCGCCGTCGAGGTCGGTGAAACGCCCGCCCGCGGCCTCGACGATCACGGCACAGGCGCCGACGTCGAGGATGTTGACGTCGGACTCGACGACCGCGTCGATGCGGCCCGAGGCAAGCAGGTGGTAATGCAGGAAATCGCCGTAGCCACGGATCCGGTTGAGGCGCCCGACGAGTTGGCCGAACGCGGGCCAGCGCGGCCCGGTCGCGAGCGTCTTCAGGTTGCCGGTCGAGAGCGCCGCCTGTTCGATCGTGTCGACCTTGCTGACGCGGATCGGCTGCTCGTTGAGCCACGCACCGACGCCGATCTCGCCATAGGCCAGCTCGCCGTACGCCGGCGCCGAAGAGACGCCGACGATCAGCCGGCCGCGGTGCGCGAGCGCGATCTGCGTCGAGAACATCGGGTACTCGCGCACGAACGCCTTGGTGCCGTCGATCGGGTCGACGAACCAGACGTATTCGGCGTCGAGCGCGGACGTGCCGGTCTCCTCGCCATGGAAGCCATGGTCGGGAAACTTCGCGGCGAGGATCGCGCGGATCGTCTTCTCGGTCTCGACGTCGGCCTCGGTCACGGGCGACTTGTCGGACTTGATCGTGATCGTGAGGTTGCGCTGGTAATAGTGCCGGACCACGGCCGCCGCAGCGCGTGCGGCGTCGAGCGCGGTCGCGAGAAAGTCTGAATGCGGCATGCGTCGGTCGGTCTGGCTGGGACGCGTCATGGTAACCGCATTTCCTTGACAAGCCGGGAGCGCTTTTCTACCGTGCGCGCACCTACAGGTGACCCCGCGAGCGCAGGCTCAGGGAGAACGGGAAGCCGGTTCAATGCCGGCGCTGCCCCCGCAACGGTAGTCGAGTCAAGCTTGCATCGCCCGAGTCCAGTGCTCGGGACCCACTGCGTCGCAGACGGCGCGGGAAGGGGATGCCGGCAGGGTCTTCCGACCCGCTCGAGAGCCCGGAGACCGGCCTGTCGGCGAGACCAGCTTCGCGGCGGGCGAGCGGCCGGACTCGGGCGTCGCCCCCTCCATCGGCTCACGCCCCGTTCCGCCACCGAGCGTCCAGTCGCGACTGGAACTTTCATTGCGTCCGCGAGGACGCATGCTCGGGTGGAGCCCTTTTCAAAATGCCGTCCGCATCCCATTCGTCGTCCGTCGTTCGTTCGTCCTCCCTGCTCGCCTCCGTCGTCGCGTCGACACTCGTTCCCTGCATCGCGGCTGAAGCCGCCACGACCCCCAGCACGGTCGCTGCGGAGGATCCCGCACTCGCCAACTTCGTCGTCACCGCGACACGCATCGCCACGCCCGCACTCGAAGTGCTCGCGCCGGTCGTCGTGATCGACCGCGACACGATCGAGCGCAGCGCCGCGATCGACGCGGCCGACCTGCTGCGCTTCCATGCAGGCATCGACGTCGCGCGCACGGGCGGGTTCGGCCAGCCGACCTCCGTGTTCATTCGCGGCGCCGACAGCAACCACACGCTCGTGCTGGTCGACGGCGTGCGCATCAACCCCGGCACGATCGGGTTGCCGGCATTGCAGAACGTCATGCCTGACATGATCGAGCGCATCGAGGTGGTCAAGGGGCCACGCTCGGCGCTCTGGGGCACCGACGCGATCGGTGGCGTGGTCAACCTCGTCACGCGGCGCGGATCCCGCGACGGCTGGGCCGTAGAAGCCGGTTATGGTGACTACGACACGCGGCGCGCCAGCCTCAACGGTGGCACGGGCCTCGGTTCGAAGGCGTCGCTCGATTTCGGCGTCTCGTGGCTCGACAGCGCGGGCTTTCCGACGCGCACGGAGGACGCCACCGACCGAGGCTTCGAGAGCCTCGACGGCAACGTCCGGCTGCAGGCCGAGATCGGCGCCGCCGAAGTGTCGCTGCAGCACTGGCGGGCGGAGGGCAACTCCGAGTACTCGGACTATTTCCTCGCGCCGGTCGACCAGGATTTCGAGACGGCGACGACCGCCGTGGAAGTGCGAGCGCCACTCGGCGCGCGTGGCCAGGGCCGGCTCGCGATTTCGCGCCTCGAGGATGACATCGAGCAGAACCAGTCGCCCGACTTCCTGCGCACGCGTCGCGACACCGTCGAGGCCCAGTACGACCGGACGCTCGACGACGTGCACACGCTCGGGCTCGGCGTCATGCACTACCGCGAGAACGCGCTCAGCGAATCCTACGGTACGCGTTTCGATGCCGAGACCGACTCGACCGGCCTCTACCTGCAGGACAGCATCGTGCACGGCCCGCACCTGGCGTTGCTTGCGCTCGGGTACACCGACCATGAGACGGCGGGCTCGGCCGTGACCTGGAACCTCGAGTACGGTTACACGTTCAACGCCGCGCGCACCCGCGTGTTCGGCCTCGCCGGGTCCGGTTTCCGCGCGCCCGACGCGACCGACCGCTACGGCTACGGTGGCAACCCGGACCTCGAGCCCGAGCAGTCGCGCAACTACGAACTCGGCGTGAGGCATGCACTGACCGAGCGACAGACGCTGACGCTGTCGGCGTTCCAGACCGACATCGACGACCTGATCGAATTCGTCGTCACCGATTTCGAGACGTTCGAGGGCATCAACCGCAACGTGGCCGAGGCGAGGATCCGTGGCGTCGAGGCGGGCTGGCGTTATGCCGGCGACCTCTGGCAGGCCCACGTCGAGGCGATCTACCAGCAGCCGCGCAACCTCGCGGACGACTCGACGCTGCTGCGTCGCGCCGAGCGGAGCCTCACCGCCGGTGTCACGCGCAGCTACGGCCCGGTGCAGTTGGGGCTCGACGTGCTCGCGAGCGGCGAGCGCAAGGACGTCGGCTTCCCGCAACCCGTGACGCTCGATTCGTACGTGCTCGCCAACCTGACCGCGCAGTGGCAGGTGACGCCGAGCCTCGCACTCGTCGCACGCGTCGAGAACCTGCTCGACGAGCAATACGAACTGGCCAATACTTACAACACGCCGGATCGCGGTCTCTACGTCACCGTGCGTTATGCGCCGCCGACGAAGACGACGGCGGCCGTCGCGCAAGCGGCGTCGCTGCAGAGGTAGTCGCGCGCATCGCCGGCCCGACTGACGGGCCGGCGACGCCACGAGTCGAACCGAAACGGAGACACGGATGGGACACCGGCTCAGCAAGATCTACACGCGCACCGGCGACGACGGCAGCACCGGTCTCGGCGACGGCATGCGCGTGCCGAAGGAGCACCTGCGTGTCGAAGCGTACGGCACCGTCGACGAGGCCAACAGCGCGCTCGGCGTCGTGCTCGCGGTGCACGGCCTGCCGGCGGCCGTCGCCGAAGTGTTGACCGAGGTCCAGCACGACCTCTTCGACCTCGGCGGCGAGCTCTGCATCCCGGGCCATCGCGCGATCACCGCCGAGTACGTCGAACGGCTCGAACGCACGCTGGACCGCTTCAACGACGACCTGCCGCCGCTCAAGGATTTCATCCTGCCCGGCGGCGGGCCGGCGGCGGCGGCGTGCCATCTCGCGCGTACGGTCGTGCGGCGGGCCGAGCGTCGCGTCTGGGCACTCGCGCGCGCCGAGGCAGTGGCGGCGGAGGTGCCTCAGTACCTGAACCGCCTGTCGGACCTGCTGTTCGTGGTGGCTCGCGTGCTGGCGCGGCACGAGCATGGCAGCGAGGTGCTCTGGCGGCGACGCTGAGCTCGTCGTCGCGCTACTCGAGTCTCGTGCCCCTGCAACACGTTATGCCTCGGCAGTGTCACCCGGATCCGTTCGGCCCGAGACGTCGTGCTCGCAGACCCGCGGCGACCGCGTGTCGTCGCAATCTCCAACATCGCGGGCACGTCAGGGGAGTCACGTGGGACTGGCGCGAGCCGTCGCGGGCGCCGCTGCCTGACGCGTTGGAAAGCCGCGTTCGCTAATTCGCTCGCTGCTTGCCATAGGCCTCGCGGGCCCGGTCGAGCGCGGCGCAGGTCGCATCGACGCCATCGGCGAGCCGCGGTGACGCTCGCGTCACGAGATCTCCCGACACGCGGTACACCGTGCGCAGCCGCACGGCGCTCAGCCGCGGCCAGCGACTCCAGAGCGCGAACGGGTCGGCGATCGTGTCGTCGGTGGTCAAGATCACCTGCGGATCGGCGGCGAGCACGGCCTCGGTCGCGATCGGCGGCGCCAGCTGCGGCAGCGCGGCGAAGACGTTGCGCCCGCCACAGAGCGCGACGATCTCGCTGATCACGTGCTGGCCGTTGACCGTGTAGACCGGCTCGTCGTCGATTTCGATGAACACGGTCAGCGCCGGACGCGAGGCGTAGCGTTCCCGCTGCCGCGCGATCCGTGTCTCGAACGCCCGGGCGGCGGTTTCCGCACTGGATTCGGTGCCCGCGACGCGCCCCAGCTGGCGCAGGGCGGCCGGCACGTCGGCGAGCGACTGCGTCGGCACTTCGACGACGTGGAGCCCGAGCCTGCGCAGCTGCGCGATCGTGGCCGCTGGCGTGCCCGTGGCCCACGCGAGCACGACGTCCGGTCGCAATGCGAGGACCCGTTCGAGGTCGACGCGCCAGGCATTGCCGACACGCGGCAGCGCTCGCGCGCCCTCGGGGTAGTCGCTGTACTCGACGGTGCCGACGAGCAACGCACCGGCACCCGCGGCATAGGCGATCTCGGTCAGCCCCGGGGCGAGGCTCAGCAACCGCGGCTTGGAGGGAGCGACGACAGGCGTTGTGGCGGCGCCCGCGCGCGCGCCCACGATCATCATCGCCATTCCCAGCACCAGCGCGCGACCGATGCGCGCACAGCCGGGCGACACGCGAGTCCGTGCCGGCATACCTCACTCCACCGCGCCGGTCACCACGAGCAGCGCGATCGCGGCGAGCCAGATCCACAGCGCGCGCGAAACGATGCGCCAGGCGCCGCGGGCGGTCGCGAGGTCGAGCTGTTCGGGTGGCACGTCGTCGAGGCTCGGCTGCAGCGAAGCCTTGCCGACACGCGCGAGCAGGTCTTCGGCGCGATCGAGCACGCCGCTGGCGGCGCGGTCGACGGCGACACGCCAGTTGCCGACGGCATCCTCGAAACTGCCGGCCAGCGCGTAGGCCAGCGCGCACAGCCGTGCCGGCAGCCAGGCCAGCACGCCATGGATGCCCCCGAGTGCGCTGCCGAGGTCGCCGCGCATGCGCGGCACTCCCTGGCGGGCGGCCTCGAACGCGGCGCGTCGTCGCAGCATGTCGCTGACGCGATAGGCCCAGGCCCCGGCCGGCCCGAGCACCATGAACCAGAACACGACGCCGAAGATCCGGTTGTTGCCCTGGATGAAGATCGCTTCCTCGATCGCCTCGCGTGCGGCGGTGCCGTGGGCCGCCGGGCTCGATTCGAGCAGTTCCTTGCCGCGGCGCAGGGCCTCGTCGCGGTCGTGATGCTCGAGTGCCGTGACGTAGTCGTCGACTTCGTCCTTGAGGTCGCGCGGCCCGAACGCGAACAGCAACACCAGCACGGCCAACGCGAACTGCAGCAGGCCGAGCCAGCGCGGACCGAGCCACTCGGACGCCAGCAGGATCGGCAGCACCGGCAGCGCGATCAGCACCACGGCCACGAGAGCCGCGACCGCACCGCGGCGGCCGCCGAGCGCGCGATCGGCCGCGTCGAAACAAGGGTCGAGCCAGCGCCATTCGCGCAGGTGCAGCAGATGGGTGATGCCGCGTTCGCAGACCAGCGCGAAGAGCAACGCGAGCAGACTCATTCCGGCGTCACCTCGAGCTCGAACTGCACGAGCGTGCGCAGCCGTGGCCAGTCGAAGGCCAGCCCGGGGTCCGTCTTGCGGCCGGGGGCGACGTCGCTGTGCCCGACGACACGCTCGGCGGTCAGTGCGGGATAGGCGCGACACAGCGTGGCGATCACGCGCGCAAGCATCGCATACTGGCTCGATGCGTAGGGCGTGTCGTCGGCGCCCTCGAGCTCGATGCCGATCGAGTAGTCGTTGCAGCGCTCGCGTCCGGCCCACGTCGACACGCCGGCGTGCCATGCGCGGCGATGAAACGGCACGTACTGGACGAGCTCGCCGTCACGACGGATCAGCAGGTGCGAGGACACGCGCAGCGCCGCGATCGTCGCGAAATACGGGTGCGCGTCGGACGGCAGCTGGTTGGTGAACAGGCGATCGATCCATGGGCCGCCGAACTCACCGGGCGGCAGGCTGATGCCGTGCACGATGACCAGGTCGGCCGCAACGCCCGCGGGCCGGTCGTCGCAATTCGGGGACGGCACGAAGCTGGCGCCCTCGAGCAGGCCCGTGTCGGTGTCGACGACCAATCCCCGCGCACGCGAGGATGCGGAACGTTGGCGGCGCATCGGCGACATGATGCCGTTCCGCGGCGCGGCCGCCAATCGCTTTGCCTTAAACTCGTGCCATGGCCGCCCCCGTCGATCCTGCGCCTCACGTGCCGCCCCTCGCCGAACGCGACCTGCGGGTCGTGTGGCACCCCTGCACGCAGATGAAGGACCACGAGTCGCTGCCGCTGGTGCCGGTCGAGCGCGGCGAAGGCGTGTGGCTCTACGGCCAGGACGGCCGACGCTACCTGGACGCAATCAGTTCGTGGTGGGTGAACCTGTTCGGCCACGCCAATCCGCGGATCAACGCCGCGATCACGGCGCAGCTCGGCCGTCTCGAGCACGTCCTGCTCGCCGGTTTCACGCACGAACCCGCGGTCGCGCTCGCCGAGCGCCTGACCGCCCTCGCCCCGGCGGGGCTCACGCGCTGCTTCTATGCCGACAACGGCTCGAGCGCGATCGAGGTCGCGCTCAAGATGAGCTACCACTGCTGGCGCAACCGCGGCGACACGCGCAAGCGGCGCTTCATCACGCTCGCGAACAGTTACCACGGCGAGACGCTCGGCGCGCTCGCGGTCGGGCACGTCGAGCTCTACAAGGAGATCTACCACCCGTTGCTGATGGACGTCGTGGTCGCCCCTTCGCCCGACGCCTACGAGCGCGAGCCGGGCGAGACCGCCGACGAGTGTGCGCTGCGCGCGCTCGAGGCGATGCGGCAGCTGCTCGAGCGGCACGCGGCGGAGACCTGCGCGGTGATCGTCGAACCGCTCGTGCAGTGTGCCGCCGGCATGCGCATGCACGCGCCGCTCTACCTCACGCGGCTGCGCGAGCTCTGCGACCGTTACGGCGTGCACCTGATCGCCGACGAGATCGCGGTCGGTTTCGGCCGCACCGGCACGCTGTTCGCCTGCGAGCAGGCCGGCATCACGCCGGACTTCCTGTGCCTGTCGAAGGGCATCACGGGCGGCTACCTGCCGCTGTCGGTCGTGCTGACCGGCGAACGCGTCTACGAGGCGTTCTACGACGAATACTCCAAGCTGCGCGCGTTCCTGCACTCGCACAGTTACACCGGCAACGCGCTCGCCTGCACTGCCGCGCTCGCGACGCTCGACATCTTCGCGGCCGACGCGGTGATCGCGCGCAACCGCGAACTCGCGCAACACATGGGTCGGCGGGCAACGGAGCTCCTCGCCGGCCTGCCCCACGTCGCCGAGGTCCGCCAGGCCGGCATGATCGTCGCGGCCGAACTCGCGCGCGACGGCAACCGACGCACGCCCTTCGACTGGCGCGAACGCCGCGGCCTCGCGGTGTATCGCCACGGGCTCGAGCACGAGGCGTTGTTGCGTCCGATCGGCAATGTTGTCTATTTCATGCCGCCCTACGTGATCACGCCCGAACAGATCGACGCGCTCGTCGCGACGGCGCGCGACGGCATCCTGGCCGCCACCGGCGCATCGGTCGCGGTTTCGATGGCGACGACCGCGGCGTCGGCCGCTGCGACAACCGCCGTCGGGACGGCCACGACCGGTGCCACGACCACCGTGCCGACCGCCTCCAGCACGGGGCTCGAGTTCTGATGCGTGTGACCCGCGTTTTCGTCGACGAGCCACTCACGCCCGATGCGGACCTCGCGCTGCCCGCCGCGGCGGCGAACCACGTCGCGCGCGTACTGCGCCTGCGCGAAGGCGCGACCATCGTCGCCTTCGACGGCAGCGGCGGCGATTTCCAGTGCGAGATCCTCGCCGTCAAGGGCGACCGCGTGCTGGTCCGCGTCGGCGCACGCGCGTCCGGGCTCGCGGAGTCGCCGCTGCACATCACGCTGGTGCAGGCCGTCTCGCGCAGCGAGCGCATGGACTGGACGCTGCAGAAGGCGACCGAACTCGGCGTGCGCACGATCGTGCCCGTGCTGTCGACGCGCAGCGTCGTGCGGCTCGACGAACGCCAGGCCGAAAAGAAGCTGCGGCACTGGCAGGCGCTCGTCGCCGCAGCGTGCGAACAATGCGGCCGCAGCGTGCTGCCTGAAGTGCGCCCACCGCAGGAACTCGCCCGCCACCTCGCCACCGCCGCGCGTGACGGCGAGCGCTACGTGCTGAGCCCGACCGGGGCGACCTCGCTCGCGGGGCTGACCGGTGTCGGCCCGCGCGTCGAACTGCTGATCGGTCCCGAAGGCGGGCTCGAGGACACGGAAATCGAACGTGCCGTCGCGAGCGGTTACGCGCCCGTGCGCCTGGGGCCGCGCGTGCTGCGCACCGAGACCGCGGGCATCGTCGCGTTGGCCGTGCTGCAGGCGCGCTGGGGCGACCTGGGCTGAGGTCGTACGGGCACGACGGTTTTTTGGACCCCGCCCAACGCGCGGTCGTGTCGAGGGCGGGACGCGTTGCGTCGTCATGCGCGAGGACCGGATGGAGACCACGTTGATCGATCGCATCGAGCAATGGCACGCCGCAGGGCTGATCGACAGGGCGACAGCCGAGCGCATCCGCGACTGGGAGGCACGCCGCACGTCGTCACGGGGTTCGCGGCTCGGACGACTCGCGTTCGGCTTCGGCGGGTTGTTGCTGGCGGCCGGTGTTCTGCTGTTCGTCGCGGCCCACTGGGCGGAGTTGTCGCCGTGGGGTCGCTTCGCGCTGCTGTCTGCGACCGTCGCCGCGTTGCACCTGGGTGGCGGGCTCGTCGCGTCGCGTTCGGCCGCGCTCGCGACCACGCTGCACGCCGTCGGCACGGCGGCACTCGGTGCGGCAATCTTCCTCGCCGGCCAGGCGTTCAACCTCGCCGCGCACTGGCCCGAGGGCCTGCTGCTGTGGGCCCTGGGCGCCGCGTGTGGCGCGTGGCTGCTGCGCGACTGGCCGCAGGTGCTCTGGCTCGCGGTGCTCGTGCCGGCCTGGCTCGTCAGTGCCTGGCAGGCACATGTCGTCGACGCGTCACGCTTCGTCGGCACGTTCGACCTGGACGTGCTGGCAGCGCCGCCCGCGGTAGGTGTCTTTCTCGGCGCGATGGCCTACCTGGTCGCCGCGGGCCCACGCCGCACCAGCGACAACCGGCGTGCACTCTCGCGTCTGGGCGCACTGGTGCTGCTGCCGGCGGGCGCGGCACTCGCCGTGGTCGGCGTTGCGTTCGACGGCTTTGGCGGCGCCCACGCAGCGGCCACGCTCCCAGCCGGCTGGCTCTTGCTCGGCTGGAGCGTGGCCGTGGCCGCACCGTTGCTGCTGGGCGCAGTCTTGCGTGGGCGCGAGGCCTGGCCACTGGCCGTCGCCGCCGTGTTCGCCGTCGCCGTGGCGGCGCTCGATGCGGACGGCAGCGCCGGGCTTGCGGCGATCCACGTCGGGTTCCTGGCCGCGTGCTCCGGGCTCGCCTGGTGGGGCCTGCACGACGGCCACCGGTTGCGCATCAACGTTGCGGTCGTCGGCTTCGCGCTGACCGTGCTCTCGTTCTACTTCAGCAGCCTGTTCGACAAGCTCGGACGCGCGCTCGGGTTGATCGTGCTCGGCGTGCTGTTCCTCGGCGGTGGCTGGCTGCTCGAACGTACCCGGCGGCGATTGCTCGACCGCATGGAAGGAGCGTCGCCGTGACGCCGCTCACCCGTGCCCTCGCGGTGGCCGCATTGCAGGTCGGGTTGATCGGCGCGGTGGCCGGCACGCTTTATTTCGAACGGGCCACGTTGCCGCGAGCCTGGATGGAGTCGGCCGGTTTTGATCCGGACCTGCCGATCCGGGGGCGTTACGTCGCACTGAACCTGCTGCCGGCGTCGACGGCCGGTGCGGGCTGGCCGACGACAGACGGCGCGTATGCCTGTGGTCGCCTCGAGGTGCGCGACGGTGCGGTCGTCGCGGTCGCCCAGGAGCCGACCGCCTCAGGGCTGCCCAGCACCGGCAGCCCATGCTTCATCCGACGCGGCGACGGTTCGGTGACGACCGCCCGCTGGCAACTGGTCCAGCCGGTCGCGTTCTTCCTGCCCGAGCACGTGCGCGACCCGACGCTCGACGTCCAGCCGGGGGAACTCTGGGTGGAAGTCACGGTGCCGCCGGACGGGGCACCGCGACCGATCCGGCTCGGGCTCAGGCGCGACGACGGGATCGAACCGATCCGCTGAGCCGATCCAGGCCCCCGTGATCGGGTGCGGTGCACATGCCGCCCTCGGGCCGCATCGACTACGACGGACGCACGGTCGATGCGACCGTGCCGCGATTCAGGCGCGGGTTTCCTCCGCGATCATCGCCTCGAGCCGCTCGAAGTCGGGGATCAGCGGGTATTCGTTGACCATGCGGACCTGGCCGATGATCGGTGCGCGCTCGCCGAAGCTGCGCGAGTCGTCCGGGTGGACGACGTCGGGGCTCAGACGCACGAGTTGCGGAAACCCCTGGGTCACGACGGCGAACTGGGTGACGGCACCGCCACCGATGCCCTGCATGACGACGATGCGCGTGCGGCCACTCGTGCGCGGCAGGGCCTTGCCGAGCGTGCCCTCGAACGCGACCAGCGGCACGCGACGGCCGCCCCAGGCGATCGTGCCGAGGTACCAGGGCGGCGCGCCGTCCATCGGCGTCGGTGCCTGGTAGTTGATGACCTCGGTCACACACGACCGCGGCAACAGCAGCCGGTCGTCGGCCAGGGGCACGAGCAGGCAGTAGAGCTCGTCGGTGGCGTTGCCGGTCGTGGCCGTGGTCGAGAACATGTCGGTGCGGTGCCCCGTGTCGTTCGGTCTACTGCTGGCGTCGGCGCGCGAGCACGAGCGGCTCGATCGCGTCGAGCAGCTGGCTTTCCTGGTACGGCTTGCCGAGGTAGTCGTCGACGCCGAGTTCGATCGCGCGGGCCCGGTGTTTGTCGCCGACACGCGAGGTGATCATGATGATCGGCACGTCGGCGAGACGCGCGTCGCTGCGCACGTGCGCCGCGACCTCGTAGCCGTCCATGCGCGGCATTTCGATGTCGAGCAGCACGACGTCGGGCACGTGCTCCTGCAGCAGCGCCAGCGCCTCGACGCCGTCCTTCGCCGTCATCACGCGCATGCCATTGCGTTCGAGCAGGCGCTGCGTGACGCGGCGCACCGTGATCGAGTCGTCGACCACGAGCGCGAAGATGCGGTCGTCGCGCACGGCCCGTCCGCCCTCGGCCGGCCGCGAGCGCCACTCCGAGCGCACCAGCGTGCCCATGTCGAGGATCACGACGATGCGGCCGTCGCCGAGGATCGTCGCGCCCGAGACGCCGCGGATGCCGGCGATCTGCGGCCCGACCGGCTTCACGACGATTTCGCGGCTGCCGACCAGTTCGTCGGTGACGAGCGCGGTCGAATGCTCGCCCGCGCGCACGAGCACGACCGGCAGCGAGGCGTCGGTCTCCGGCAGCACCGACGGACCGCTGCCGACGAACGTGCCGAGGTGCTGGAAGCGATAGAGGTGGCCGCCGTAGTCGAACGTCGGCGGGTCCTCGTCGAGGTGCCGCTCGATCTCGGGACGCGCGAGCCGCGCGACGCCCTCGACCGTCGCCATCGGCAGCGCAAAGAACTCGTCGTGCACGCGAACGATCAGCGCCTGGGTGATGGCCAGCGTGAACGGCAGCCGGATCGTGAACCGCGCGCCCTGCCCGGGCGTCGATTCGATGAAAAAGCCGCCGCCGAGCTTCTTGACCTCGGTCGCGACCACGTCCATGCCGACGCCGCGTCCCGCCTGCTGCGTGAGACGGCTCGCGGTGCTGAAACCGGGCTCGAGGATCAGCTGCAGCGCTTCCTCGTCGGTGATCTCCTGGCCGGGCTCGAGCAGGCCCATCTGCCGCGCCTTGGCGCGGATCGCGGGCACGTCGAGCCCCGCACCGTCGTCCTCGACGACGATCACGACCTCGGCGCCCTCGCGCTGCAGCTTCATCGTGATCCGGCCGGTTTCCGGCTTGCCCGCGGCGAGCCGCCGCTCCGGCATCTCGATGCCGTGCACGACGGAGTTGCGCAGCATGTGCTCGAACGGCGGCAGCATGCGCTCGAGCACCTGGCGGTCGAGTTCGCCCGAGGCGCCCTCGACGACGAGCTCCGCCTTCTTGCCGGTTTCGGTCGCGACCTGGCGCAGCAGGCGCGTGAGCCTCTGCACGTGGCGCTGGAACGGCACCATGCGCGTGCGCATCAACCCGTTCTGCACCTCCGTGACCACGCGGCCCTGCTGCTGCAGCAGGTTCTGCGTTTCGCGGTTGAGGTTGACGAGCAACCCCTCGATGCTGGCGACGTCGCTGACCGATTCGGCCAGGGCGCGTGACAGCTGCTGGATCGTCGAATAGCGATCGAGCTCGAGCGGGTCGAAGTCGGCGCGGTGCGCGGCATCTTCGTCCTGGTGCCGGTGCAGGATCTGCGCTTCGGTCTCGAGCTCCATCTTGCGCAACTGCTCGCGCAGGCGCGTCACGGTGCGATCGAGTTCCGCCAGGTTGAAATCGATCAGCGTCATCTGCTGCTCGATGCGCGCGCGGAAGATGCTGACTTCGCCCGCGTTGTTGAGCAGGTCGTCGAGCAGTTCGGCGTCCACGCGGGCGAGCTCGGCGCGCTCGGACGGCGCCACGGGCTCGCGACCCGGCAACACCGGCTGGACCAGCGAGGCCGCGACGTTCAACGACGGCGGCTCGACGACCGTCGGCGTCGACGCCACGAACGGCGCCACCGTCGACACGGGCGCGTCCTGTGCCGGAGGCAGGCCCACCGCTTCTGCGCTGTCTCGCCCGGCCGGCAGCGATGGCGCTGCGACCTCGGCTTGGATCAAAGGCCAGGACGCAATCGCGGACTGCGGCACCGGCTCGGCAGGCACGACAGGTGCAGAGGGCTCGATGGGTTCGGCAGGAGCCGTGCACGTCGGCGCGGCGTCGGCGGGCTCTGCCGGTGCCTCTCCGGTCGCCACAGGCGTCTCGACCTCGATCGGCAACGGTTCCGACACAGGCTCGATGGACGCAGCGTCGATTGGCTCCGCTCCCGCGAGCTCGGTCTCCTCGACCGCCGCGGTCTCGGTGACCTCGATGCCGGACGTCGACGGAGCTGTCTCGGCGACTTCGATGCCCGGCGCAGGCTCGGCCGTGTCCGCGCCGAGCAGCAAGGCTTCGACCAGCGGTTCCGGCAACGACGCCGGTTCCGGGTCGAACGAATCCAGCGAAGACGGCAGCAGGATCTCTTCGGCGACGAAGCCCTGGTCGGCGAGCCGGCTCTCGTCGATGATCGGCGCTTCCAGCGTCGGCTCGTCCGTCGACGTCTCCGGCACGTTCGACTCAACCTCGGCCGTCGGCGGCGGCACGGCTTCGGCCGTCGGTGCAATCGGCGCCGGTGCGTCCGCGACGACCGGTTCAGCGATCGCCGTTGGCGTCGGCGTCGGCGTCGCTGCGGAACTGCCACGGATGCGCGCGATCAGCCCCGTCGCCGGCGCGATGCGCTGGCCGCCGTTCGCCAGCTCGCGCATGCGGTGCAGCTCGTCGAGCGATGCCTGCAGCAGGTCGAGCGTCGCCGTGTCGCCGCGCGAGGCGTCCGACTCGACCTGTTCGAGGAACGACTCGAGTTCGTGGCTGAGGTCGCCCATGGCCCGGATGCCGGCCATGCGCGCGCCGCCCTTGAGCGTGTGCAGCAGGCGCTTGAGTTCGGTGACCTGGCTGCGGTCGGCACGGTCGGCGCGCCAGCGCGCAAACGCGACGTCGGACTGCTCGAGCAGCTCCGTCGCCTCCTCGCCGAAGATCGCGGCGATGTCGGCGTCGAAGTCGGCGTCCTGTTCGTCGTCCTCGTCATCGTCGGGCAGGCGCAGCTCGAACGGCGGCACCGGCACGGACGGCTTCACCGGCTCGATGTCGAGCCGCTCCGTCAGCGCCTCGTGGCGTGCCGTCGAGTCCTCGTCGGCCTCGCCCATGCGCAGCAGGTCGTCGCCGAGGCGCGGCAGCGACGGCTCGGTGTGGTCCTCGGCCGCGACCGGTGCGAACGGCGGCGGCGCATCGATCGTCGTCTCGCCGCTCGCAAAGACCTCGGGCGCCTCGGCGGCAAGGTCCTCCAGCACGACGTCGGCATCGAGATCGATCGTTTCGAACGGCGGTTCGTCGAAGACCGGAACCGCAACGACGACGTCAGCGGTAACGGCCGCCGGCACGTCGATCCCGGCCGCGGCCGGCCGCCAGGCGTCGCCGAGCGTGCGTTCGGCCGCTTCGGCCAGGCGCGTCAGTTCGGCGTCGAGCGTGCGCTCGAGCTGTTCCCAGCGTGCCGCGACGCGGCCCTGTTCCGGGAAGAAGCCGGTGTCCTCGTCGACGTGTTCGGCGACGGTTTCGAGCAGGTGCACGGTCTCGCCGAGCAGGGCCACGGCCTCGGGCTCGAGCCCATGGCCGTTGTCGTGCAGCTTGCGGACATAGCGCTCCATCGGCTCGGCGACCTTGATGCCCTGCCGTGCGCCCGCAGTCTTGGCGATGCCACTGAGCGTGTGACAGGCGCGATACAGCGCTTCGGTCACCGGATGCGGCGCGACGCCGCGGCTGCAGCGCTCGAGGTACTCGCGCACCACGAGCACATGGCCGGCCGTCTCCTTGCGGAAGATCTCGCGCAGGACCGGGTCCATCGTCGACTCGTCGTCGGACCCTGCGGCGGACGCCGCTGCCGTCCCGGGTACGGCCAGCTCGGCTTCGGCGGACGCACCTTCGACACTCGCCGCAGGCGCGGATTCGGGCGCGACGGGCTCCGGCAACACGGGAATCGACGCAGCCGCCACCGGCACGGTCGCCGCGCTCGGCAGGGCGGGCCCCTCGCGGCCCGAGATCGCATCGGCCCGCGCCATGAGGGCGGCGATGTCGATCGAGGCCGGGTGTCCGCCGTCGATTTCGTCGATCAGCTGCGGCATCGCCAGCACGGCGTCGCGCACGACCGCGACGATTTCCGGCGTGCGCTGCAGCGTCTGGCTGATCACGCGGTTCAGCAGCGACTCGACGCTCCACGAGAACTCGCCCACGCGACGCGCGCCGACCATGCGACCGCTGCCCTTGAGCGTGTGGAATGCGCGCCGCAGGTCGCGCAGCGCCTCGGCGTCCAGCGGGTTCTGCTCCCACTGCGGGAACAGCACCTCGAGACGCTCGACGTTCTCGCGCGCTTCCTCGACGAACAGCGCGAGGAACTCGGGGTCGACGACCGTCGGCGCGGCGTGCGCGGCCACGACGTGCGGCGACGCGGTGGCAGGCGCCGTCGCAGGCACGTGCGAAACGTCCTCGGGCGCAGCCGCGGGAGCAGGCATTGCCACCGGAGGCTCGGCAGCAGGCGTCGCGACCACAAGGTCCCGCGACGACGCGCCCCGGGCCTGCACGGGTTCGATTTCCAGCAGGCGCGCGTCGGCGGCATCGAGCATCTGCCATTGGTCGGCACGACCGGCCTGCAGCGTCTCCATGTAGTACTCGACCGCGACGACCGCGTCGGCGAGGCGCTCGAGCCTTGCCGGGGCGAGCGATCCTTCGACCGGTCGCACGATGTTGCCAAGCGCACGTCCGACGTGCTCCATGACCTCGACCGCGCGCTGCTTGCCGAGCATCAGCAGCCCGGCCGTGATGCCGCGCACGAGCTGCGGCACCTGGTCGAGCCCCTGCGCCTCGGCCGGCGCCGAGAGCGAATGCGTGACCGCCTCCTTGATCCGCGCCATGTTGACGATGCATTCGCGCAGCACCGCCTCCTGGACCTGGCGGAACTCCTCGTCGGTCGGTTCGTCGCCGGGCGCGTCGCCCTTGTCCGTGCTCGGCAGGATCAGCCGCAGCAGCTGCGAGTCGAGGCTGTCCTCGACCGCGATCAACGCGGCCGCAATGCCGAGCAGCGCCGCGTCGTCGGGTGCGATGCGGCGCTCGACGATCGCCTTGAGCGCCTCGAGCTCGCCTTCGACGCGCGCACGCAGCGCGCCGAGGCCGAGCACTCCGAGCGTGTCGCTGATCTTGCGGAGCATCTCGAGCTGCGGAGCGAGGTCGTCGACCTGCGTCGCGCCCTTGCGCACGAAGATGTCGAGCACGTCCTTGGTGCGCGTGAGATCCTCGCGGATCGCGGCCGCGACGGTGCGCATCAACCGCACGCTCGGTGCCGACAGCGTGTCGGCGGCCTCGGCGCTGTCGGCCGCGTGCGTCGCGACCATGTCGTCGAGCCCGAAGGACTGGCGGACCTCGCTGACGACCGGGCCGGCCTGCGTGCTCTGCGCGATGTAGTAGAGCAGGTTGTTGAGCACGTCGACCGGCGGTGTCTCGGAGTACCGCTGCTCGCCCTGCTCGGCGAGCCGCTTAGTCTCGCGGTCGACGTGGCCGAGCAGGCGCTTGACCGAGGCGGTGGCCTCGATGCCGCCGGCGCGCAGCGCCTCGAGCAGCGCACCGACCACCCACCACAACTGGAACAGCGGCTGCGTGGAGGCCGCCTGCTGGAACTGCGCCGCGATCTCGGCGAGGTGGTGCAGGCTGTCGTCGACCTTCTCGCCACGGATCCAGCCGAGCAGCGCGAGCTGGAACCGCGGCCGCAGCTTGCGCGCCAG
Organism: Steroidobacteraceae bacterium; assembly: GCA_035554635.1. Classification (GTDB taxonomy): domain Bacteria; phylum Pseudomonadota; class Gammaproteobacteria; order Steroidobacterales; family Steroidobacteraceae; genus RPQJ01. The sequence goes on along the minus strand of DATMIB010000003.1, from coordinate 34,103 downwards.
CTCGGCGAGCTCGCGGTCACCGGAATACGGCGACGACGGCCGCGCCTGCGCCTCGGAGCGCAGGTTGAGCATGAGCAGCGTGCCTTCCGAAAGCAGCGCCGCACCGCGCACCGCACGCAGGTCGTTCAGCAGCGGCAGCAGCACGAGCGGGATGTCGCGCGCGCCGGTGGCCACGCGCTCGACGTAGGCGGGCAACTGTTCCATCGCGCGCATCAGCGCGTCGAGGCCGTCGGTGTCGGCGCGGCCTTCGCCGGAATGCGCGTCGACGTAGCGCGCGACGTGCTCCATCTCCTCGGCGAGCAGCGCACCGCCATAGACCTCGGCCAGCCGCAAGGCGCCGCGCGCGAGGTGGATGTGGGCCGCGAACCGGTGCAGCGCACCGCGATCCTGCGGCTTGTCGCCGAAGGCCTCGAGCCCAGCGCGGGCCTCGTTGAGTTCGACCGCGACCTCGCGCGAGATCACCAGCAGCGAGGCGTGGGCCTCGTCGACCGTCGCGAACGGCAGGGATGTGTGCGTCACGTCGCGCGTCCGGGAAATCAGCCTGTGAGACCGCCGATACGGCGCACGTTGACCGTGCCGTCCGTGACGGACGCCGGCGACGGCGAGCCCGAAGCGTCGCCGCGCAGGATCGGGTACTCGCCGGTGGCGCCCGCCGCGAGCGCGCCCGGCAGCCGGAACCCGGCGACCGACTTGCGGAGCTGTGCGGCGAGTTCGGCGAGCTTGCCGATCGAGGTCGAGGTGGCCGTGGTGCTCTCGGCCGTCTGCGAGCTGATCTCGCGCAGCACCTGCATGTTGCGCGAGATGCTCTGCGACACGCCGGCCTGCTGGCGCGAGCTCGCCGAGATGTTCTGCACGAGGCTCGCGATCTGGTTCGAGACCTGCTCGATCTCCTCGAGCGCGGCGCCGGCGTTTTCCGCGAGCAGCGCGCCGCCGACGACGTCGGTCGTGGTGCGTTCCATCGACACGACCGCCTCGTTGGTGTCGGCCTGGATCGTGCGCACGAGCACTTCGATCTGCTTGGTCGCGTTGGCCGCACGTTCGGCGAGCCGCTGCACTTCGTCGGCGACGACGGCAAAGCCGCGCCCGGCCTCACCGGCCATCGAGGCCTGGATCGAGGCGTTCAGCGCGAGGATGTTGGTCTGCTCGGCGATGTCGTTGATCAGCTCGACGATGTTGCCGATTTCCTGCGAGCTCTCGCCCAGGCTCTTGATGCGCTTGGAGGTCTCCTGGATGTTTTCGCGGATCGCGTTCATGCCGTCGATCGTGCGGCGCACGGCGTCGCCGCCCTTGTGGGCGATGTCGACGGAGTGCCGTGCGACGTCGGCCGAACGCTCGGCATTGCCGGACACTTCCTCGGTCGACGATGCCATCGCGGCGATCGACTCCGACGCGGCGGCGATCTGCTTGGACTGCGCAGACGACGCCTTGGCGAGGTGCGTCGACAAGGCCTGCGTCTGGCGCGTCGCAGCGTCGAGCTTCACGGAGGAATCGTTGATCGTGACGACGAGCTCGCGCAGCGCCTCGATCGCGTAGTTGATCGAGTCGGCGATTGCGCCGGTGATGTCCTCGGTGACGGTCGCCTGCACGGTGAGGTCGCCGTCGGCGAGGCTCGACAGTTCGTCGAGCAGCCGCAGGATCGCCTGCTGGTTGCGCTCGTTCTGGCGCGCCTGCTGCTCGGCCGCCTTGCGCAGCGCCGCGAGCTCGCGCTGCAGCCAGGTGGCTACCGCGAGCGCGAGCAGCGCGACGACAATGAAGAACAACGGCAGCCACGGGCTGGCGAGCACGCTGCCGGTGCGTGTCGCACCGCTCGTGTCGATCTGCGCCAGGCCGCCGCTGAGCGTCGCCCCGGTCTCCGTGAGCGCGTTGCGCGCCGCCTGCATCTGCTCGAGCTCGTCGGCCAGCGCGATCACGGCGCGCACGCGCTCGGCCTCGGCCGTGAACGCCTGGTGCAGCGCCTGCGCGGCCGGCGCCGCTTCGCCCGTCGCCGCGGCCAGGCCGAGCGGATTGGGCTCGCCGGCCACGCCGCCCGAGACCTGCGCCATGAACTCCAGGCTGTCGGTGAGGCGTCGCGCGACGGCTTCGACCGGCGCGGTGCCGTCGGCGAGTGCGGCCAGGTCCTGCTCGATCGCCTGCGCACGCAGCTCGAAACGCTCGAAGCTGCGGTTGATCGCCTCGGGTCGCGCTGGCCCCATGGCCTTGAGCACGCCGGCCGCGGCCGACAGCAGGTGCGGCGTGCTTTCACGCACCGCGGCCGCCGTCTGCTGGGCCTGCAGCGCCGCGGCGCGGCCGTCGAGCACCGCCTGCGACTGTTCGAGCAGCGCCGGCCAGCCGGTCTCCTTGCCCAGCACGCGCGCGCTGGGGCTCGCGAGCAGGCTGTACGAGGACTTGCCGGCGTCGATTTCGTCGATGACGCGCTCGAGGCGCGCGCGCGAGGCCCCGAGCGCGTCGAAGGCGGGGGCCGACCCGCGCACGGCCGCACCGGCCTGCAGCGGTATGTTCTGCGACAGCGAGGTGAGCGACGCCATGTGTTCGCGCAGTTGCGACTGCTGCTGCATGGCACGCCCGGCCAGCACCAGCGTGAGCGCCGCCAGCAGCGCGGCGGCGAACGCCACGCCGAGCAGCAGCGGCTGCAGGCGGGCGGCGTCGATTCTCTGGGTCATGGATGCACCATACTTTTCAAGGGCGCTGCTAGGACGCCGCGGCCTGCATGAACTGCGGGCTCTCGAGCAGCGTTTTCACGCTGAACACGGGCCAGACTTCGGCGCCGCGCTTGAACGCGCCGGCCAGGTACCGCTCGCAACGCAACAGCGTGGGCGGCAGGTCGGCGGAGAACTCGCCCTCGTAGAAGCGACGGAACCCCATCACTTCGTCGACGACGAGCCCGGCCGGGATTTCACGGTGGTTCGCGACCAGCACGCGACTGGTGCGCGTCACCGTTGTCGCGCCGGCGCCGAGGAACGCACGCAGGTCGACGACGGGCAGCAACTGCCCACGGACGTTGGAGAGGCCGCGGATCCAGCTGCGCGCGCCCGGCACGCGCGTGATCGCGGCGGGGTATGCGAGCACCTCGCGCGTTTCCTCGCGGGCGAGCAGGAACGCCTCGCCGCCGAGGCGGAACGCGACGCCGACCCATTCAGAGCCGCTTGCGGTGGCTTCGGTCTGGCCCTGCGCAGCAGCGCGCGCGCGACGGTCGATCTCGCGCAGCAGGTCGAAGGGGCGTTCGCGCAGCGAACGCAGGCCGGTGGCATCTTGCATGCGCGTCAGGTCGCGATCGCGGCCTGCGCCTTGCGCACGAGCTGCTCCGTGGCGACGGGCTTCACGATGTAATCGACGGCACCCTGGCGCAGGGCCCACACGCGATCGGATTCCTGTGACTTCGAGGTCACCATGATCACCGGGATCTTGCGCGTCTGCGGGTCGTTGGCGAGCTCACGGGTCGCCTGGAAGCCGTTGACACCCGGCATGACGATGTCCATCAGGATCAGGTCCGGGTGCATCTCGCGCGCGAGCCTGAGGCCCTCGCTGCCGTCGGCGGCGGCCGCCGTGCGGAAGCCGTGCTGCTCGAGCGCCTTCTGCATGACGTGAACGTCGGTCGGCGAGTCGTCCACGATCAGAACCAGTGCCACGGGAAAACCTCCGGAAACGGGAGCGCTCAGGCGCGATGGACGTGCGTCTCGATCGCGCTCAGCAGTTCTTCGCGCGTGAAAGGCTTGGTCAGGTAATGCTCGGAGCCGACGATGCGGCCGCGGGCGCGGTCGAAGAGCCCGTCCTTGCTCGACAGCATGATGACCGGGATCGAGCGGAAGACCTTGTTGTGCTTGATCAGCGAACAGGTCTGGTAGCCGTCGAGCCGCGGCATCATGATGTCCACGAAGACGATGTCGGGCTGGTGGTCGGCGACCTTCGACAGCGCGTCGAAGCCGTCCACCGCGGTGAAGACCTCGCATCCCTCGCGTGCCAGCAGCGTCTCGGCCGTGCGGCGGATCGTCTTGCTGTCGTCGATGACCAGCACCTTGAGACCGGCCAGCCGTGGGCGGCTGTTGCTGGCTGCCGTGTTGTCCATGCCCTGCTCACCCTCGGATGCGTAGAGACGCGTGCGCGCTGTGCGACGCTAAGCGCGAGTCCACTGCTCGCGCGGGGGTTTTAACATATTGGTCACCCCCCTGCCATTGGCGCCTTTCGATACCATGACGGCCATCACAATGGCCTCGCGCGGGGCCGCGCCCGACCGGAGTCCGCATGTCGAACCAGTCCATCCGCCTCGCCGTCGTCATGGATCCGATCGAGCACATCAAGCCGAAAAAGGACACGACGCTCGCGATGCTGCTGGCGGCACGGCAGCGCGGCTGGGAGCTGCACTACCTCGAGCTCGGCGACCTCTGGCTCCGTGACGGCGTGGCGATGGGCCGCGCCCGGCCGCTCGAGGTGCGCGAGCACGACACGGACTGGTTCACGCACGGCGAGCCCGTCGTGTCGCGGCTCGGCGACTTCGACGTGGTCCTGATGCGCAAGGACCCGCCGTTCGACACCGAGTACATCTACTCCACCTACATCCTCGAGCGGGCCGAGTTGCAGGGCGCGCTGGTCGTGAACCGGCCGCAGGGCCTGCGCGACATGAACGAGAAGGTCTACACGGCCTGGTTCCCGCAGTGCTGCGCGCCGACGCTGATCACGCGCGACATGGCCGACATGCACGGCTTCCTGCGCGAGCACGGCCGGGTCGTCTGCAAGCCGCTGTACGGCATGGGCGGGCGTTCGATCTTCGTCGTCGACCTCGGCGACAAGAATGCGAACGTGGTCTTCGAAACGCTCACCGAGTACGGCACGCGTTACGCAATCGTGCAACGCTACATCCCCGACATCGTGACGACCGGTGATTCGAGAGTGATCCTCGTGGACGGCGAGCCCGTGCCCTACGCGCTGGCGCGGATACCTACCGAAGCGGACAATCGTGGCAACCTCGCTGCAGGTGCCAAGGGCGTCGGCCGGCCGCTCGACGAGCGCGACCGCTGGCTGGCCGCCCAGATCGGCCCCGTGCTGCGCGAGCGCGGCATGCTGTTCGTGGGCCTCGACGTGATCGGCGGCTACGTGACCGAGATCAACGTCACGAGCCCGACCGGCGTGCGCGAACTCGGCCGGCAGTTCGGCATCGACATCGCGGGCACCCTGATGGACGCGATCGCGCGCCGGATCGCGGCACGCTAGGACCGACGACATGGCCACGGCAAGCGCATCGCGTCGACGCGACCCGGTGAACGACCGGCTGGTGACGGCGGTCTTTCTCGCCGCGCTTGCACACGGACTGTTCATCCTCGGCGTCCGTTTCACGGCGCCGCCCGCCACCGACCGCCCCCTGCCGACGCTCGAGATCCTGCTGGTCGCGCCCGGCCCGGACGACCCGCAGTCCAACGACGACGCGGCCTACCTCGCGCAGCGCAACCAGAAGGGCGCCGGCACCAGCGAGGCGGCGCGACGCAGTTCGTTGCCCGAGGCACGCCCGGAACCGACCGAACGGCTCGCCGTCCCGGTGGACCCCGCGCTGGAACAAGCGACGCCGGACGTGGCGCGCGGGCAGGTGTCGGTGCTCGCACGACGCGCGCTCGATGCCGCACGCCTGCCGACGGGTGCCGACGTCCCCGACAGCCCGCCCGTGTACCAGGCGCAGCCGCTGCCGCCACCGCCGACCGTGGGCCTCAACGCTGCAGTCAGCGACCGCGAAATGCACCTGCGGGGCCAGCGCGCCGCCGACGGCAAGCTGCTCGCCGACACGCGCGAGTCCGCGATCGCGGCGTACCTCGACGGCTGGAAGCGGCGCATCGAGCGTGTCGGCACGCTCAACTTCCCGAACGAGGCGCGCCGCCGCGGCATGAGCGGCAACCCGGTGCTCGAGGTCGCGATCCGCGCGAATGGCTCGCTCGAATCGGTGCTCGTGCGTCGTTCGAGCGGTCACGCCGAGCTCGACCAGGCCGCGGTCGGCATCGTCCGTCTCGCGGCGCCGTTCGACCCGTTTGCACCGGCGTTGCGCGAACGCTACCCCGTGCTCCGCTTTGCATACGAATGGCAGTTCCTCGATGGACGCCTCGGCGGCAACGGTGCGGTATTCACGACGGGCCCGTAGCGCGATACTGTCGCCATCGTGGCGAATTACCTCACCAACCAGTTCCTCATCGCGATGCCCGCGATGGACGATCCCAATTTTGCGCAGACCGTGACGCTCGTGTGCGAGCACAGCGAACGCGGGGCGCTCGGCATCGTCATCAACCGCACGCTGCCGATGACGCTCGGCGAAGTGTTCGAGCAGCTCGGCCTCGACGCGACGCGGTCGCGCGTCAACGAACAGCCGGTGCTGCGCGGTGGCCCGGTGCAGACCGAACGCGGGTTCGTGCTGCACTCGCCGGCCGGCAAGTGGGAGTCCTCGCTGCCGTTCTCCGAAAAGATGCACCTGACCACGTCGCGCGACATCCTCGATGCGCTCGCCGCGGGCGAAGGCCCCGCGAGCGCGGTCATTGCGCTCGGTTATGCCGGCTGGGATGCGGGCCAGCTCGAGGAGGAGATGGCGCGCAACGCCTGGCTCACGGTCGACGCGGACGAACGCGTGCTGTTCGGGACGCCGGTCGAACAGCGCTGGCAGGCGGCGGCACGCCTGCTCGGCGTGGATCTGCGCTCGCTCAGCAGCGACGCCGGCCACGCCTGACTGAACGCAGCCGCAGTGGTCCAGGAGCCAACGCCCCCCTCGCCGGCCGCCGGCCGTGGAGAGGTCCTGCTGGCCTTCGATTACGGCACGCGCCGCATCGGCGTCGCGGTCGGCCAGACCCTGACGCAGAGTTCCTCGGCCGTCGGGGTGCTGCCGTCGCGGAGCGGAACCCCCGACTGGACGGCCGTCGATACGTGCATTGCCCAGTGGGGGCCGACCCGGCTGCTCGTCGGCGTCCCTTATAATATGGACGGTTCGGAGACCACCACGACCGCAGCCTGCCGCGCCTTCGGTGACAAGCTCGCGCGGCGCAGCCGGCTGCCCGTGGACTTCGTCGACGAACGCCTGACGTCCGCTGCCGCGTACGACGAGCTGCGCCACGAGCGCCGTTCGGGCGCGCGGTCGCGACGGATCCGGCCCGAGGACATCGACGCGAACGCCGCGCGACTGCTGCTCGAGACGTGGATGAGAGGAAGAAGTGGCTAGAGTTAAGAGTCCAGAGTCTAGTCGGAAACAGAGGCCGCCTGCGGCGGTTGGGCGCAACGCGCCTCCCCTTCCGACTGAACTCTAGACTCTAGACTCTTCCCCACTTCCCACTGGGGAGTTCCGCTTGAAGATCGACACCGGCCGAGACCTGCAGCGCGACCAAGCCGGCCGCCTGCGCCACCTGCTGACGCTCGACGGGCTCACGCACGACGAACTCAACGGACTGCTCGACTTCGCGCAGTTCTACGTCCGCCACCCCGGCGACATGGCGGCGCGCGACGGCAGCCTCGCGGGGCGCACGGTCGCCAACCTGTTCTTCGAGCCGAGCACGCGCACGCGCGTCTCGTTCGAACTCGCGGCCAAGCGGCTCGGCGCCGACGTCGTGAACCTCGACATGCAGTCGTCCTCGCGGGTCAAGGGCGAGACGGTGCTCGACACGATCTACACGCTGCAGGCGATGCACGTCGACGTGTTCGTCATGCGCGACTCGGAGCCGGGCGTCCCGGCCTTCGTCGCCGCGCACGTGCAGCCACACGTGAGCGTGCTCAACGCGGGCGAGGCGCACGTCTCGCACCCGACCCAGGGCCTGCTCGACATGCTGACGATCCGCCAGCGCAAGGGGGCCGACTTCAGCGCATTGAGCGTCGCGATCGTGGGTGACATCAGGCACTCGCGCGTCGCACGGTCGAGCGGCACGGCGCTGCAGACGCTCGGCGTCGGCGAGCTGCGGCTCGTGTCGCCCGCGTCGCTGCTGCCCGGCGACGACGAGTTGCCGGGCGCGAAGCGCTACTCGTCGCTCGAGGACGGGCTGCGCGGCGTCGACGTGATCATGGCGCTGCGCATCCAGAAGGAGCGCATGGACACGAGCCAGATCCCCGACGTCGACGCGTTCCTGCGCGAATGGGGCATCACGGAGCACACGATCCGCCTCGCGCACAAGGACGCGATCGTGCTGCACCCCGGCCCGATGAACCGCGGCGTCGAGATCACCAACGAGGTCGCCGACGGCCCGCAGTCGGCCGTGCAGCAGCAGGTCCGCAACGGCGTCGCCGTGCGCATGGCCGTGCTCGCGACCATCGTGCGCAACGTCCAGCTCCGCAACGTCGAAGCCGGCCGTCGCGTCGGCTGACCGTCCGCCACAGCAGAGAGAACCCGAACCTTGTCGAACGCCACCGCCTGCAGCATCGACGCCCCCGGTCGCACCACCGGCAAACCCGCCGCCGAGCGCGAGCACCGCGGCTCGATCTTCGTCGAGGACGGCAAGCTGCTGGCGCAGCAGGAGTACCCGGGTCGTCAGTACGTGATCCGGCTGCATGCGCCGCGGTGCGCCGCCGCCGCCACGCCCGGCAGTTTCGTGCACTTGACCTGCGACGCCGAGCGTCCGATGCGACGGCCGCTGTCGCTGATGCGCGCCAACGCGCAGGAAGGCTGGATCGACATCCTCTACAAGGTCGTGGGCGCCGGGCTCGACGCGCTGTCCAAGCAGCCGATCGGCGCGACGATCAGCGTGCTGGGCCCGATCGGCCAGGGCTTCGTCGCGCACACCGACCGGCCGCGCACGCTGCTGGTCGGCGGCGGCGTCGGCATCCCGCCGATGGTGTTCCTCGCCGAGTCCCTCAAGGCTCGCGCCGCTGAAGCTGCTTGGAAACCGCTCGTGCTGATGGGCTCGGAGATCGAGTTCCCGTTCAAGGCCCGGCCGTCGCAGATCCTGCTGCCGGGGCTGCCGCCGGAAGCCATCGCCTGCATGCCGCTGCTCGACGACTGGGGCATCGGCAGCCGGCTCGCGAGCTTCGGCGGTTTCCCGGGCTGCTTCCACGGCTACGTGACGGACCTCGCCGCGCGCTGGCTCGAATCGCTCGACGCGGGTGCGCTGGCCGAAGTGGAAATGTTCGCCTGTGGGCCGACGCCGATGTTGCAGGCGACCGCCCGTGTCGCGCGACGCTTCGGCGTGCCCTGCCAGGTGTCGCTCGAAGAGTTCATGGCCTGCGGTGTCGGCGGCTGCGCCGGGTGCGCGGTGCCGGTCGTGCAGCCGGACGGTTCGCTCGCGATGAAGCGCGTGTGCGTGGACGGTCCGGTGTTCGAGGCAGACGCGGTCTACCCGCCGGCCGCCTGATCCCGTCGCCCGTCGGCGCGGCGCCGATCGACGGTCCCGATCGACATGTACCCATTCCGGATCCATCGCTTCGGCGGGTACGCCGCGCAACACGGCCGTGCCGCGCGGCCACTCGCGGTAATTCGCGTTGCCTGCTGTGGAAGACCCCTACTGACCCCGCGGCACGTGAACACGACCATTGCGCCCGCGCGTGGCTGCGAGCCACGACGCGCGGCATTGCCGCGCGACAGCTCGATACGATCGGGGTGATGGCGTTGCGCAATCAATCGAGGATGAACCCGACCGCCGGCCGCGTGGTGCACGACGATCGCGGCAATGCGGTCTGGCACACGGCCGCCGAGGTGCAGTCGCCCGAGGCCCTGCACGACCTGCTGCAGACCGACGCGCTGTCGCTGCTCGAGAACTTCGTCGAGCCGTCGAAGCCGGCCAACGAGGGCTTCGACCCGTATTCGAAAGAGGCGCGCTCCCCGCACGCCGTGCGTCCGGCCCGCCCCAAGACCGACCTGCGCGCTCTCTCGGCGCAGATCCTGCGCGAGCGCGAACTCAGCCGAAGTTGATCTTCGCCTCGAGGTTGGTGCGCGAGTCGGCGTTGCCGATCGCCTCCTCGAGCGTGACCTTGCCGTCGAGGAACAGCTTGTAGAGGGCCGTGTCGAAGGACTGCATGCCCTTCTCGCTGCTCTTGACCAGCGCTTCCTTGACGCCGACGACGTCGCCCTTCTTCACCAGTTCCTGCACGTGCGGCGTGTTGAGCAGCACCTCGATGGCCGCGCACCGCTTGCCGTCCTTGCCCGTGACCAGGCGCTGCGAGACGACCGCGCGCAGGTACTGCGACAGGTCGAGGAACACCTGCGCGTGCTGGTCGCGCGGGAACATGTTGATGATGCGGTCGAGCGTCTCGGCCGCGTTGTTCGCATGCAGCGTCGCGAGGCACAGGTGGCCCGTGCCGGCGAACGTGATCGCGTACTCCATCGACTCGCGGTCGCGGATCTCGCCGATCAGGATCACGTCGGGCGCGGCGCGCATGGCGCTGCGCAGCGCGCGGTGGAATGACTTGGTGTCGAGCCCGACCTCGCGCTGGTTCACGATCGACTTCTTGTTCCGGTGCAGGAACTCGATCGGGTCCTCGACCGTCAGGATGTGGTCGGAGGCGCTCTCGTTGCGGTAGTTGATCATCGCGGCGAGCGACGTCGACTTGCCCGAGCCGGTGGCGCCCACCATGAGCACCAGGCCGCGCTTGATCATGACCAGTTCTTTCATGATCGGCGGCAGGCCCAGCTCCTCGAGCGAGGGCATTTCCGCGGTGATGTAGCGCAGCACCATCGCCGGATTGCCGCGCTGGTGGAACACGTTGACACGGAAGCGGCCGAGCCCGGGCTCCGAGACCGCGAAGTCGATCTCGAGCTCCTGCTGGAAGTAGTCGATCTGCTCCTGGTTCATCAGGCCGTAGGCGGCCTGCTGGACCTGCTCGGCCGTCAGCACCTGCCGGTTGACCGGGATGATCTTGCCCTCGATCTTGATCTTGATCGGGGAGTTCGAGGTGAAGAACAGGTCGGACGCCTTCTTCTCGACCATCAGCTTGAACAGCGGCTTCGTGTTGAGCACGAAGCTGCGCCCCGTCTCCGCGCCGCCCGCGCCGAGTGTCGTGTCGCCGACGAGCTTCTCGTGCGGTGCGGTCGTGTTGTCGGCGTCGGGGTTGGCGCCCATGGGCGATTACTCTTCTTCCTCGAGGATGCGCAGCGAACCGGTGTCGTCCTTCGCGTGCGCATCCTTGCGCTTGCTCTCCAGCTTGATCCGGAGCCGGATCTCGTTCTTCGAGTCGGCGTTGCGCAAGGCCTCCTCGTACGAGATCACGCCCGTCTCGAACAGCTCGTACAGGGCCTGGTCGAAGGTCTTCATGCCGAGCCGGTTCGACTTGGCCATGATTTCCTTGATCGCCGCGACCTCGCCGCGGAAGATCAGGTCGGCGATCAGCGGCGTGTTGAGCAGGATTTCCATCGCCGCGATGCGGCCCTTGCCGGCTTCGCGCGGCACGAGACGCTGCGAGATCATCGCGCGGATGTTGAGCGACAGGTCCATCAGCAACTGCTCGCGCCGGTCTTCCGGGAAGAAGTTGATGATGCGGTCGAGTGCCTGGTTGGCGCTGTTGGCGTGCAGCGTCGCGAGCACCAGGTGGCCGGTTTCGGCGAACTGGATGCCGTACTCCATCGTCTCGCGGTCGCGGATTTCGCCGATCTGGATCACGTCGGGGGCCTGGCGCAGCGTGTTCTTGAGCGCCATGTGCCAGGACTCGGTGTCGACGCCGACCTCGCGCTGCGTGACGACGCAGTTGCGGTGCGCGTGCACGTACTCGATCGGGTCCTCGATCGTGATGATGTGGCCGCGCGTCTTCTCGTTGCGGTAGTCGACCATCGCCGCGAGCGAAGTCGACTTGCCCGACCCGGTCGCGCCGACCAGGATCACGAGGCCGCGCTTCGACAGCACGATCTCCTTGAGGATCGGCGGCAGGTCGAGTTCCTCGATCGTCGGGATCTTGGCGTTGATCGTGCGCAGCACCGCGCCGGTGAGCCCCATCTGCACGAACGCGCTCACGCGGAAGCGGCCGATGCCCGGCGGCGCGATCGCGAAGTTGCACTCGCGCGTCGCGTCGAATTCCTTCGTCTGCCGGTCGTTCATGATCGCGCGCACGAGCAGCTGCGCCTGCTCGGGCGTGAGCGGCTGGTTCGTCTGCGGCTTGATCTCGCCGTCGATCTTGATCGCCGGCGGGAAGCCCGCCGTGATGAACAGATCCGACCCCTTGCGCTCGACCATGCGGCGCAGGAGGTCCTGCATGAGCTTGATGCCTTGATCGCGGTCCATGTGTGCTCGCTCTCAGGCCTGACGTTGCGCGCTGGGCGCGGCGTCGGCCTAGAACTCCTCCTTGTTCTGCGCGCGGAAGCGGGCTTCTTCCTTGGTGATCAGGCCCTTCTGCAGCAGTTCCTTGAGGCACTGGTCGAGCGTCTGCATGCCGGCCGCCTGGCCGGTCTGGATCGCCGAGTACATCTGCGCGATCTTGCCCTCGCGGATCAGGTTCCGGATCGCCGGCGTGCCGGTCATGATCTCGTGCGCCGCGATGCGGCCGCCGCCGATGCGCTTGAGCAGCGTCTGTGAAATCACCGCGCGCAGCGACTCGGAGAGCATCGCGCGCACCATCTCCTTCTCGGCCGCCGGGAACACGTCGACGATGCGGTCGATGGTCTTGGCCGCCGAGCTCGTGTGCAGCGTGCCAAACACGAGGTGGCCGGTCTCGGCGCCCGTGAGCGCGAGCCGGATGGTCTCCAGGTCGCGCATTTCGCCGACCAGGATCACGTCGGGGTCCTCGCGCAGGGCCGAGCGCAGCGCCTCGCTGAACCCGAGCGTGTCGCGGTGGACCTCGCGCTGGTTGATCAGGCAGCGCTTGGACTCGTGCACGAACTCGATCGGATCCTCGATCGTGATGATGTGGTCCGGCCGGTTGTCGTTGATGTAGTTGATCATCGCGGCAAGCGTCGTCGACTTGCCCGAGCCCGTCGGGCCGGTGACGAGCACCAGGCCGCGAGGCTGCATCGAGACGTCCTTGAAGATCTTCGGCGCGTTCAGGTCGTCGAGCGAGAGCACGACCGAGGGGATGCTGCGGAAGACCGCAGCCGCCCCGCGGTTCTGGTTGAACGCATTGACGCGGAAGCGCGCGAGCTTCGGGATCTCGAACGAAAAATCGGTTTCGTAGAACTCTTCGTACGCCTTCCGTTGCTTGTCATTCATGATGTCGTACACCATGCTGTGCACTTCCTTGTGCGTCAGCGCTGGCATGTTGATCCGCTTCATGTCGCCGTCGACGCGGATCATGGGCGGCACGCCCGACGACAGGTGCAGGTCGGAGGCTTTGTTCTTGACGGCGAAGGCCAACAACTGGGCAATGTCAACGGCCATCGGGGCTCCCTGGGCCCGCACTCCCGGTCCGGACGCGGCCGGGGTCTGCAGGCGGGACGCAGTATAGATCAGGCCCTCAGAGCCCAATATGTTAACCGCTCCGCAGTTCTCACCCGCCGCGCTGCAGTCGGTGCGCGAACGCATCGCCGCGGCCGCGGCGCGCGCCGGCCGCGACCCCGCGACGATCTGCCTGCTCGCGGTGAGCAAGCTGCATCCGTCGTCGATGGTGCGCGACGCGTACGCGGCCGGCCAGCGCGACTTCGGCGAGAACTATGTCCAGGAGGGCGCCGCCAAGGTCGACGAACTCGCCGACCTCGATGCCGCGCGCTGGCATTTCATCGGCCAGCTGCAGTCGAACAAGACGCGCGAAGTCGCCGAACGCTTTGCGTGGGTGCACACGGTCGATCGCGAACGCACCGCGGCTCGCCTCAGTGCGCAACGCCCGCACCACGCGCCGCCGCTGCAGGTGCTGCTGCAGGTGCGGCTCGCCGATGAACCGGGCAAGGGCGGTGTCGCCGTCGACGACGTGCCGGCGCTCGCCACCGTGATCGAGGGGCTGCCGCGGCTGCAGTTGCGCGGCCTCATGTGCATCCCCCCTCCGGTGCAGGGCTTCGAGCAGCAGCGTCGCCCGTTTCGAGAATTGCGTACGCTGCTCGAGCGACTCAACGCGAATGGCCACCGGCTCGACACGCTGTCGATGGGCATGAGCGACGACCTCGAGGCGGCCGTGCTCGAAGGCGCGACGATCGTGCGCATCGGCACCGCGATCTTCGGCGCGCGCGGTTGAGGCAGCCAGGGCCCGGTTCCTGCCTGAGGCGCGGTCGGCGCGCGGCGGTATCCTGTGGGCCTGGACACAGTGGACCCGGTCCGGCCGGGCCGGGGCGACGACACACATGAAAAAGCGCATCGCGTTCGTCGGCGGCGGCAACATGGCGACCTGCCTGATCGGTGGCTTGATCGCGCGCGGCACGCTCGCCGCCTCGATCGCGGTCGCCGAACCGGTCGCGACGCAGCGCGAAGCGTTGCAGCGCCGCTTCGGCATCCAGGCGATGGCGACCGGTGCCGATGCGGTCGGCGAGGCCGACCTCGTCGTGCTCGCGGTCAAGCCGCAGCAGATGGCCGAAGCAGCGCGATCGATCGCGCCTGTGGTCGCGCAGCGCAAGCCGCTCGTGATTTCGATCGCGGCCGGCATCCGGCTCGCCGACCTCGCGCGCTGGCTCGGCCCGGGCGTGCCGCTCGTGCGGACGATGCCGAACCTGCCCGCGCTGATCGACGCGGGTGTCTCCGCACTGTACGCGGGCGATGAAGTCGGCGCCGAAGCGCGGGCCGATGCCGAGGCGATCCTCTCGGCCTGCGGACGCACGGTCTGGGTCCCGGCGGAAGAACAGATGGACGCGGTGACCGCGGTGTCCGGCACCGGTCCTGCGTACTTCTTCCTGCTGATCGAAGTGCTGCAGGCCGCGGCTGTCGAACTCGGCCTCGATCCCGTGACGGCGCGCACGCTTTGCCTCGAGACGGCGCAGGGCGCCGGGCGCATGGCCGCGGCATCCGGCATCGAGCCGGCACAACTGCGCGCGCAGGTCACCTCGAAGGGCGGCACGACGGCGGCCGCGCTCGAGGTGCTCGAGGAAGCGGGCCTGCGTGCTATTTTGACGCGCGCGGTGGCAGCCGCCGCGCGCCGCTCGAATGAACTGGCGCGCGAATACGGCGCCACCTGAAACCAGATCGCAACTTTCCGGGGCCCCGCATCGATGGACGCGCTTTATTTCGTGCTCAACACGCTGCTCACGCTCGTCGTGGTGGTGTTCCTGCTGCGGGTGATCATGCCCCTCGTGCGCGCGGATTTCCGCAACCCGGTCGGCGAGGCCGTGCTCAAGCTCACCAACCCGCTCGTGCTGCCGCTGCGGCGCGTGATTCCGCCGGGCCGCAAGTTCGACGTCGCCTCCCTCGTCGCGTTGCTGATCGTGCAGCTCGTGAAGACCGTCGTGTTGCTGCTCGTCAGCCGCGCGATGCTGCGGCTCGACCTGGTCGTGATCGGCGCGTCGTACGGGCTGCTGCTCACGGTGCTGCAGTTCTACCTCTACGCGGTGCTGATCTACGCGCTGATGAGCTGGTTCGCGGGTGCCTCGTACAGTCCGGTCGGACTGGTGCTCGGCCGCATCTGCGAACCGCTGCTGGCGCCGTTCCGTCGCCTGATCCCGCCGCTCGGCGGTCTCGACCTGTCCGCGCTGTTCCTCATCATCGCGTTGCAGGCCGTCATCATCCTGCTGCGCTGAGCCACGCATTTCCGCGGCGATGAGCACGCCGATCCGACGCGACGGCCCCGACCTGCTGGTGGACGTGCGCGTGCAGCCGCGCGCTGCTCGGACCGAGTTCGCGGGACTGATGGGCGAGCGCCTGCGCATCCGGCTGCATGCGCCGCCGGTCGACGGACGTGCGAACGCGGCGCTGGTCGAGTTCGTCGCGGAGGCGTGCGACCTGCCGCGCTCGCGTGTCACCCTGGAAAAAGGCTTGACCGGTCGCGACAAGCGGCTGCGCCTGCACGGGCTCGTCGAAATTCCTGCCGCACTGCAACGCGTCCTGGCCTCCACCCAGGCTTGAGGTCCACGCGTCGCACGCCGCTCAGTGCCGGCGGGGCCGGCTTTACCGCTCCTGCGCAGCGCGGCATATAGTGGCGCACGGCCGCCGCAGACGACGGACGGCCACGTCACCGGAGGGAACGTCGATGACGACAGCACACGACGCGGCGCGCATGACCGCTCGCCCCCGATCGCTTGCCGCACGACTGAGCGCGGCCGTCTGTCTCTTCGCATTCGGCGGTACGTTGCTTTCGGCCTGTGGCCCAGGCGTGGAGAGTCGTCCACCGACGGCACGTCCGGCGGAAGACAGCTTCCAGGGCTTCGACGGTTACGAGGTCCACTACAACGCGCTGCGCACCGACGAACTCGGCGCCGACGTCGCGCGCGCCTACGGCATCGAGCGCAGCGCGAACCGCGTGCTGCTCAACGTCTCGCTGCTCGCCAAGGCGCCGGACGGCCGCACCACGCCCGTCGACGGCGACGTCAGCGCTTCGGCCTACAACCTCAACGGCCAGGTGAAGGGACTCGAGATGCGCCGCGTGCAGGAAGGCGACTCGATCTACTTCATCGGCGAGGTCGGCATCAGCGGCAACGAGATCCTCGTGTTCGACATCGCGTCGAGCCCCCGCGGCGGCAACGGGCCGTACATGGTCAAATTCAAGCGCGAGTTCTTTGCGGACTGAGTCGCCGGACCACTAAAAAAATAGGAAAGAATCGGTTTCGACGTATTGAAAGGCCTAGTTTTCGTGGTATTTTTCCGCGCGCTGAGAGACTAACCGGGGCCAGCGGCCCGCAGCACCACACTAGGAGACACATCAAGATGGCAGCCAAGAAGAGCTCTGCACCGACGAAGTCCGACATCCTCGCGACGATCTCGAAGGACACGGGCCTGTCGAAGAAGCAGGTGGGCTCGGTGTTCGAATCCCTGAACGGCGTGATCAAGAAGAGCCTGAAGTCGCACGGCCTGTTCACCCTCCCCGGCCTGGCCAAGATGAAGGTCGTGAAGAAGCCCGCCACGAAGGCGCGCGAAGGCATCAACCCGTTCACGGGCGAGAAGATGACCTTCAAGGCGAAGCCGGCGAGCAAGAAGGTCCGCGTGATGCCGCTCAAGAACCTCAAGGGGTTCGTGAACTGAGCTGAGCTCACTCGCAGCGATTCGTCGCTACGACCGACGCCGGGACGCAGCAGTGCGTCCCGGCGTTTTTTTTGCGCGAGTGTGGCGCGTGGCCCTGTTTTTGCAGGGGTTTCGCGTGAGCCGACGGCTAGGTGCCGGCCTTTGCGTCACGGAGGAAGCGGACGATGCCCGCACGCAGCTCGAGCAGCTTGCCGTGGAAGAAGTGCTCGGCGTCCGTGAGCTCGAGCAGTTCCGGCGGCGGCGAGAAGCCCCGCACCCACTCGCGCACGCGACCGGCGTCGACGAGTTCGTCGCGGTCGCCCTGGACGACGAGCCAGTGCGTGTCCGGTCGTGCGATCGGCTCGTTGATCAGGCGTCCGACGGGCGGGGCGATCGTGACGAGTCGCGACGGTCGCGCACCCTGCACCGCGGCGCGCAGGGCGACCGCGGCGCCGAACGAAAAACCGCCGAGCCACAGCGTGTCGCAGGCAAACCGCTCCCGCGCCCACTTGATCACCGCGAGCGCGTCCTCGATTTCACCGACGCCTTCGTCGTAGCGGCCCTCGCTGGCGCCGACACCGCGAAAATTGAACCTGACCGTGGCGGCGCCCGCCTCCTGCATCGCGCGTGCGGCCGTGTGCACGACCTTGTTCTGCATCGTGCCGCCGTGGAGCGGGTGCGGATGACAGACCACGCCGACGACGACATGCGCAACGCCGGCCGCGACCGGATCCTCGATGCGCGCCTCGATCGTGCCCGCGGGGCCGGAGATCGTCGCGGGTTGCGGGACGGGAGGCCGGAAGGGCTGCGGCGCGGCCGCGTCGCTGTCGTCGTCGGCAGTCATGCGGGCACCCCGTGTCGTGCGTGGCCCCCGAGTGTGCCAGATCGCAGCCGGTGTCGCGGCCGTGGCAGAATCGGCCGCTCACGCGTCACGGAACGAAGGGAGCGAGTCGTGCACCTGCTGTCCTCGAGCTTCACCCAAGGCCAACGCATCCCGGCGGAGTTCGCGTTCTGCGCTCCCGACCCGGCCCAGCACGCACGGATGTCGTCCAACCGCAACCCGCACCTGCACTGGACGGGAGTGCCGTCGACGGCGCGCTCGCTGGTGCTGCTCTGCGTCGACACGGACGTGCCCACGCGTCCCGACGACGTCAACAAGGAAGGCCGCATCGTCCCGGCGGACCTGCCACGCACCAATTTCCACCACTGGGTGATGGTCGACATCCCGCCGCACGTCAGCGACATCGCGGCGGGCTCGGCCTCGGACGGCATCACGGCACGCGGCAAGCGCGAGCCGCGGGGCCCCGCGGGCTCACGCCAGGGCCTGAACGACTACACGCTCTGGTTCTCGGGCGACACCGACATGGACGGCAAGTACTTCGGCTACGACGGGCCGTGCCCGCCGTGGAACGACGCGCTGCTGCACCACTACCACTTCGTGCTGTACGCGACCGACCTCGCGCGCTGCCCGGTCGACGGCGACTTCACGGGCCAGCAGGTCAAGGACGCGATCGCCGAGCACGTGCTCGCCGAGGCGCGACTGACGGGCACCTACACGCTGAATCCGTCGGTCAAGTAATCGCCGCGGCGCACGCGCGCGGGTGCACCCGCGCTGAGGCGTCAGCGCGGCGGCTGCACCTCGAGCAGTTCGACGTCGAACACCAGCGTCGCGTTCGGCGGGATCACGCCGCCGGCGCCCCATTCGCCGTACGCGAGCGCCGCCGGAATCACGAGCCGGCGCTGGCCGCCGACCTTCATACCGGCGACGCCCTGGTCCCAGCCCGCGATGACCTGTCCCTGGCCCAGCGTGAACGTGAACGGGCGACCGGAATTCTTCGAGCTGTCGAACGGCTGGCCCGCCTTCTTGAACTCGGGAGCCGCGTGGTCGTAGAGCCAGCCGGTGTAGTGCACCGTCACGCGTGCGCCGGTCGTCGCCTCGTCGCCCGTGCCGACGACGAGGTCGGTGGTCTGCAGCGAGGCCACCTGGTCTTCGGCCGCGGTGGGCGCCGGTGCCGGCGCACGGGCGCAGCCGCCGAGGCTCGGCAGCAGCAGCGAAGTCGCGAGCAGCGTGGCACCGGCAGTGGCATGCCAGGTCGAGACGATCGAACGGACGTGGGACGTGGTCTTCATGGTTCCTCGTTCTTGCGGAAGTCCAGCGAAGCGGAATTGACGCAGTAGCGCAGGCCCGTCGGCTGCGGGCCGTCGTCGAAGACGTGGCCCAGGTGGGCACCGCACCGGGCACAGGTGATTTCGGTGCGCACCATGCCATGGGTCGTGTCGCGATGCCTGGCCACGCGATCGCCGGCGAGCGGCAGCCAGAACGACGGCCAGCCGGAGCCCGAGTCGTACTTGGTGTCGGACGCGAACAGTTCGGCACCGCAGACGACGCAGGCGTACACGCCATTGTCCTTGTTGTGCAGGTAACGTCCGGTGAACGGCCGCTCGGTCGCCTTCTGCTGCGTGATGCGGAACTGCTCGTCGCTGAGTCGCGTGCGCAGCTCGTCGTCGTCGGCCATCGGCCGCTGCGATCGTGGGTCCTGGGTCATGGTCGCGGTCCTCCTGCCAGTCCAGCCGGGTGCGCAGGCCGCCGTGCCGGCGCCGAAGGCCAAGGATACGGCCTCGCGCCGACCCGTGCTCAGTGCATGGGCAGGAGGTGGTGACCCGCGAAGAACAACACGGCACCGACGCCCGCCGCGGTGAGCAGTGCCGCGACGGCGATCACGACCGGTCGCTGCACACGCACCACGACGAGCAGGTCGTCGCAGTCGTCGAGCCACATGAGCAATCGTTCCATCGGCGGGTGCGCGGGAGGGTGTGCTATTCGGTGCGAGGTGACCGGGCGGACAGGGCACGGCGGCCAATGCCCGCGTGCACGCCCGGGAGATGCAGGACTACTTCAGCTTGCCGTTGCTGCCGGTCGGCGCGGTGGCCGTCGCGTCGAACGCGTCGCGCGCCTTGTCGGCCCAGCTCTTGTAGCTGGAGACGCTGTAGAGCGCCTTCGCGATCACGGCCTGGCGAGACGGCGGCGCCGGCTGGCGGACGCGGTCGAGCCACGAGTTGTAGGCGTCCCAGCCCTCGGCCGCAGCGCCGAATTTCGACGGCGGACGGCGCGGGTTGGCCTCCCGTGCACTGATCGGACGCTGGTCGGGACCACGCGGCGACGCAGCCGACGACGACGGCGTGGCCTCGTTGCGGGGGCTCGCGAGTGCACCCGGCTTGCGGTCGTTCAGGTCAGTGTTACGGTCGGGCATGCAGGGGCAAAGTACGCCGTGCCATGCAACATGGTCCCGGCACTGCGTCACACTTCGGTCGCCGGTGCCGCGTGGCCGCGACGGCGCGACGTCACGCGACGATGCGGTAACAGGGTTTGTATTCGCCCGAGAGCTTCATGCGGCGCTGGCGCACGAACGAGGCGAGCAACTCGTCGAGCGGCTTGAGCAGTTCCGCGTCGCCGTGGATCTCGAACGGCCCGTGCTGGTCGATCAGCCGGAGCCCCGCTTCCTTGACGTTGCCGGCGACGATGCCTGAGAACGCGCGCCGCAGTTCGGAAGCGAGCTCGTGCGGCGGCGTGTCGCGGCGCAGGTTCAGCGACGCCATCGCCGCGTGGGTCGGCTCGAACGGCTTCTGCAGCTCGTGCGGGATGCGCAGCAGCCAGTTGAAGTTGTAGGCGTCGCTCTCGCGCCGGCGATATTCGCGCACGGCCCCCATGCCGCGCAGCATCTCGCGCGCGACCTCGGCCGGGTCGTCGACGATGATGCGGTAGCACTGGCGCACGCGCTCGCCGAGCGTGCCCACGAGGAACGCGTCGATCTGGCGGAAATACTCCTCGCTGCCGCGCGGGCCGGAGAACACGACCGGATACGGCTGTCGCTCGTTCGCCGGGTCGAGCAGGATGCCGACCAGGTACAGGATTTCCTCCGCCGTGCCGGCACCGCCCGGGAACACGACGATGCCGTGCCCGACGCGCACGAACGCCTCGAGCCGCTTTTCGATGTCGGGCAGGATCACGAGCTGGTTCACGATCGCATTGGGCGGCTCGGCCGCGACGATGCCGGGCTCGGTCAGGCCGATGTAGCGACCGGCGCGGATCCGCTGCTTGGAGTGGCCGATCGTGGCGCCCTTCATCGGCCCCTTCATCGCGCCCGGCCCGCAACCGGTGCAGACGTTGAGGCCGCGCAGCCCCAGCTCGTAGCCGACCTTCTTGGTGTACTCGTACTCCTCGCGGTTGATGGAGTGCCCGCCCCAGCAGACGACGACGTCGGGGCGCACGCGCGGCATCAGCACGCCGGCGTTGCGCAGCACGCGGTAGACCGCGTTGGTGATGCCCTGCGACTCGCGCAGCTCGATGCTGCCGTGCTCGTAGACCTCGCCGTGGATGTAGAGGATGTCGCGCAGCACCGCGAACAGGTGCTCCTGGATGCCGCGGATCATGCGGCCGTCGACGAAGGCCGAGGCGGGCGCATTGTGCAGCTCGAGCTTGACGCCCCAGGCCTGGCGCATGATGCCGATCTCGAAGTCGGCGTAGCGGTCGAAGATCGCGCGCGCGTCGTCGGTCTCGCCGCCGCTGTTGAGCACGGCGAGCGAACAGCGACGGTAGAGGGGGTAGAGGCCGCCGCGCGAGGAGTCGAGCAGGCGGTCGACCTCCTGCTGCGACAGGTTCTCGAGGCTGCCCGTCGGCGACACCCGGGCGTCGACGAAATCCGCGGTCTCGTCCGGCAGCGGGTTCGCGGGGATGACGACTTCCGCGCGACGCATCGTCAGGGCCGGATCTCGATCGGCGTGCCGACCGTCGTGCGCAGCCAGACGTCCACCATGTCCGCATTGCTGAGCGCGATGCAGCCGTCGGTCCAGTCGCGGTTCGCGTAGAAGTCCGCGGGGCGCTTCGGCACGTTCGGCTGGCCGTGGATCATGATCAGGCCACCGGGCTGCCAGCCGTTTTCCTTGGCCACGGCCGCGTCCTCCTTGTTGGGGTAGGACACCTGGATCGCGAGGAAGAAGTCGCTGCGCGAATTGCGCCGCGAGAGCGTGTACTTGCCCTCGGGCGTACGGAAGTCGCCTTCCTGTTGCTTGTGGCCGTACGGGTTCAGGCCGAGCTTGATCGGGTACTCGGCGACGACCTTGCCGTGCTTGAGCAGGTACAGGCGGCGATCGCTCTTGTCGACGATCACACGGTCGGCGGACTCGAACGAGGTGCTCGGGCCGGCACCGGCCGCCCCGGACGTCTTGTCCGTGCCCGACACCACGCCCGCCCCGAGGGCCGCCAGTTGCGCCGCCGGTTCGCCGACGACGCCGGTCGTCGGGGCCGTCGCCGCATCGGCACCGGGGGTCACGGGCGGCGCGACCGTGGCAGCCGGCGGCGGCGGCGTGGCCATCGACGACACCGACACAAAACCCTGCGCGGCGGCCTCGCACGCCACGAACGGCGTCGAGGCGCACAGTGCGAACAGCAGGGAACCGAGGATTTTCGCGGGCAGACGGTCCATGAGGGCGAAATTATAGCTTCGCCCGCTCCCGCGCTGTGCCGTGCCTCACGCGCCGGACGTCTTCTTGTCCAGGGACAGCCGTTTCGGCTCCGCCTCGAACACGCCGACGACGTCGAGCTTCTCGTTGCCGCGCAGCGTTTCCGCGCCCCGCACGACGATCGTGTCGCCGGCCTGCAGCGTGCCGTCGACCGCGACCCAGTCGCCGTCGGCGACGCCCGCCTTCACCGACACGCGTTCGGCGCGCTTTTCCGGGTTCATGCGGACGACGTAGAGGCCGTCGGCCCGGATGACCAGGGCGTCACGCGGCACCGAGAGCCGACGCTGGGGATCGCCGAGCGGCAGGCGGACCTGCACCGTGTTGCCGGCCGCGAGCAGCCCGTTCACCGGTGGCGCCTTCACGAGCACCTCGAACGACTGCGTGCGCGGGTCGCCGGCGGGCACGATGCTGCCGACGCGGGTCGTGAACTCGCGCTGGTCCGCCACGACCTCGACCGTGGCGCCCGGCTGCACCGCGCGCACGTGCCGCAACGGCACGAAGAGCCGGATCTCGAGTTCGTCCGGATCGACCAGCCGCGCGATCACCTCGCCGCGGGCAACCTCCTCGCCGGCCCGGCGCACGCGATCGGAAACGACGCCGCCGAACGGCGCCGTGATGCGCGACCGTGCGAGCTGGTCGTCCGTCTGCGCCAGCGCCGCGCGGGCCACCTGCAGGTCGGCCTCGGCGATGTCGCGATTGGACTGGGCCTGGTCGACGTTGAAACGCGGCACGGCGTTGCCGGAGGCGCGCAACCGCACGACCTCGCGCTCGAGGGCCTCGAGGCTGACCTGTGCGCGCTTGACGCGTGCGGCCTGCTCCGCGCGCGCCAGCGACAGTTCGCGCGTGTCGAGCCGGGCGACGACCTGCCCCGCCGTCACCGCGGTGCCCGGTTCGGCGATCCACTGCAGCCGGCCACCGACCGCCGGGGCGAGGTCGGCCGCGGCACGCGAGCGGACGATGCCGGTCGCGTGCACCGAGGGGGCGAGTTCGCGCACCTCGGCACGCGCAACCTGCACCGGCGACGGTCGCTCCTGCTGCGCGAGCGCAGGCCACGGCGCGGCCAGCGTCGCGAGGAGCACGGCGTATGCACGGCGAGCGAGCGCGGGCTTGGGGTTCGAAGTCATGCTCGTGTCCATCCGGTTGGGGTCAGGCCACGGCCGGCGCGGCGGCCGCCGGCTCCGTGACCACGTCGGTTGCGTGTTCGCCGAGACGCAGCAGGCTCGGCATCAGGATCCAGGTGAAGGCCGTGCCGACCGTCATGCCGCCGGCGACGACCGCCGCGAGGCCGCGGTAGATCTCGGCACCGAGGCCCGGCATGAAGATCAGCGGTGCCATGCCGAGCACGGCGGTCAGCGTCGACAGCACGATCGGCCGCGCACGCGTCTCGAGCGCGTCGTGCACGGCCTGGCGTCGCGGCACGCCGTTGCGCTCGCGCGCGCGCGTCTGGTCGACGAGCAGGATCGCGGCGTTGACGACCAGGCCCAGCAGGATGATGAAGCCGATCATCGTCAGCAGGTCGAGCGCCTGGAAGCCGAACAGCCCCAGCACGCGCAGCGCGAGGATGCCGCCGGCGACCGAGACCGGGATCACCGCCATCACGAGCAGGCTGTCGCGCATGGAGCGGAACAGTGCCGCCATCAGCGCGAACAGGATGATCAGCGCAAGCAGGAAGTTCTGGCCCATCGCAAGCAGCGCTTCGTGCAGGTCGTTCGCCGAACCGGCGTAGGTCAGCTGGATGCCCGGCGCCATGCCGGCGCGGACCTTGGGCTCCACCTGCTGCTCGAGCAGGTCGAGTGCCTCGTCGAGCGTCATGTCCTCGGGCGGCTCGAACTGCACGGACACGGTACGGTGGCCATTGACGCGCACGAGCTGCGACGGCCCGACCGTCTGCCGCAGTCGCATGAGTTCGCCGACGGTCTGCACGCCCGACTGCGG
Source organism: Steroidobacteraceae bacterium (assembly GCA_035554635.1). Taxonomy (GTDB): domain Bacteria; phylum Pseudomonadota; class Gammaproteobacteria; order Steroidobacterales; family Steroidobacteraceae; genus RPQJ01. The sequence continues at coordinate 9,717 of DATMIB010000003.1, read as the reverse complement.
CGTCACGATCGGCAGCTCGGCGAGCTCCTCGGGCGAATGCCACTCGGTCGACTTGACGATGATGTCGAGGCGGTCGTTGCCGTCGAAATACTCGCCGGCCCAGAGCCCGCCCGTGTACGCACGGACTGCAGACGACACTTCGGCGCGCGTCAGGCCCGAGCGCGCGATGCGCCATTCGTCGGGCACGAGCTGCAGCTCGGGCTGGTTGAGCTCGAGCCCCGGGAACGCCTGCGGAAAAGTCTCCGGGATCACCTTCGGGATCTCGTCGGTCGCGAGCTGTGCCGCGTGCATCAACGCCTCGAGGTCGGCGCCCTGGAAGTCGAGCCGGATCTCGCGCGAGTTGTCGCCGTCGACGCTCAGCAGCGAGCCGCGCTGCGTGAAGACCTGCGTGTCGGGGAAGCCGACCATGATCTCCTCGCGCAGCAGCCGCACCATTTCCGGGATGTCACGCGGGTCTTCCGGGTAGACGACCGCGGTGCCGCCGAAGCCGCCGAACGCCGAGAAGTTGTAGTACTTCACCTTGGGCTGCTTGGTGCCCTCGAGGTAGGGCCGCAACCGCTCGATCACGACCGGCGCGAGTTCCGCACGCGCCGTCTCGATGTTGCCGCCGGGCGGCAGTCGCATGTTGTTCCAGATCATGTCGGTCTGCGCGACCGGCAGGTAATCCACCTTCGGCGCGAGCAGCCAGATCACGAGCGCGCTGGCGCCGGTGATGCCCGCGATCCAGCCAAGACGCGCGACCGGGCGCGACGTCAGCCGCATCGCGAAATCGCTCATCGCGCGCCACCAGTGTGCGTGCTGGTCGGCGGGGATGCCCTTCGCGAGCGCCCAGCGGTTCGCGGCCGGGATCACCGTCACCGCGACCAGCAGCGAGGCGGCGTGCGACACCGACATCGTGATCGCGAGGTCCTTGAACAGCTGCCCCTCGAGGCCCTCCATGAACAGGATCGGCAGGAAGATCGCGACGCTCGTCAGCATCGAGGCGAGCAACGCGGGCAACACCTCGCCGGCGCCTTCGATGGTCGCCTGCCACGCGGTCCTGCCTTCCTGCAGGAAGCGCAGCACGTTGCCCTGCACGATCAGTGCCGCGTCGATCACGATGCCCGTCGAGAACGCGAGGCCGGCGAGCGAGACGACGTTGAGCGTGCGCCCGAGCAGGTGCATCGTGATGATGGCGAAGAACAACGAGATCGGGATCGACGCACCGATCACGAGCAGCGCCCGTGGGCCGCGCAGGAAGTACCACAGCCCGCCCACCGCGAGCAGGATCCCGATCGCGAGGCTTTCCTCGACGAAGCCGATCGCGCGGCGCACGTACACGCTCGCGTCCCACGACAGGTCGGCGTAGAGATTCTCCTTCGCGAGCGGTCCGGCATTGAGCTCGGCGATCGCCTGCTTGATGCCGTCCACCACCTCGACCGTGTTCGACTCCGACGCGCGCTGGGCCGTGATGTAGTAGGCCGGCACGCCGCTGCGGTACGAGAACCAGAACGCGTCGACGTGCTCGGTGCGGATGTCGGCCACGTCGCGCAGGTACAGCGGACGGTCCTCGCTCCAGCCGACGACGAGGTTGCCCAGGTCGGCAACGGGCTCGCGACCCGTGACGCGCACCGTGAACTGTCGGCGGCCGACGTTGGCGAAACCGGCGGAGACGTCACGCGCCGCAATCACGGTCTGTGCAAGACGCTGCGGCGACAACCCCAGCGCCGCGAGTCGGTGCGGGTCGAACGTGACCTGCACTTCGCGCGGGCGGCCGCCTTCCAGGTTCACGCGGGAGACGCCCGGCACGCGTGCCAGACGCGGCTCGACGACCTCCTCCATGAGCTGCTGGTACTGCACCGCGATGTCGGGCACGGTGTGGCCGGCGACCGGCCGGATCAGCAGCGACGCGGCGTTCTGCTGCTGGAAGTTGTCGCCGCCGAAGACCTGCGGCTCCTCGGCGTCCGGCGGCAGCGGCGGCAGCGTGTTGAGACGCGAGACGACGTCGAGCATCACGCGCGTCATGTCGGTGCCGACCTCGAAGGTCAGCTGCACGCCGCCGCGGCCGCGGTTCGATTCCGAGTTCATCTCGACGAGACCGGGCAGGCCGCGCATGGCCTCCTCGATCGGTTCGATCAGCGCCTCCTCGAGTTCCGCCGGCGCAGCCTCGCGCCACTCGGCAGCGACGAAGAGCTGGGGTTGCCGCGTGTCCGGCAGCAATTGGATGGGCAGCCGCAACATCGCAAGGACACCGAACAGCAGGACGATGGCGGCGGCGGCCGCGACGGCGGCCGGGTTCTGCAGGCTGCGCTCGGACAACTTCATGACGACCGACCCCCTCTGCGCGGGCATGCATTCCGGGCGGGGCCCAGCGAGGCGCCGATTCTGCCCCGGCCCCCGGACGCACGTCCGAGGCGATGAGCCGGGCGGTGAGCGCAATGCGACGAACGGTGACCGAAGTACATGCTTGCTCGGATGCGCCAGCCGCCCAAAAAGTTTGGACAGCGGCGGTCCCAGGCTCGGGTCGTCGACCGGCGCCCGCGCGGCGAGCGCCGCGGCGCCTTCAGCCAGCGTCCGGTGCGGCCGCCGGGCGCGGCCAGAAGAAGTCGCGCGGCGAAGCGAGGAAGCGGCGCAGCACGCGCGGCCACAAGCCATCGGTCTGCTCCGGCCGGACGCCGCGCGAGCGCAGCGCGACGCGCAGCGCGAGCGAGAAGCTCACGCAAAGGTTGACCAGGCCGACCAGCAGCACGCCCGCCGCGCTGACCACGATGGTCGCGACCGTCGCGTCGAACTGCAGCCCGACCAGGCCGTAGGCAAAGTTCGCCGAGCCGAACGCGACGTGGCGGATGTCGAGCGGCAGGCCGAACAGCACACCGATCACCGGCGTGCAACCGAGCATGCAGCCGAACAGGAAGTTGCCGACCAGCGCGCCGAGGTTGAACTCGACGTAGGTCGCGAGCCGGTCGAGACGTGCCGGCCCGAGCACGCGACGGAGCCAGCGCACGCGGCGCAGGCGCTGCGGCACGCGGTGGTACAGCGCCTGGTTGTCGTAGTAGCCGGAGATCAGCCCGCTCAGGAACAGGAAGACACCCGCGATCGCCGCGTGCAGCAGCGCGAGGCTGCGCCAGGGGTGCAGGTCGTGCAGCAGGTGGGCAGCCTTGGTCGGATCGGCCGGCTGCCAGCCGAAGACGAGCACGGCATTGAGCGCGATCGCAAAGGCGACCAGCATCGTCACGATCACGTTGCCGGCGATCGACACCCACTGCGTCCGGCTCACGTCGGCCGCCAGGTCGGCGAGGGCGTCGAGCCGGGCCTCGCGATCGTCGCGCCCGTCGATCACGGCCGCGAGCGTGGCGGCTGTCATCGCCGGCTGCTTGGTCGCGACCGTCAAATGCAGCACGTGGATCAGCACGAACCCGAGCCCGTAGTTCAGGCTGAACGCGAGTGCCTCCCACGCGAGCGGCAGGTGGAGCGCCGTCAGCTGCAGCTTGATCAGCGCCATCACGGCGATGATCGAACCGGCACCGGCGGCCGCGCGGAACATCTGCACGAACTCGCTGCGCGAGCGCGTGACGTAGTGCTCTCCCGACTTGCTGGCCTGCTCGGTCACGCGGCGAGCGAGCAGTTGCACGTTGCCTCGGAACAGGTCGCGCACGCTGTTGCGACGATTCTCCTGCCGCACGAGCCGCTGCGCGAACAGCACGACGCGGTCTGCCGCCGTCGTGGCCGGATCGTCCAGCGCAGCCAGCGGAAATGCCATCTGGCGCAACTGTCGCAGTCGGGCCAGCGCCTGCTCGCTGCGCGCGAGCAGGAACACGAGCCCGACGCTCACACCCGCCTCGTGCGAGCGACGCCGGATCGTCGCGAGGTACTCGTCGCACTGGTCGAGCAGCACCTCGAGGTGACGCACGACCGCGTCCACGCCTTGCTCCGGGTGGTGGTCGAGCAGACGCAGCGCCTCCTCGACCTGGGCGAGGAACGGCGACTCGTGGCGGGCGAGCGCCGGCAGGTAGCGCAACAGCTCGGCATCGCTGCCGAGGGCAGCGAGTCTGAGGCTCACCAGCCGCAGCGCCTCACGCAGTTCACGCCGGCACACCTGTCGCGCGGTGTCGAACACCGGGCCGTCGACGCCGAGGACGTCGAACAACGCTCGCCAGTCGGACAGCGGGATGGCCTCGAGCCAGAGGTGGTCGTCGACGCGGTGGAACACTTCGTCGACGAGGTCCCGCAGGTACTCGGGGCTCGGCGCCGGTGGCAGCAACCGTCCGAGCACGCGCTGGGTCAGCGCGCTCCAGAAGCCGGTGTTTGGCAGCGTGCCGGACTCCGCATAGAGGATCCGGTGCATGCGCGAGGCGAGCAGCGCGGCGACGTGTTCGCCGACCGCACGCGCATGCTGAGGCTGCGTCGTCAGCAACCGGATCAGCGTCCGCAGACGCGGCACCGCCACTTCGGGCGATTCGCCACGTGGCGGTCGCAACAGGTCGACCAGGCTCGTCAGCCATTCCCCGTCGATTGCGACAGGAGCGGGCCACTGAGTGCCGCTGCCCGTTCGCGTGACGGCGAGCGGCGGGCGTGCGCCCAGGTCGGCAAGCAGGCGCCGCAGCGCGCCCTCGAGGGAGGCCGTGTCGTATCCAGTCACCAACGCCGCTTCCAGGCCGCGAGCGGCGCAGGGTGACGCGGCCGGCGGTCGTGCGTCAACCGAGGGCCATGCGACCGTCCCGGAGTGGGCATATCCAAAGAACGAGATCGTTGCACCGAGGTCCCGTGTCGTGCGGCCCTGCGTCGCACGCCAGCCCCGCGGGTTCGGCGATTTCCCGCCGTGTCGGCAATTACTGATGAGCGGCTGCACCATCACCTATATGGGTGAGCCGAGCGAGCAGATAATTTCTTGCGCGGTCGATTGAGGGCGCTTGCTTGTCCGCCGTATTCAAAACAAATGAGATCTGGGACCCGGCCGTGCATGGCGAACGCCGCAGCGGCCAGCAGCGTCGAGCGGTCGACGCGAGGACCTCGGACAACATCTCCTGGTACGACGACCGTCGTCTCGGTCTCGGTCGTCGCTGGGACGATTGGCGCCGGCCGCAGGCTGCGGCCGAAAAAGCCGACGACTGACGCTTCGGCTGCGAAGCCGCCGGTGACGCCCGCCCTCGCGCGGGCGTCTGGCTATGGGGCCACGGCAACGCCGGCCGCCCCGATGGTGGGTTCGCGACGTTACGTCGATCGCACTGCGCGCACCAGGCCGTACGCCGGAAACCGGTTGCCGAAGAGCTGTCGCCAGGCCTCGATCGCACCCCGGTGATCGTCGTTCGGCGCGTACGCCCTGAACCAGGCGTCGCGGCTCTTGCCGATCGCGAGGTCGACCTGGGCCAGGGCCCGTAGCCGGTCGGCCCGCCCGAGGTAGTCGTCGACATAACCCGTGTCGTACCAGAGCGGGCCCGCGAGCAGCCGGCGCGCCTCGTGGAAGAACTCGTGGACGTGCCATGCGACGCTGTCCAGCCTGCCGTTGAAGACGTGCAGCGCGAGCACCTCGATGTGGTAGCTCGTGAGGCAGTCGGAGTGCGTCCGGCTCCAGTGCTTGAGCATCCTGACGATGCGCCGGAAGTTGGCGCCGCACTCGGCCGTCTTGGCCTCGACGGCACTCGCCAGCGCGTCCGGCCGGGAAGGAATCCAGGTGTCGCTGCCTGACTCCGGCAGGTTGTAGTGCGACACGGTGCCGTCCGCGTGCAACGTCCGGCTGACCGGCACGATGTCGACGTTGGGCCAGCACTCGTAATACAGCGTAACGGCCTGGCCGTGGCGACGGGTGCCGGTGCGATACGCGGCCAGCGCCTCGCGGACGCTGTCCAGGACCTGCGTCGGCGTGCGGTCGCGGATGTGCTTCGAGTAGTTCAGCACGACCATCACGTCGAGGGCCGCGTCGCCCTTGAGCGCGGTGAGCCGCGGGATCGAACCCGCGCCAAAGGCATCCTCGACCTCGAACGTGGACGAGAGCAGGCGCACGACGCGCTCCCGACGCGCCTTCGCGGTCGTGCGGTAGTCCGCGACGAGGCTGATGGCCTCGTGGAACTGCTCGAACGCTGCGTCGACGGTGTTGGGCATGACGGGCGATTTCTGCGGCAACGCCGGCCGCGCCGGAGCGGACGCCGTCGAGCCTGTCGCGACAGGCCCCGGCGCGCCCGACCGTCGCGGAATCGGAAAGCGAAAAGGGACGAGAACATACCTGTTCCCCACCTGCTCGTCACGCCGATGACCCGAGGGCCGACTCAGTCCAGCGGCAACGACGTGCGGCTGCGAGCCGCGTGACTCACGCCACCTCGTGCTCGGCCAGGTTCGCCGGGCGACCTTGTGTTGGTGAACTTGTATTTCGTCCCCGTCGATCGACGTCTGCTCCGTAACCTGCATTCCATCGCAGCGCATCGACACGTCCGAAAGTGGATGCAACTGTCTGGCTCGACTTACCCCCCGGTGTACGCTGTGAGCCGCTCCGTACGACCTGGCGAAGCGCGTAAAGAACGTAAGCAACGATGCCAGCAGCACCGGCCGGCCCGACTCCCAGCCCCGTCCCGTGGAGCGAAGATTTCGCCTGCGGCGAAATGCTCATCGACGAACAGCACCGCACGCTGTTCACGCACGTGAACCAGATGCTGGCCGCGTTCGACGCGGGCGAGGCGGCCCAGGCACTCGAGCACCTCGACGAGCTCGTGATGCACACGATCGAGCACTTCCGCTACGAAGAAGAGATGCTGACGCGGTCCGGCTACGCCGACCTCCGCGAGCACCAGCGCGACCACATGATGCTGCTGGAGCGCACGCTCACCTTCCGGAACGATGTCGCGAAAGGCGTCACCCCGCTCTGGGAACTGCTGCAGTTCCTGGTCAGCGAAGTCGTCGTGAAGCACCTGATCGAGACCGACCGGCAGTATTTCGGCGACCTGGCGCGCTGGACATCCGCTACGGGGACGGTCGCGGGTCGGTGACGAAGCCGATTCGCGTGAGCCCTGCGCGCGCGGCGTCCGACATCACGAGCATGACGCGCTTGTAGGCAAGATCGCCGTCCGCGTGGAGGTGCAATTCGGGTTGCGGGTCGACGGTGGCGGCCTCTCGCATCCGGGCCTGCCAGGCCGGCTCCTCGAGCGCCTCGCCGTTCCAGAACACCGTGCCATTGCGATCGATCGACACGTGGACACTTTCGCGCTGCACCACGTTGGCCTGGCTCGACACCCGGGGCAGGTCGACCTTGACCGCGTGCGTGAGCAGCGGCGCGGTCACCATGAAGATCACGAGCAGCACCAGCATGACGTCGATCAGCGGGATCATGTTGATTTCCGCGACCGGGCGCATGGTGGTGCGATGGTCGGTCAGGCCGCCGAAGGCCATCAGACCGCTCCTGCGACCGCGCGCACCGTGCGCTGCGCGCCGGTGGGGCTGGCCGCCTCGTTGTTGCGATTGCCCGTGGACATGAACGCGAACAGGTCGTGGGCAAAGCCGTCGACCTCGGCGAGCATGACGCGGTTGTAACGGGCGAACGCGTTGAAGGCGAGCACGGCCGGAATCGCGACCGCGAGACCGAGCGCGGTCATGATCAACGCCTCCCCGACCGGTCCGGCCACCTTGTCGAGCGTGCCGGCGCCCGAGATGCCGATCGCAAGCAACGCGTGGTAGATGCCCCACACGGTGCCGAACAGGCCGACGAACGGTGCGGCGGAGGCCACCGAGCCGAGCACGGTCAGGCCGTATTCCATCCGCGCCGTGTCCTGCTCGATCGCGCGGCGCAGCGCGCGCGTCAGGAACTCGTCTGCGCTGCCGGACTCGATCATGCGTCCGCCGCGCTTGTCGCGGTACTGCTCGACCGCCCGCAGGCCGTGGTGCGTCAGGTGCGAGAACGGATCGTTGACGCCGTGCTGGCGGATGAAGTCGCCCACGACCTTCATGTCGGGGGCGTCCCAGAACATGCGCTGGAAGCCGTCCGCGGCGCGGCGCATCTTCCGGTTCGACCAGGCCTTGCCCACGATCAGGTACCAGGTCGCCACCGACATCGCGAGCAGGAGGACGAGGATGACGTGGCCGAGCGCATCGGCCTGCGTCAGGAAGTGCGTGAATCCGGGCGCTTCTTGCATGTCGGCTCCGTGTCGATCGTCAGGTCTGCGCCCAGCGGCGCAGCAGGTTGTGGTAGATGCCCGAGAGCTGCAGCAGCCGCGGGTCGTCGGGCGCGTGCTGCCGCGACAGGCCCTGGATGGCCTGGTCGAGGTCGTACAGCGTCGTGCGCTCGCCTTCGTCGGCCACGTGGCTCTGGATCCAGAAAAAAGACGCGACGCGCGCACCGCGCGTGACCGGTGTGACCCGGTGCAGGCTGCTCGACGGGTACAGCACGAGGTCGCCTGCCGCGAGCTTGACTGCCTGGATGCCGAATGGCCCCTCGATCTCCAGTTCGCCGCCGTCATACTCGTCGGGCTCCGACAGGAACAGCGTCGCCGACAGGTCGCTGCGCACGGTGACGTTCGTGCCGGGCACCTGCATCAGCGCGCTGTCGACGTGCGCGCCGTAGCTGCCGCCGCCCTCGTACCGGTTGAACTTGGGCGGATAGATCCGGTGCGGCAGCGCCGCCGAGATGAACGCGGGGCTCGCCGCGAGCCGGCGCAGGATCCGCTGCCCGAGGCTCACGGCCGGCTCGGTGCCATCCTCGAGCTGCAGGTTGCGTTTGACCGCGCTCGCGAGCGACCCCGCAGTGCGCAGGCCGTCCTGCCACGCCGCCGCGTCGAGACGCGCGCGGAAGTCGCGCACTTCCGGCTTGTCCAGCACGCGCTCGATCGGAATCAGCACGGTGCCTCCCCGGTCGCCCGGCCGGTGCGGCGGACGTGCGCGAGCGACACGCAGCCCGTCATGGCCATGCACACTTCGAGTTCCTCGCGCAGCAGCCGCACCATGTGCGCGACGCCGAGCGCGCCGGCCACCGCGAGCGCGTATGCCTGCAGCCGGCCGACCAGCACCGCGTCGGCGCCGCGCGCGATCGCCTTGTAGACGTCGACACCGGAGCGGATGCCACTGTCGAACAGCACCGGATAGTCGTCGCCGACTGCCTCGCGCACCGTCGGCAGCACGTCGAGGCTGGCCGGCGCGTGATCGAGCGTACGGCCGCCGTGGTTGGACACGACGATGCCGGCCGCGCCGGACTCACGCAAACGTCGCGCGTCGTCGGGGTGCAGCACGCCCTTGACCCAGAGCGGCAGCCTGCTCTGCGCGCCCAGCCACGCGAAGTCGGTCCACGTGGGTGCGGCGCGCATGGCGCCCTGGAAGATCCGGTTGCCGAACTTGATTTCGTCCTGCACCTCGCGGCGCGGGTAGTCGCGCAGGTTGGCCGCGACGCAATGCGCCGGCATCGTGAACCCGGCCTGCAGCGCGCGGTCGCTCGGCAGCTGGATCGCGGCGTCGAGCGTGACGACCAGGGCCTCGTAGCCCGCCGCCTCGGCGCGTCGCACCAGGTCGAGCGTGTCGTCGCGGTGCCGCTGGAAGTAGAGCTGGAACCACTTCGGCCCTGCTGCGGCGGCGGCGATGTCCTCGAGCGTGTGCGACGACAGCGTGCTCACGACCATGCAGGCGTCCACCGCGGCGGCGGCCCGAGCCGCCTCGATCTCGCCGCGCGGGTGCACGAGTGCCTGGTGCGCGACGGGCCCCAGCAGGATCGGGTGTTCCCAGTCGCGCCCGGCGAGACGCAGCCGCGTCGACGCCGCGTCGAGGTCG
>DATMIB010000002.1:0-7155 GCA_035554635.1 Steroidobacteraceae bacterium | reverse complement strand
GTCGAAGTTGGGCGCCCAGTCGACGGTGCCCATCGGCAATTCGCTGAGCAGCAATTCGGCGATCGGCGTGAGGCGCGATTCGGTGTAGCGCATCGCCGCGAAGCTTTTGGGATCGTCCGACGAACCGAAATTGCCCTGGCCGTCGATCAACGGGTAGCGATACGAGAACGACTGCGCCATCAGCACCATCGCCTCGTACACCGAGGTGTCGCCGTGCGGATGGAACTTGCCGATCACGTCGCCGACCGTGCGCGCGGACTTCTTGTGCTTCGCGGTCGCGGCGAGGCCGAGCTCGCTCATTGCGTAGATGATGCGCCGCTGCACGGGCTTGAGCCCGTCGCCGACGTGCGGCAGCGCGCGGTCGAGGATCACGTACATCGAGTACTCGAGGTACGCGCGCTCCGTGAAGCTGCGCAGCGGCTGCTTCTCCACGCCCTCGAAGTCGAGCGTGGGATTCTGGTCGTTCGTGTTCGACATGGTCACTCGGTCTCGACGGTGGCGGCTGCGGGGGCAGCGGCAACGGTGTCGGGCGCGACGCCCTCGATACCCGGCACGACCGCGCTCGCGAGGTTGCCCTTGGTCTCGAGCCAGTCACGGCGGTCCGACGCGCGCTTTTTCGCGAGCATCATGTCCATGATCTGGTCGGCGTTGTCGATCGCATCGACGGTGAGCTGCACGAGCCGGCGCGTCTCGGGCGCCATGGTCGTCTCGCGCAACTGCAGCGGGTTCATTTCGCCCAAGCCCTTGAAGCGCGTGACGGTCGGCTTGGCGCGCGGATTTTCGGTGCGGATGCGGTCGAGGATGCCGTTGCGCTCGGCGTCGTCGAGCGCGTAGGCGACCTGCTTGCCGTGATCGATGCGGTAAAGCGGAGGCATCGCGACATAGACGTGCCCCGCCAGCACCAGCGGGCGGAAGTGACGCAGGAACAGCGCGCACAGCAGCGTCGCGATGTGCAGGCCGTCGGAGTCCGCGTCGGCGAGGATGCAGATCTTGGCGTAGCGCAGGTTCGAGATGTCCTCGGTGCCCGGCTCGACGCCGATCGCGACGGTGATGTCGTGCACTTCCTGCGACGACAGCACGTCCGACGGCTCGACTTCCCAGGTGTTGAGGATCTTGCCACGCAGCGGCATCACGGCCTGGAACTCGCGGTCGCGCGCCTGCTTGGCCGAGCCGCCGGCCGAGTCGCCTTCGACGAGGAAGAGTTCGGCGCGCTTGGGGTCGCCGCTCGAACAGTCGGCGAGCTTGCCCGGCAGCGCCGGGCCGGCGACGACGCGCTTGCGCGCGACCTTCTGGCTCGCGCGGAGGCGCGTCTGTGCGTTCTGGATCGCGAGTTGCGCGACGCGCTCGCCCTGCTCCGGGTGCTGCGCGAGCCACAACCCGAACTGGTCCTTGACGATGCCCGAGACGAACGCCGCCGGTTCGCGCGAGGAGAGCCGTTCCTTGGTCTGGCCCGCGAACTGGGGGTCGCGCATCTTCATCGAGAGCACGTAGCTCGTGTCGTCCCAGCAGTCCTCGGGCGCGAGCTTGAGACCGCGCGGCAGGATGTTGCGGAACTCGCAGAACTCGCGGATCGCCTCGGTCAGGCCGAGACGGAAGCCGTTGACGTGTGTGCCGCCCTGCGCCGTCGGAATCAGGTTGACGTAGCTTTCCTCGAACCGCGTGGCGCCATCGGTGCGCCAGACGACGGCCCAGTCGACGCCTTCCTGCTCGCCCTCAATCTTGCCGGTGAACGGTTCGTCGGGCAGGAACTCACCGGCGCCGAGCGATTCGCGCAGGTATTCGGCGAGCCCTTCGGAGTAGCACCACTCCTCCTTCTCGCCGGTCTTTTCGTAGTGGAACCGCACGCGCAGGCCCGGGCACAGCACGGCCTTCGCCTTGAGCACGTGCTTCAGCTTCGGCACCGCGAAATCGGGCGCGTCGAAGAACGACGGGTCCGGCCAGAACCGCACGGTCGTGCCGGTGTTGTTCTTGCCGACGTCGCCGACGACTTCGAGCTTCGAATGCACCTTCCCGTTCTTGAACGAGATGTTGTACTGCTTGCCGCCACGCCGGACCCAGCACTCGAGGTGCTTCGACAGCGCGTTGACGACCGAGACGCCGACGCCGTGCAGGCCGCCCGAGAACTTGTAGCCGGAGTCGGCCGAGAACTTGCCGCCCGCGTGCAGCCGCGTGAGGATCAGCTCGACGCCGCTGACCTTCTCCTTCGGGTGGATGTCGACGGGCATGCCGCGGCCATCGTCGACGACCTCGAGCGAGCCGTCCTTGTAGACGGTCACGTCGATTTCGGTGCAATGGCCGGCAAGCGCCTCGTCGACGCTGTTGTCGACCACCTCGTGCGCGAGGTGGTTCGGCCGGCTGGTGTCGGTGTACATGCCCGGACGACGCCGGACGGGCTCGAGGCCACTCAGGACTTCGATGTCTTGAGCGGTATAGGACTGGCTCATGCTTGGGTCGGTCCCCGGGGAAACGCGTGGGGTTCAAAAAGCGCGCGCATGGTAACAGAGCGTCAACGGCTCGGGGACTTCGCCGAAACCGCGCTGAATGCACTGGAACTTGCGGTCATTTGTGACGAAGCGGCGAGCCCGGGCACGACCACCGGTCGGCCGGCCCTTGCGCAAGCCGCGCGTCGTGGCAATCTTGGGGATTCGGTAATCCCTCATCGGCACACGCCATCGGAAAGAGTCCATGGAACACACTTTGCCCCCGCTGCCCTACCCCATCGACGCGCTCGCCCCGCACTACAGCCAGGAAACGCTCGAGTACCACCACGGCAAGCACCACAACGCGTACGTGGTGAACCTGAACAACCTGCAGAAGGGCACCGAGTTCGAGAGCATGACGCTCGAGGACATCGTCAAGAAGTCCTCGGGCAGCATCTACAACAATGCCGCGCAGATCTGGAACCACACCTTCTTCTGGAACTGCATGACGCCCGGTGGCGGCGGCGAGCCCTCGGGTGCACTGGCAGAAGCCATCAAGAAGAAGTGGGGCAGCTACGCCGCGTTCCGCGAGGCTTTCGTCAAGAGCGCCGTCGGCAACTTCGGATCGGGCTGGACCTGGCTGGTCAAGAAGGCCGACGGCAGTGTCGACATCGTCAACATGGGTGCGGCCGGCACGCCGTTGACCACGGCCGACAAGCCGGTCCTCACAGTCGACGTCTGGGAACACGCCTACTACATCGACTACCGCAACCTGCGGCAGAAGTTCGTCGAGACGTTCCTCGACAAGCTCGCGAACTGGCGCTTCGCCGAAAAGAACTACGCCTGAGGCCGAACGCAGAGGGTCTCGCCGGCGCAGGCGCCGCTCTCGCGAGCGTCGCCTGCGCTTGCGACAGCGGTGCTGGCGCGGGCCGCAGCCGCTGTTCGATGCCGGGCGTCAGCTCCGGCTCTTGCCGTTGCCCTTGCCGCGGGCGAGCAGGTCGTAGCGATCGAGGTTCATCACCTTGTTCCACGCCGCCACGAAGTCGCGCACGAACTTCTGCTCGCAGCCATCCGTCGCGTAGACCTCGGCCAGCGCGCGAAGCTGGGAGTGCGCGCCGAAGACGAGGTCGGCGGCAGTCGCCGTCCACTTCGGCTTGCCGGTGCTGCGATCGGTGCCCTCGTACGCTTGCTGGTCCGAGGCGGAGGGCCGCCACGCCGTCCCCATGTCGAGCAGGTTCACGAAGAAGTCGTTGGTCAACGTGCCGGGCCGGTCGGTGAACACGCCGTGCTTCGAGTTACCGTGGACAGCGCCCAGCGCGCGCAGGCCACCGACCAGGACCGTCATCTCCGGCGCGGTCAGGCGCAGCAGGTTGGCCCGATCCAGCAGTCGCGTTTCCGGCGACAGCGGATCGTCCGCCCCGAAATAGTTGCGGAAGCCGTCACCCGAGGGTTCGAGGCATTCGAACGTGCTGACGTCCGTCTGCTCCTGCGAGGCGTCCGTGCGGCCCGGCGTGAACGGGACCTCGACCTTGTGCCCGGCCTTCCGCGCCGCTTCCTCCACCGCCGCACAGCCACCGAGGACGATCAGGTCGGCCAGCGACACCTTCTTGCCACCGGTCGCTGCACCGTTGAAGTCCTGCTGCACGCGCTCGAGCGCCTGCACCACCTTCGCGACCCGCGCCGGCTCGTTGACCGCCCAGTCCTTTTGCGGCGCCAGCCGGATGCGCGCGCCGTTGGCACCGCCACGCTTGTCGGTGCCACGGTAGCTCGCCGCCGCTGCCCACGCAGTGAACACGAGGTCCGGGATCGAGACGCCGGCAGCGAGGATCGCGCGCTTGAGGGCCGCGATGTCATTGCCTTCGATCAACTTGTGGTCGACCGGCGGCACCGGGTCCTGCCACAGCTGCGGTTCGGGAACCCACGGCCCCAGGTAGCGCGACAGCGGGCCCATGTCACGGTGGAGCAGCTTGAACCAGGCCTTGCCGAACGCGTCTGCGAGCTGGTCCGGGTTGTCGTGGAAGCGCTTGGAGATCGGCCCGTAGATCGGGTCGAGCCGCAGCGACAGGTCGGTCGTCAACATCGTGGGCGAATGACGCTTCGACTTGTCGTGGGCGTCCGGCACCGTGTCTTTCGCCTCAGGGTTCTTCGGCTTCCACTGCTTCGCGCCGGCGGGGCTCGTCGTGAGTTCCCACTCGTACTTGAACAGGTTCTCGAGGAAGCCGTTGTCCCACTTGATCGGGTTGTTGGTCCAGGCGCCCTCGAGGCCGCTGGTGATTGCATGCCCGCCCTTGCCGGTACCGAACTTGTTCTGCCAGCCCAGGCCCTGCTGCTCGATGGGCGCACCCTCGGGCTCCGGGCCGACATTGCCGACCGCAGGTGCCGCGCCGTGGGTCTTGCCGACCGTGTGGCCGCCAATGATCAGCGCAACCGTCTCCTCGTCGTTCATGGCCATGCGCGCGAAGGTCTCGCGAATGTCCCGGGCCGCCGCGAGCGGATCGGGATTGCCGCCGGGGCCTTCCGGGTTCACGTAGATGAGACCCATCTGCACGGCGCCGAACGGCTTGGCGAGTTCCCGGTCGCCGCTGTAGCGCTCGTCGCCGAGCCAGGTGTCCTCGGGGCCCCAGAAGATGTCCTCGGGTTCCCAGACGTCGGGGCGTCCGAAGCCGAAGCCGAACGTCTTGAAGCCCATCGATTCGTAGGCCACGTTGCCGGCCACGACCAGCAGGTCGGCCCAGGAGAGGCTCTGACCGTACTTCTTCTTGATCGGCCAGAGCAGCCGGCGCGCCTTGTCGAGGTTCGCGTTGTCGGGCCAGCTGTTGAGCGGCGCGAAGCGCTGCTGGCCTTCGCCGCCGCCGCCACGGCCGTCGGCGATGCGGTAGGTCCCCGCGGCATGCCAGGTCATGCGGATCAGCAACGGCCCGTAGTGCCCGTAGTCGGCCGGCCACCAGTCCTGCGGCGTCGTCATCACCTCGATGAGGTCCTGCTTCAGGGCCTCCACGTCGACGGTCTTGAAGTGCTCGGCGTACTCGTAGTCCTCGTCCATCGGATTGGACAGGCGCGAGTGCCGGTGGAGCACCGAGAGGTCCAGCTGGTTCGGCCACCAGTCGGCGTTCGTCCGCGGCCGGCTTCGCTTGGGAGTCGGCGCCGGAATCGCCGGATTCTCGCTTTCGCTGACGCTGCGGGTGTTCTGCTTCTCGGGGGGCATGACGGATCCTCCATCGATAGGCGGGTTCTTCCCTGTCGTTTTGCTGCCGGCGACGACTTCAGGCGCACGCCGCTGAAAATGCAAACGAACGGCTCTATCGAGCCGATAGGGCGAATCGATCGAATGCGCTGTCCGGCGTCGACCTCGGCCATGGCACCGGCTACGTCGGGCACGTCTAGACCCCCTCTAAACTGAAGTCAACGCGCGTTGACCGAGCGATACCCCTGTGCAAGGCTTCCGGCCCTTCCGGAGGACCCCGTGACCGAAACCCCAAGCTCCCCGCCCGACTTCGAACGCGCACTGGCCGAACTCGAGGCCACCGTCGATGCGCTCGAGCACGGCGAACTGTCGCTCGAGGAAGCGCTGAAGCAGTTCGAGCGGGGCGTCGCGCTCGCGCGCGACTGCCAGGCCGCGCTCAAGCAGGCCGAGCAGAAGGTGGAGATCCTGCTGCAGAAGAACGCCGCCGCGCAGCCCGAGCCGTTCGAGCCGGACCCGGCATGACCGGGGCCGCGATGATCGAAACGGGGCGCGACGACCTCGCACTCGCCCTGGACCTCTGGCGCGCGCGCGTCGAGGCCGAGCTCGACCGCTGGCTGCCGGCCGATACGGTCGTGCCCGAGCGCCTGCATGCCGCTCAACGCTACAGCGTGTTCGCCCCGGGCAAGCGCATCCGTCCGGCCCTGGTCTATGCCACGGCCGAGACGCTCGGCGTGCCGCTCGACCAGGTCGATGCGGCCGCCTGCGCGGTCGAACTGATCCACTGCTATTCGCTGGTCCACGACGACCTGCCCGCCATGGACGACGACGACCTGCGTCGCGGCCGGCCGACCTGCCACAAGGCGTTCGACGAGGCGACCGCGATCCTGGCGGGCGACTCGCTGCAGGTGCTGGCGTTCCAGCTGCTGGCGTCGCACCCCGGCCTGCCGGCGGATCCCGCGGTCCGCGTCGGCATCATCGAACTGCTCGCCGTGGCGAGCGGCACGGCCGGCATGGCCGGCGGCCAGGCGCTGGACCTCGGCGCCGAGGGGCGCGTGCTCACGCTGGCCGAGGTCGAGCGGCTGCACGCCCTGAAGACCGGTGCCTTGATCCGCGCGAGCGTGCTCATGGCCGCACGCTGCAGCCCGACCCTCGATGCCGCCCAGCACGAGGCGCTGGCCGAGTTCGGGGCGACGGTCGGGCTCGCGTTCCAGGTGCAGGACGACATTCTCGACGTCGAAGGCGACGTGACCGTGCTCGGCAAGACGCCGGGCAGCGACGAGGCCCGCGGCATGCCCACCTACCCCGCCACGGCCGGAATGACGGCAGCCCGCGCCAAGGTGCGCGAACTGCACGATCACGCGACGCGGCTCCTGCGCGACAACGGCTGGGCGGGGGGGCCGCTCGCCGCCCTGTCCGACTGGCTCCTGACGCGGATTCGTTGACCGGACGGCGCACCGCCGTATCGGTGTAAAATCCTGCAAATGTCGCGTCCTGACCACTACCCGCTGCTCGCGCAGATCGAATCCCCGGCGGACCTGCGCGGGCTTCCGG
>DATMIB010000001.1:0-28628 GCA_035554635.1 Steroidobacteraceae bacterium | reverse complement strand
GATGACGACGTCGAAGTCGGTCTTGCGCGGCGTCGCCATCAGCGCACCCCGGCGAGCGGCACGCCGCGCGCGAGACGTGGAACGCGCGCGGCCGCACCGACACTGAGCCGGGCCAGCGCCGACTTGGCCGGCGGCAAGGCGTCGAACGCGAGCAGGCCGAGGCTGCGCACACCCTTGAGCACGCCGAGCGGAGTCGAAAAGAGCCGCACGAGGCCGTCGGTGAACCGCACGATGCGACGACGATCGGTCTCGCGCCACTCGGCGTAGTCCTGCAAGACCTGCGACGCGCCCGGATCGTCGACGCCCTCGAGGCGGCGGTCCGCGATCACCTCGGCCAGGCTCATCGCGTCACGCAACCCAAGGTTGAAGCCCTGCCCCGCGATCGGGTGCAGGCCCTGCGCGGCATTGCCGACGACCGCGAGCCGCTGCGAGACATGGCGTTCCGCGCGCGACAGCACGAGCGGGTACGAGGCGCGCTGGCCGATGCGAAGGAATCGGCCGAGCCGGAACCCGAACGCGCGCTGGAATTCCTGCAGGAACTCCGCGTCGCACAATGCGAGCAGTCGCGCAGCCTCGGCCGGCGGCGCCGTCCAGACCATGCCGCAGCGGCCGTCGGTGAGCGGCAGGATCGCGATCGGCCCGGCTTCGGTGAAGCGCTCGTAGGCGACATAGTCGTGGAAGCGCTGCGTCGTCATGACCGCCGTGATGGCAGTCTGGTCGTATTCGATGTGGTCGGCCGCGATGCCCGACTGCTCGCGCACGAGCGATCGGACACCGTCCGCAGCCACGACCAGCTTCGCCGCGAGCGCGAGCGTCGTCTCGCCCGCCTCGTAGCGGACGACGCGGCGGTCCCCATCGAGCCCGCTGTCGACGACACGCGCCGGCGCGATCACTTCGACGTTGCGCGCCTCGCGCAGCGCGGCCCAGAGGGCGGCGCCGATCGCGCGATTGGGCAGCACGTAGCCGAGCGCTTCGAGCCCCTGTTCGGCGGCGTCGACACGGGCGCTGCCGAAGCGGCCCTGGTCGGAGACGTGGATCTTGCGGATCGGCGCAGCCTCGCGCTCCATGCCCTGCCAGACGCCGAGCGTGCGGAACGCACGCACCGTGCCGTTGGCGAGCGCCGAAGTGCGTTCGTCGAAGCTCGGGTGCTGCTCGCCGACGGCCGGCGGCACGGCCTCGAGCAGCACGATGCGCAGCCCGAGCGGTGCGAGCGACAAGGCGAGCGAGGCGCCGACGAGCCCGCCGCCGACGATGGCCAGGTCGCAGGCGGGAAGCGTGCTGCTCACGAATGGCTCCCGGTCAGGCCGCAACCGCGTTCGCGGCCATCGTGCGCTCGATCTCGGCGGTCGTGCGTGGCAAGCCCGCGGTCAGCAGCTCGTGGCCCGACGGGGTCACCAGCACGTCGTCCTCGATCCGCACGCCGATGTTCCACCAGCGCTTCGGCACGCCCTTGGTGCCGGCCGGGATGTAGATGCCCGGTTCGACCGTGAGCACCATGCCCGGTTCGAACACGCGCCACTCGCTGCCGACCTTGTATTCGCCGACGTCGTGCACGTCCATGCCGAGCCAGTGGCCCGTCCGGTGCATGTAGAACTTCTTGTACGCCTCTTCCTTGATCAGCGTCGGCACGCGACCCTTGAGCAGGCCCAGCCGGACGAGGCCCTGGGTGATGGCACGCACGGCCGCGTCGTGCGGCTCGTTCCAGTGGTGCCCCGGCCCGATCAGCGCAAACGCGGCTTCCTGCGCCTCGAGCACGACGTCGTAGACAGCCTTCTGTTCCGCAGTGAAGCGGCCGTTGACCGGGAACGTGCGCGTGATGTCCGAGGCGTAGTAGCCGTACTCGCAGCCCGCGTCGATCAGCAACAGGTCGCCGTCCTGCAGGACGTCGGCGTTCTCGTGGTAGTGCAGGATGCAGCCGTTGGCGCCGCCGCCGACGATCGGGTGATAGGAAATGTCGGCCTGGTGGCGATGGAACTCGTGCAGCAGCTCCGCCATCACCTGGTACTCGGTCACGCCCGGCCGCGTCGTCTTCATTGCACGCACGTGCGCGCCGACGGCAATCTGCGCCGAGTGACGCATCACGGCCGCCTCGGCGCGGCTCTTGTAGAGCCGCATGTCGTGCAGCGGGTGGTCGAGCGCGACGAACTCCTGCGGGCTGTGGATGCCGTTCTTGGTCTGGCCCTTGAGGGCGTTGACCCAGCCGATCACGCGGTGGTCGAACTCCGGGTGCGCGCCCATCGAGTAGTAGACGCGCTCGCAGCGCTCGAGCAGCCCCGGCAGGATGTCGTCGATGTCGCCGATCGGGAAGGCGTCGTCGGCGCCGTAATCGCGCACGGCGCCTTCGGGCCCGGCGCGACGGCCGTCCCAGGTCTCGCGGGTCGGGTCGCGATCGCGCACGAACAGGATGTACTCCGCCTGCTCGCGGCCCGGGATCAGCACGGCGACGGCCTCCGGCTCGTTGAAACCGGTCAGGTAGTGGAAGTCGCTGTCGGGCCGGTAGTGATAGTGGACGTCGCTGTTGCGCTGGCGCTCGGGTGCGGCCGGCAGGATGGCGATGGCGCCCTTGCCCATGGTCTTCATGAGCTGGCGGCGGCGGCGCGCGTATTCGTCTTTGCGCAGGATCATGGCGGGTCGTTCTGCTCTCGTGTCGTGGGACGACGAACGGTGGGGAGCGATCGCCTGCTCAGTGCTTCGCGATCGATGCGGACTGCGCGGCACGCACGTCGGCGAGCTCGTCGTAGATCAGCTGGACGCCGACGCGCACGTATTCGACGAGTTCGGCCAGCGCCGTCTCCTCGACCTCGGCGCTCTCGGCACCGACGTTGCCGGCCTTCGAGACTTCCGCGAAGTCCGACAGCACCTCGGCCACGTCGGCCGGCATCGCGCCCCGCGGGAACGGGCCCGCGGCGCCGAAGCCGTAGAGGAAACCCTGGGCCCACGCGCCGAGCGCCTCGACGCGTTCCTGCAGGCCGGCGGCGTCCGGTGGCAGCAGCGGCTCGAATTCCATGTCGCGTGCGTCGAGCACCGTACGGCTCTGCTCGAACAGCGCCTGGAGCGGTCCGGTCGCGAGCTGCGGGTCGCCGGCGGCGTCGGGCGCCTCCGGCAGCAACTCCTCGAGCCACTCCGCGGGCAGGTAGACGCGGCGCGCGCACAGCGCGCCGACGAGACAGCCGTGCGCCTCGGCGGCGAGGACTGCGGAACCGCCGGCGCTCAGCGCCTGGGCGACTTCGTCATAACCGATCGTTGCAGACATCGAACGTATCGTACCACCGGCGCCCGTGACCGGCCCGGAACGGCACTTGTTCAAATTGATTGTGCGGGGGTCGGGCTCTATAGTGCCTTGCATCATGAACGAGCCTGCCGCCAGATCCGCCGTCGACGTCGAGCTGCGCCGCATCGAACGCCGCCTGGAAGAACTGGTGGCGACGGTCACCCAGCTCAAGGAAGAGAACCGCGCCCTGCGCCAGCGTCAGGACACCCTGATCGGCGAGCGCGCCAATCTCCTGCAGAAGAACGAGCAGGTCCGTGCGCGCGTGGAAGCGATGATCGGCCGCCTGAAGGCCATGGAGCAGAGCTGATGAGCGAGGAACGCATCTCGCGCGTGAGCGTGCGGTTGCTCGACCGCGAGTACCAGGTGGCGTGCCCGGCCGAGGAGCGTTCCGACCTGCTCGATTCGGCGGAGTACCTCGACGGCAAGATGCGCGAGATCCGCGACTCGGGCAAGGTCGTCGGGCTCGACCGCATCGCGGTGATCGCGGCGCTCAACATAGCGAACGAGCTGATCAAGCAGCGCAAGCAGGGCACGGTGGTCGAGGGTGACCTCGGCGCCCGGCTCCGCTCGTTGCGCGAGCGCATGGAGACGGCGCTCGAGAAAGGTCAGCAACTGGAACTCTGAGGGTTCGACGCAGTCGGAACCCTCGACGATTTGGCGCTGCCTGCGGTGTTCGACACGGATCGGGTTACCTCTCGACCGTATGTTAAATACCCTGGGGAGCCTGGCCAGCCGGCAAGATTGTGCAGGTCCGCCTCGAGCGGAAAGCCTTAAGTGCCGCGGCCTTCCCCAAATATTGCTCTGTGTCGAGAGCAATGGTGCGTGACGGCACAGGCGGGTGGCGCCTTCCCTTTTCCCTTCATCCCTCCCCTTCCCTACACCAGTGCGCGCGAGACGCGGCGAGCGCTCCGCGCACGGCGACGCGGCCTCGCGCCTGAGCAGCGGCTCGCCGCCGAACGCTCGATCCGCCGGGCGCTCGACGGCCTGCGCATCTGGCGACGCGGACACCGCATCGCCGTCTTCCTCGGCATGCCGGACGAGGTGGACCTGCGGCCCTGCTTCGCCGCCGCGTGGCGTCGCGGGGTCCGTCTCTACGTGCCACGCATCCTGGACCTGCGTCGCGCGGAGATGACCTTCGTGCCACTCGATCGCAACGCACGCCTCGCCCGCAACCGGTACGGCATCGACGAGCCGGTCGTGGCGATCGCCCGTCGCGTGGCCGCACTGAACCTCGACACGGTGCTCGTCCCGCTGGTCGGCTTCGACGCCAACGGCCATCGCCTCGGCATGGGCGCCGGCTTCTACGACCGCGCCCTGCGTCGCCGTCTCGACCGCGCGAACGCCTTCCGGCGTCCGCTGCTGGTCGGCGTCGCCTACGCCGCGCAGCAGGTCGATCGCATCCCGCGCGAGTCCTGGGACGTGCCGCTCGACCTCGTCGTGACCGAGCGCGGCGTCCTCGACCTGCGCGCCCTCTCCACCTGAAACCGGAATCCCCCATGTCGCACTGGCTGCTCAAGTCCGAACCCGACGTCTTCGGCATCGACGACCTCGCACGTGCCCCGAAGCGCACGACGGGGTGGGAAGGCGTGCGCAACTACCAGGCCCGGAACCTGCTTCGGGACGGTTTGCGCAAGGACGACCTCGCTTTTTTTTATCACTCGAGCTGCGAGGTTCCCGGCATCGCCGGCATCGTGAAGGTCGTGCGCGAGGCGTACGCGGATCCGAGCCAGTTCGACCGCAAGAGCGAGTACTTCGATGCCGCGAGCACGGCGGAGGAGCCGCGATGGTTCAGCGTCGACGTGCAGCTCGTGCGACGGATAATGCCTGTAATTACGCTGCCGGAGCTGCGCGAGCATGCAAGCGACGAGTTGCGTGAGATGGTGGTCCTGAAGCGCGGCAACCGACTCTCGGTCACGCCGGTGAGCGACGCCGAGTGGCGCTTCATCCTCTCGCTGCGCGAACGTCGCTGATCGTTTTCGTCGTCGCGAGCGATCGCGCGACGAGATGCCTTACCAAAAAAATCGTGACGGCGGTATTGCAATTCAAATTTGATTTCTGTAAATACTGCGCCCGGGACTAACCCGACATGGAGATTTGATCATGGCAGCTAAGGCAAAGAAGGCGACCAAGAAGAAGGCCACCAAGAAGAAGGCGGCGAAGAAGAAGTAAGGTCGCTGAAGAAGAGGCGGCGATCCTTCGCAAGAGAGACCGCCGCCGATTCAGCAACACGACTGTGCCCGCGCAAGCGGGCACAGTTGTTTCCGGGGTCCGGAAAAGCAGCACGGGCAGCAGCACGATGAGCCAGGACACGAAGAAGCAGCGCGCCGCCACCGCGGCGATCGAGTACGTCACCCCCGGCACCGTCATCGGCGTCGGCACCGGGTCGACCGTCAATTTCTTCATCGACGCGCTCGCTGCCATGCCGCAACGCATTGCCGGCGCCGTCTCGAGCTCCGAGGCCAGCACCAAGCGCCTCGCGGCACACGGCATCGCCGTGCTGGACCCGAACGAGGTGGAGGCGCTCGACGTGTACGTCGACGGCGCCGACGAAGCCACCCGTGACCTGCACCTGATCAAGGGCGGCGGCGCGGCGCTGACGCGCGAGAAGATCGTCGCCGCCATCTCGCGCCGTTTCGTCTGCATCGTCGACGAGGCGAAGCTGGTCGAGCGACTCGGCCGCTTCCCGCTGCCGGTCGAAGTGATCCCGATGGCTCGCGGCCACGTGGCACGGGAACTGCAGCGCCTGGGCGGTCGTCCGGTCTGGCGCGAAGGCACGGTCACCGACAACGGCGGCCACATCCTCGACGTGCACGGCCTCGACATCGCCGACCCCGTCGCGCTCGAACGCGAGATCAACCAGGTCGCCGGCGTCGTCACGGTCGGATTGTTCGCGCAACGCGGCGCCGACGTGCTGCTGATCGGCACGGACGCGGGCGTCGACACGCTGGAGCCGCGTGGCCGCTGACGAACGGCTCGTCTCCGACCTGGCCGCGGTCCTCGGACCGGGCCTCCTGATCTCGCCCGACGCCTGCGTCGCCTTCGAATGCGACGCACTCACCGCCCACCGTCATCCACCCGACCTGGTCGCGCTGCCCACGAGCGTCGAGCAGGTTCGCGAAACCCTGCGTCTGTGCCGCCAACATCGCGTGCCCGTCGTCGCACGCGGCGCGGGCACCGGGCTCTCCGGCGGCGCGCTGCCCGTGCCGGGCGGACTGCTGCTCGTGCTGTCGCGGCTCGACCGCATCCTCGAGGTCGACCCGGTCCGCGCCTTGGCGCGCGTCGAACCGGGCGTCACCAACCTCGCCGTGTCCGAAGCGGCGGCACCCTACGGTTTGTACTACGCACCCGACCCGTCCTCGCAGGTCGCCTGCACGGTCGGCGGCAACGTCGCCGAGAACTCGGGCGGCGTGCACTGCCTCAAGTACGGACTCACGGTCCACAACGTCGTCGAGTTGCAGCTCGTCACCCTGGGCGGCGAGCTGTTGACAGTCGGCGCGGACGCCGGCGATGCGCCGGGCCTCAACCTGCTGTCGCTGGTGATCGGCTCCGAGGGCATGCTCGGTGTCGTGGTCGAGGTGACGGTGCGGTTGCTGCCACTGCCGCGACGCGTCGAGCTGCTGCTCGCGGCGTTCGACGACGTCGGCCGCTGCGCCGACGCGGTCGGCACGCTGATCGCGGCCGGCATCGTCCCGGCCGGGCTCGAGATGATGGACGCGCCGGCGCTGCGGGCGGCCGAAGCGTTCGCGGGCTGTGGCTACCCGCTCCACGCCCAGGCACTGCTGCTCTGCGAGATCGACGGGCTCGCCGCCGACGTCGAACAGGACCTCGCGCGCACCCGCCGTCTGCTCGAGCAGGCCGGCGCGACCGGGTTGCAGGTGGCACGCGACGCCGACGAACGACGCCGGCTCTGGTCGGGACGCAAGTCGGCGTTCCCGGCGGTCGGCCGGCTTGCGCCCGACTACTACTGCATGGACGGCACGATTCCACGGCGCCACCTCGCCGCGGTGCTCGCGCGCATCGACGAACTGTCGCGCGAGCACGGCCTCGCCGTCGCCAACGTCTTCCACGCGGGCGACGGCAACCTCCACCCGCTGATCCTGTTCGACGCGGGCAAGGCCGACGAGCTGCAACGCGCCGAGCGCTTCGGCGCCGAGATCCTCGAAGCCTGCGTCGCGGCGGGCGGCACGGTCACGGGTGAACATGGGGTCGGTGTCGAGAAACTCGGACCGATGTGTTCGCAGTTCGATACCGGGGAGTTGGAGGCGTTTCATGCCTTGAAGCGCGCCTTCGATCCGGACGGCCTGCTCAACCCGGGCAAGGCAGTGCCGACGCTGCATCGCTGCGCCGAGTACGGTGCCATGCGCGTGCACGCGGGGCGTCTTCCCTTCCCGCACCTGCCGCGGTTCTGAAACATGACGACCGCAGCGCGGCCGGACGCTGACCTGACCGAGCTGCTGGTCGACCGCGTGCGTGCGGCAACGACGCGCGGCACGGCGTTGCGGATCGTCGGTGGCGACACCAAGCGCTGGTACGGCCGCCGCGTCGAGGCCGAGCCGCTCGCGGTCGCCGGTCACACCGGCGTCCTGCGTTATGACCCGGCCGAGCTGGTGCTGACCGCGCGTGGCGGCACGCCGCTGGTCGAGATCGAGACGCTGCTGCGCGCGCACGGCCAACACCTGCCGTTCGAACCGCCGTCGTTCGGTCCGACGGCCACGATCGGCGGCACGATCGCGACGGGCCTCGCCGGCCCCGGCCGCGTCGCGCGCGGGCCGGTGCGCGACCAGGTGCTCGGCGCGCGACTGCTGACCGGAGACGGTCGCGTGCTCCGTTTCGGCGGCGAGGTCATGAAGAACGTCGCCGGCTACGACGTGTCGCGGTTGCTGGCCGGGTCGCTCGGCGTGCTGGGCGTGATCCTCGACGTCTCGCTCAAAGTCCTGCCGGCGCCGGTTGCCACGCGCACCGTGCGACTCGAGCTCGACTCGGCAGGCGCAGTCGAGTGGCTCGCCGACGCCGCGCATCGCGGCCTGCCGCTTACCGCGAGCTTCTACGCCGACAAGCGATTCTGGCTGCGCTTCGACGGCGCCTCGGACGCGGGCCTCGACGGCGTGTGCGCCACGGTCGGTGGCGAAACGCTCGCCAACGCCGCCGCAGAACGTCTCTGGCGCGACGTGCGCGAGCAGCAGCACCCATGGTTCCTGCAGGCGCAGCGTCGTCTGTGGCGGCTGCACGTGCCTCCCAACGCCGACATCCGCCCCTTCGACAGCGCCGGCGCGTGCGCCTTCGAGTGGCACGGGGCGCAACGCTGGCTCGTGGACGTCGACCGCGACGTCGCAATCGAAATCGCGCGCGAAGCCGGCGGCCACGCCACGCTGTTTCGCGGAGAAGACGGCATGCCGGAAGTGTTCGCGCCGCTCCCACCCGCCATGCTCGACCTGCAACGACGGGTGAAGCGCGTGTTCGATCCGGCCGGTATCCTGAACCCGGGTCGCCTCTACGCCACGCTCTGAGGGCTCGCGCCAACCGATGTACGCCCGTCCCGCCGAGACACTCGCCGGCACGCCGCTCGCCACAGAAGCCCAGGAACTGATCCGGCGCTGCGTGCATTGCGGCTTCTGCCTGCCTGCGTGTCCGACCTACCGCGTCACCGGCAACGAACTCGACGGCCCGCGCGGACGCATCTACCTGATCAAGGACATGCTCGAGCGTGGCGTCGCGACCGCCACGACCCGCGCCCACCTCGACCGCTGCCTGACCTGCCGTGCCTGCGAGTCCGCGTGCCCGTCGGGGGTGCAGTACGGCCGTCTGGTCGACCTGGGCCGAGAGCTGGTCGAAACGCGTCCGCCGCCCGTCCCGCGCACGACGCGCGAGCGACTGCTGCGCGCGGCGTTGCGGGTCGTCGTGTCGCACCGGGCGCTATTCACGCCGCTGGTGCGTGTCGGGCAGGCACTGCGGCCGCTGCTGCCGGCGCGCATGCGCGTTTTGGTGCCGCCTCGACTCGCTTCGGTGCAGCCAGACGGTTTGGCGTGGCCCGCGTCGCGTCACGCCCGTCACATGGTCGTACTCGAAGGCTGCGTGCAGCCCGGGCTTGCGCCACAGGTCAACGTCGCGGCCGCCCGCGTGCTCGACCGGCTCGGCATCACGCTAGTACCCGCGCGAGGCGTTGGATGCTGTGGCGCGATGGAACACCACCTCGGAGGCACGGAGACGGCGCTGGCCCGCGTAAAGCGCAACGTCGAAGCCAGCGCCCGGCTGCTCGACGCCGGCGCCGAGGCGATCGTCAGCACCGCGAGCGGCTGTGGCGTCTTTGCGAAGGACTACGGCCATGCCCTGCGCCACGAGCCGCGGTCCGTGCGGGTGGCGGCCGAGCGGGTCGGGGCCGCAACACGCGACCTCTGCGAAATCCTCGACATCGAGGCATTGCGACGCCGGTGGACGACGGCGGCCGGCGACGAACCGCCGCGACGCGCGCTCCGTGTCGCGTGGCAGGCGCCGTGCTCGCTGCAGCACGGCCAACGCGCAGCGACTGCGGGCAAGGTCGAGGCGATCCTGCGCGCGATCGGCTGCGAGCTGGTCGACGTCCAGCACCCGACACTGTGCTGTGGCTCCGCCGGCACGTATTCGATCCTGCAGCCGGCACTCTCGCGTGAACTGCGCGAGCGCAAGCTTGCGTCGCTGACGGCCGCGGCGCCCGACGTGATCGCAACCGCCAACGTCGGCTGTCTCGAGCACTTGCGGCAGGCGAGCCCGGTGCCGGTGCGGCACTGGATCGAGATCGTGGACACTGCCCTCACCCGCGCTCCTGCTCCCTCTCCCGCCTTGCGCGAAAGGGTGGGAGATCAGCGGCGCGCGACGACGAGGTAACGCGGCGTCCGCGTCACGGGCAAGGCGTTGACCGCCCGCATGCGCTCGACCGCCTCGATCCGAAAGCCGACGGACTCGAGCAGGTAGGGCACGGTCGCCATCGTCTGCACCGCCGACAACGGCAACACGTCGATCTCCTCCTCCCACGCACCGCGCCAGCCGTCGCGCCCGTACAGGCCCTCGATCACGAGCACCGCGCCACCGGGCCTGAGCCAGCGGTGCCAATGCCGGAACGCTGCAAGCGGGTCGTAGAGCCCGTTGACGACCTGGCGTGCCGCCACGACGTCGAACGAGGCGGGTTC
Organism: Steroidobacteraceae bacterium; assembly: GCA_035554635.1. Lineage (GTDB taxonomy): Bacteria > Pseudomonadota > Gammaproteobacteria > Steroidobacterales > Steroidobacteraceae > RPQJ01. The sequence continues at coordinate 18,194 of DATMIB010000001.1, read as the reverse complement.
GAAACGGTCGGCGTCGTCGACGTCGTCGCTGTGGCCCTGCACGGTCGCGACCTGCGCGAGTTCGGGGCGGGCGCGCAGGCACGCAAGCATCGCCGCCGAGGGCTCCAGTGCGGTCACTGCAAGACCGGGAACGCGCAACAGGATGCCGCAGAGCGCGCCGCTCCCGGCGCCGACGTCGAGCACGCGCATGCCGGCGTGCAGCGGCAGCACCCGCGCAATGTCGGTCATGTGGGCGTCCTGTTCGGCCTCGCTGAGCGCGCCGAGCCCGGCCTGCTCCGCGTAGCTGCGCGCCGACGCCTCGTCGTAGCGTGCCGCATGACGGCCGCGCGCAGCCGCGCGTGCGGCGTGCCAGCCCATCGCCTCGGCCGTGACAGCGGCGGCGAGTTCGGCCGGTCGGCGCAGTTCGTAGGTGTGCTCGACACAGGCCTCGCCGCGGAACACGGCCGGCGCGGTGGCGATGCGGCGCATGCCGATGCGCTCGACCAGCCGTATGGCGGAGGTGTTGCGTGCGTCGACGACGGCGAGGATCCGATGTGCCGGCGTCAACTCGAAGACCAGCGCGCACGCCGCGCTGACCGCCTCCGTCGCGAGCCCCTGCCGCTGGGCCGTGCGGCCGAGCGTGAAGCCGACCTCGGCTTCGCTGCCGTCGGCGGCGACCCGGATGCCGATGTCGCCGATCAGCCCGTCGTCCTCCCGTCGCGCGATCGCGAGCTGTGTCCAGGCGTCGTAACGCAGCGGCTCCGCCTCGTGCATCTGCTCGAGGAACTCGCTGGCGGCACGGTCGGACTGCGCGATCCAGCCCTGGTACAGGCCGACGACGGGGTCGTGCCGATAGGCCTGGAACGCCGCGAGGTCGCCGGGACGCAGTCGTCGCAACAGCACGCGCGCGCCTTCGCGCGGCAGCGCGTCGGTCAGCCGCGTCATGACGCGCTTCCCGGCCGTCCTCGGGCTTGCACCTGACACTCTCTCACGCTCGTGCTCCGTCGCGCGCCGTCGTCGTCCTCGTCAGCGCCAGAGCCCGATGATGAGCCCGTAGAGCGCGAACTGCACCGTGTGGTAGCCGCCGTCGATCAGCCACAGCGTCGTGCTGCGCGCGGCGAACTGATAATTGATGCCGAAGCACGCTGCGACCACGCCGGCCCCGACGAGCAGGCCCTGCACGAGCGCCTGGGCAGCCCCTGCGGGTGCCGGCACGATCAGGGCATACGCGAACGCGGCGACCAGTGCGAAGAGGAAGCTCAACCCGAAGACCTTGGCCGGGTGGCCCGCCGCCTCCGGCCGGATGTCGCCGGCCTCGCGTCGCCAGGCGCCCTCGAACAGCGCCTTCGAGTACCAGAGCCCGCCGAGCATGAAGCTCGACACCGCCGCCACGACCACGGCGAGCACGTTGACGTCAGGCATGTCTCCCCCTTTGCGTTGTCATGCAGCCAGCAGACGCACCGTCCAGACGACCGCGATCGCCATCTGCACCGTGAAGGCCGTGAAGCGCAGCGTGATCGCCGTGCGCGACACGGAGGCGAGGTGGATCGAGGATTGCACGACCCGTGCCAGCAGCAGCGCAGGCGCGAGCGGGTCGGTGACGGCGGTGCGCTCGGTCACGATCGCGACGAGCATCAGCCCGCCGAAGATCGGCAACCCCTCGAGACAGTTCGCGTGCACACGCGCGAGCCGTTGCATGAACGGCGACAAGCGCGAGTTGGCCGGGTCGAAGCCGTCGGCCGGGACCCGCCGGCTCAGCACGAGCCCCGCACGGATCGCTTCCATCAGCACGAGCAGGCCGAGTGTCCAGGCGATGAACCCCGTCAGTGCCCAGACGGTCGGTGTCATGGAGCGTCTCCCCCTGCCCCGGTCGACCGGGGTTCGTCAGTAGAACATCCGCCAGCGCACCAGCAGGTACACGAGCAGCGCCACGAGCAGCAGCACGACCGGCAGCACGAAGTTGCGGACCTGCGACTGCCGCGCGACCGCGATCCGCTGCAGGCCGACGCTTTCGGCAATCGTGCGTTCGGAGCGCTCCATCTGGCTGCGGACCAGGGCGAGCTGTTCCTGCTGTGCCGCGAGGGCCTGCTGCTGGTTGGCTTCGATGCGTCGCAGGAACTCGACGATCTCCCGGTCTCGTTGTTCGGTCACGTCCATCCCCAGTGTCGGCTTGCCGTCGCCGACGATACCGCACCCTGGACCCGTGCGTTCGCTCAGCTGGCGACCGCCTCGGGCATCGTCGTGCCGTGGGTGAGGTAGTGGTTGAGCCGGGCCTCCCAAAGCTGCATCCCGCGCACGTACGACTCTTCGGTGAATCCACGCAGGAACTCGTCGCCCCTGGGGCCGAGACTCGTGTGCGTGTACGTGACGACCGCCTCGCAGCCGGTCGCGGTCGGTCGCAACGCGATCTGCAGCCGGCACGCTGTGACTTCGGGCGAGATCCTGATCATCTCGACGCAACCGGTGGCCTGCTCGTGGCGCGTGACGTACCAGACGGCATCGTGGGGCGACGCGCTCGTCACGAACACGCAGTCGGGCTCGGCGAGCCCCGAGTTCGAGATGACCTGCACCGGGTCCCAACCCGGGATCCAGTCCGCCTCGCGGACCGGGCAGAGCAGCGGCAGCACGGCCGCCGGCGGTGCCACGAGTGTTTGCGTGTAGCTGTGCGTCACGCGACGCGGTTCGACGATCTTCATGCAGCGGTCATTCCGGAAATTCCGCCTCGACCAGCAGCGTCAGCAGCGAGAGCGTGTCCTGCCAGCCGAGATAGCACGCCTCGGTCGGGATCGCATCTGGGATCCCCTCCTGCACGACCTCGACTTCGGTGCCGACCGGCACCGGGCGCAAGCTCACCGTCGTGCGCATCTCGCCGGGCAGGCCCGGGTCGTCGAACCGGTCGGTGTTGACGATCCGCTCGTCGGGCACGAGTTCGAGGTATTCGCCGCCGAACGAGTGAGTCTGGCCGCTCGCGAAGTTGGTGAACGACATCCGGTACCGGCCACCGACCCGCGCGTCGAACTCCTGCACCGCGGCGGTGAAGCCGTGCGGTGGCATGAACTTGACCAGCGCTTCGGGGTCAAGGAACGCGCGGTAGATGCGCTCGGCCGGCGCGCGGATGACGCGGTGCAGACGGACGGTGTTGCTGTTGCCCATGGCGGACCTCCCTCAGTCGTGGCGGCGCAGCACGACGTGGCTCGCCAGGGGCGTGCCGACGTGCTCGACACAGCGGAAGCCCAGTGCCGGCAGGTCGATGTCCTGCAGCAGGCATTCGCCGGAACCGAGCAGCACGGGTGCGATGGCCAGGTGCACTTCGTCGACGAGCCCGGCCTGGAGGTACTGCCGGACGGTATCCACGCCGCCACCGATCCGCACGTCACGCTGCGGCCCCGCGCACTCCCTCGCCCGTTCGAGCGCGTCCTCGATGCCTTCGGTGACGAAGTGAAAGACCGTGCCGCCGTCCATCACGACCGAGGTGCGCGGATGGTGGGTCAGCACGAAGACGTGCGTGTGGTACGGCGGGTCGTCGCCCCACCAGCCGTTCCATTCCTCCGACGCCGACCACGACCCGCGGACCGGGCCGAACATGTTGCGACCGAGGATCCAGGCACCGACGTTCTCGAAACCACGTGCGGCGAAGTCGTCGTCGACGCCGGTCTCGCCGGTGTCGCGATGCCCGAGCACGCGCTGCTGGAACGTCCGCGTCGGAAAGACCCATTCGTGCAGCGCGGTGCCACCGACTCCGAGCGGGTGCTCGAGGCATTGCCGCGGACCGGCGCCGTAGCCGTCGATCGATACCGCAAAACTCGCGACGCGGACCTTGGACATGGCCGTACCTCCTTGTAGCGCGGGCCACCGGCGGACAGGTTACTACGCGCCGGCCACCTCGTCGTAGCCGCGACCGAGGAACTGCACGAAGCAGTAGCCGTGACCGAACGGGTCCGCGAGCAGGGCCAGCCGGCCCCATTTGTGCGTTGCCACCGGCTGCTCCAGGACGGCGCCGGCACGCACCGCGCGTGCCACCGCGTCGTCGATGTCTTCGACCACGAAGTCGAGGTGCACCGGCGTCCAGTGCCGGTCGTAGTCGCGACGCTGCGCGACCGCGGCCGCGGGCTGCGTGCCCGCCGCCTTCACGAGCAGGTACAACGGCACGTCGGCACCGAGCATTTCGACGCCGGCACTGCCGAAGCGGCGACCGGCTTCGAGGCCGAACGCCTCGCGGTAGAAGCGCTCGGCCCGCGGGAGGTCGTCGACGTCGATGTTGACCAGCAGGTGCATACGGCGGCGAGCCTACGCGACCCGGGCGACCTCGGCCGCGAGGCGGTCGAGATTCTGTTCGTTCGCCGGCACGACGAACGAGGCGATCTGTGCACGGTGCTCGGCCGTGTCGAACAGCTGGTGCCAGCCGACGCGCGTGCCGGCGTCCCGTGGCTCGAGCGTGATGGTCAGCACGAAATGGTGCGTCGTGGCGATGTGCTCGACGACGACGCGCCGCGCCGGCACGATCTCGCGGAAGACGTTCTCGTTCGGGTAGTCGGTGCCGTCCGGGCCGTGCAGGACGAAACGCCACGCGCCGCCCGGGCGAAAATCACAGTGCTCGAACGTGCTGCTGAAACCGGCCGGGCCCCACCAGCGGGCGAGCCGGGCGGGGTCGGCGATGGCGGCGTACACGGCCGCCGGCGGAGCTTCGAGCAGGCGTGAGTGCACGAATTCGCGATCGGCCGTGGAGGTGTCGTTCACGCGTCGATCTCCCTCGTCTCTTCCAGGCGGCCCGCGCCCTCGCGCACGAGCCGCGTCATGAATACGCTGTTCGGGTCGTCGACATAGTCGGCGAACGGTCCGCAGAAGGTGAAGCCGAAGCTTTCGTAGAGACGGTGGGCCGGTTGGAAAGCTTCCATGGCGCCCGTCTCGAGGCTGAGCCGCGCGTAACTGCGCCGCCGCGCCTCATCGACGATGTGGGCCAGGACCGCACGACCGGCGCCGCGACGCCGCAACGCCCTGGGCGTGCGCATCGACTTGACCTCGCCGTGCGTCGCGTCGAGCTCCTTCAATGCGCCGCAACCGACCAGCGTATCGCCGTCCCACACGCTCCAGAACGTCACGTCCGGCGTGCGCAGTCCCGCGAGGTCCAGCGCGTGGACGCTTTCGGGCGGCGACAGGGCGTGCATGTCGTCCAGGTGTTCGCGCAGCAGGTCGATCACCGCGGCACGCGTCAGGTCGTCGATTTCGATGCGCAGCGTGGTCACGACGACCGCCCTGCGGGGTGCGGCACGTCGTAGCGAAGCTCGGCGAAACCGGGGCCGATGCGCCGGACGTCCTTCAGGTGCAGCGGCGGGAAGGCGATGCGACGCGGCAGCAAGGGCCGTCCGCTGCCCAGGGTGACGGACCCGACCTGCACGATGATCTCGTCGAGCAGTCCGACGTCGTGGAACTGGCCGACGAGGTCGCCGCCACCGACGATCCAGACGTTCTTGCCGGCCGCCGCGTCGCGCATCTGCTGGTGCACTGGCCGGACGTCGCCACGCACGAAACGCACGTCCGCCCCCGGGACCGCGGGTTGCACGCGATTCGAGAACACCCAGGCCGGTTGCGTGTACGGCCACGGCGCGCCCTCGCCAGGTCGGTCCGGCTTCACGACGTGCTCGAGCATCCAGCGGTAGGTCGAGGCGCCCATCGCGAGCGCGCCGACCTCGGCGATGAAGTCGGGATAACCGGTGTCGTTGATGTCGCCGAGCTGGAACAGCCACTCGAGCGAGTGGTCTTCGGTGGCGATGAAGCCGTCGAGGCTCGCGGCGGTGTAGTACTGCGTTCGCATCGCAGCCAACGATGACAGGCTCCGCGGCGCCCGTCGACATGCGGTGCAGCATCGCAGCCCGGTGGGCTTGGAAACCGGAATCGAACCGCCGCGCGACTGCAGCGGTGACCGCCGCCGTGGACAATCTCCCCCGCAGGACACCGACCGACCACGAGGGACCGGCCATGGAATCGACCTACGGCGACGCGATCGAGTTCGAGACGCCCGACCAGGAGACGGCCGACACGCCGGACGACGTCGCCCGCGGCATGTTCTACGCGATGGCGTTCTCGCTGCCGGTCTGGGCCGCGATCGCCGCGGTGGTCGTGGCACTGGCCACGTGATCCCGCCCCTTTCGGGCCCGTCAGCAGCAGGCTATTGGTCGACGTCCTTCGGGCCCGGCGGACTGCCCTTGTCGAACACGACGCGCCACTCCCCCGGCGCTTCGAGCCGCCAGACGGAGTTGAACCGCGCGACGACCTTGCCCTGTGGATCGCGAACCAGGCCCGTGCTCAGCGCCAGGGTGCCGGACGCGAGCACCTCGACCTGGTCGGGCGCCCACGAAAACGGTGCCGCGGTGCCCTCGAAGTAGTTCGACCAGCCTTCCACGACCTGGGCCTTGCCGCGCAACGGCTCTCCGGCGCCGAAGAAGATCGCCTCGTCGGCCACGAATCGCGCAAAAGCCGCGCGGTCGCGGTCCGCCATGCTCCGCGCGAAGTCCCGCTCCGCGGCGAGGACCTGCTGCTGCGCGATGTCACGCTGCGCCGCGAAAACCTGCTGCTGTGCCGGCGTGGACGCCGTGTCGTCGGCAAGGACGCACAGGGGAAACGAGGCGGCCATGCAGGCCGTCAGTGCGGCGATCCAGCTTCCGTGCCTCATCGATGTGCCTCCCGTGGTCGATTCATGCTTCAGCGATCGCGCGGTCGTGGCGGGAAGTGCCGCCACGCGACGAGCACCAGCAGGCCGAACGCCGTGTAGACGAGCGTGAAGACCCACGGCGGTGCGTCGTAGTACAGCACTCGCTGCACCCAGTGCTCGACGAAGCTGCCGCCGTAAGTGGCCGAGCCGGCCCGCTCTCGCAACCACTGTTCGAGCTTCGTCAGCGGACACAGTCGCCCGAGCCACGCCTGCACGACGACGTAGACGATGGCGCCGAGGTGCGCGAGCCGGAACCATCGACGGTTGACCCACTGCCAGCCGCGCAGGTTGCCCACGAGGACGAGCACGAGCCCGGCGACGATGAAGAGCACGACACCGAGGTGCAGCACCAGGACCGCGTCGGCGAGCAGCTGGTACGTCATGCGCGCCCCTACTGCCCCGGCGGCGGCTCCCACAGCTCGACCTTGTTGCCTTCCGGGTCGATGACCCAGGCGAACTTGCCATATTCGGAGTCGTCGGTCTTGTCGAGCACGTTGCAGCCTTCGTCCTTGAGCAGTTGCACGAGCGCGTCCACGTCCTCGACTCGGTAATTGACCATGAACGACGCCGTACCCGGCGCAAAGTCGGCGTCGCCGACGCTCCAGATCGTCGTGCCGCCGGTGGGTTGGCCTGCCGCGTCGGTCCAGGCGAACGCCGTGCCGCCCCAGCCCTGCACGTCGATGCCGAGGTGACGCTGGTACCAGGCCCGCAGCGCCGCCGGGTCCTTCGCCTTGAAGAAGATGCCGCCGATGCCCGTCACCCTGCGCATGTGCGAGTCCTCCGCCTGAATCTCAGACGCGTGCCGTCGACCGCCGTCGCTGGGTCTTGCCGGCGAGCTGTTGCGCGCCGATCGACGACGACGCGTCGATGCGCTGGATGGCCTTGGCGACGTATGCCTCGATCGTGGCGGCCGGCGGCAGGTCGTCGACACTCGTGATGCGTCCGAACTGGCCCATCGCGGCGGCCGGCTTGTCGCCGACGACGGCCTTGCCATCGCGAAACCACAGTGCACAGTGCGCCTTGAACGCACCGAGCCCGCAGACGATCTTGCCGTGGTGGACGAACGCGGGCATGCCCCACTTGATGTCTTCCTCGAGCTCGGCGCCACCGCCGGCGTGGATGACCTTGCGCAGGTGCCGCAGGATCGGCCGCGCAAACGGGGCCCGGCCGTCGATGAACGCCGTCACTCGCGGATCGCGTCGCATGGCTGCGCTCCTGCCTCGCTCTTCAGTGCCTGGTGGCAACGACCACGTGCGCCTGCACCTGCCCGACGACCGACTGCGTGCCGAACCGTTGCTCGACCGCCGCGGCGGCCGCATCGGTCGCGGCGGCCAGGCGGGAAGCGTCGCGCGCTTCGAGTTCGTTGCGCAAGGGCGTGCCCAGGCAATAGGCGACCGCCGGCACGCGCGGCGTGTCCGCCCGGCTGCGCGCAGTCAGCGTCGTGATGTCACAGGGCCGGCGGAACCCGCCCGCGGCGAGGTCGGCAGCGATCACGCCGCGATCGTGGTAACCGTGCGGCACGCGCGCCAGGAACCGCGGCGGATCGTCCGGGAACACCGTCTCCAATGCGGTGGTGACGGTGTCGGCGAACTCGTTCTCGACGATGCGATCCCAGACGTTGAACAGCAGGACGCCACCCGGCGCGAGTACGCGGCGCGCCTCTGCATACGCGCGCGGCTTGTCTGGCAGGAACATCACGCCGAACTGGCAGACCACGACGTCGAACGCCTCGTCGTCGTGAGGCAGCGCCATCGCGTCGGCGAGCTGCCATTGCACCGGCCTGGACGTGCCGACAGCTTCCGCATGCTCGAGCATGGCAGCGTTCAGGTCGGTCGCGACGATGCGTGTCGACGCGGGTGTCATATTGGCCAGCGCGCGCGTGACGACGCCGGTGCCCGCCGCGATCTCGAGCACGCGGAGCGGGTGCAACGCCGCGACACGGTGCGCGAGGTCGAGCGCATACGGCTCGAAGATCAACGGCACCAGCAGTGCGTCGTAGACGGCCGGGATCGAGCCGGCAAAGTCATGGTCGGCCGAGGGGCGGGAGATCGACGGCGGCGTGGCCATGATCGCGGCCTCCTCGCGTCAGCCCTGCGTGGCGCCGAGTTCGAGCCGCACGACCGGTCGCTCGGGCTTGCGTCGCGCCACCTCGCGAAAGCCGGCCTGGTCGTACATCGTCTTCGCCCCGAACCACATCGACTCGGCGTTCGACGGTTCAACGCGATCGACGGGATAAGCCTCGAGCACCGTCGCGCCCTGCAACCGCGCATATTCGACGGCCCCGTCGAGCAGTGCACGGGCGACACCCTGGCCCCGAAGTGGCGACGGCACGACGAAACAGACGATCGACCAGACCGGCCTGTCGTCGACGGCCTTCATCACGGGCGAGCGCACCAGCCGTGCGAAGTCGGCGCGTGGCCCGAGCGAGACCCAGCCGACGGGTGCGAAATCGGTCGCGCGGTAACCGACCAGGCCGGGCGGCCGCCGCGCCTCGACCAGGGACTGCAGTTGCGTCTTGCGGGATTGCGCGTGCTCCCCGCCCTGCATCGAGCCAAACGCGTCGCCGCCGCTAAGCCGGTAGTACATGCACCAGCACCGTCGCGCGACCGAACAGCCGCGAGCGCCGAAGACGGCCTCGAGGTCGGGCCAGCGCTCCGGTGTCAGCGGGCGGATCACGAGCGGCGGTGTCGCGGCGGTGGCCATCGTGGCGTGGTGCGCGGTGGAACGTGTCCTTGTCCCTCAGTGCCCGGCCGCAGCTGGGCGGGACCGAACGCTACCGTAGCGGATCGGGCCCGTCGTGCGCTACCTCGGCGCGGCGCCTGCCCCACGGCTCGCGAAACCTTCGAGCACGTTGACGACGTTGACGCCCATCGCCGCGACGGCATACCCGCCCTCCAGCGTGAACACGACCGGCAGCCGCAGCGCGGCGATCTCGCGGCCGACCTGCAGGAAGTCCTCGCTCTCGAGCCGGAAGCCGGAGATCGGGTCGCCCGCATAGGTGTCGACGCCCAACGCAACCACGAGCGCGTCGGGCGCAAAGTCGGTGACACGCTGCAGTCCCGTTGCGAAGGCTGCCCGCCAGCCCGCGAAACCGGTGCCGGTCGGCAGCGGCAGGTTCAGGTTGCAGCCTTCACCCTCGCCTGCGCCACGCTCGTCGGCGTGCCCGAGGTAGAACGGATACTCGGTGCGCGGGTCGCCGTGGATCGAGACCGTCAGCACGTCGGCGCGGTCGTAGAACAGGCTTTGCGTGCCGTTGCCGTGGTGGTAGTCGACGTCGAGCACGGCCACCCTGCGAGCGCCTGCATCGCGCAGGGCCTGCGCGGCGAGCGCGGCGTTGTTGAGGAAGCAGTAACCGCCGAAGAAGTCGTGGCCTGCGTGGTGCCCGGGCGGACGCGTCAGCGCCATCGTCGCGCGTGGCGGCGATGAACCGGCACGCAACGCCAGCGCCGCAGCAATGGCACACGCGGCACCCGTCTCGGCCGCGGCCCACGTGCCCGACATCAACGGCGTGCCCGCGTCGAACGAATACAGGCCCATGCGGGCGGCGAAATTCGCGGGCTCGACGTCGGCACGGAAGCCGCGCACGGGCCAGACCGACGGCAACGCGTCGAGTTCGGCGTTGGCGGGGTCGAGCGCGACCCAGTCGTCCCAGGCGTGCCTGAGGAACTCGACGTAGCGGTGAGCATGCACGCGTTCGAGTTGCGCCTGCGTGACCGGCGGCGGCGCGACGAGCGTACCGACGGGACGCCGACCGAGTTCGGCCAGCACGTACTCCAGCCGCGCCGGGACTTCGTGGACCGGCACGAGCCGGCCGCGGTACATCTCCTGGCGACCCGAATGGAGGGTGTGCTGCGAATTGTGGAAGATCAGCATCGGACGCTCGCGGGTTCAGGACTTTCGCGGCGCACGATGATACGACTGCAGCATCCCCTCTTGCGCGTTTCGGCGCGCCGCTTGCGGCGCAGGGGACTGGCGCCCAGAATCGGCGACAGGCGCGAGTCGACGACAGGGAGTGTTGTCATGGCGGACGCATCATCGTTCGAGCGGCGGCGGTTCGCTGCGTCATTCCTCACGTGGTTCACGGTCGGCACGCTGGCGCTGCTCGCCGGCGGCTCGACGCATGCGGTCGGTGTCGAGGGCGACACGGCCGCGCGCATGTCTCAGTCCTCGTCGGGCCGGGACGCCGCCAGCGAGGTGGCCGCACCCGACGCCACGCTCGCCCGGCCCAACGTCGTCATCGTGCTGGCCGACGACCTCGACACGCACTCGCTGGCGCGCATGGTCGGCCTCGGCCTGATGCCGAAGCTCAAGTCGAAGGTGATCGACACCGGCACGCAGTTCAGCAACTCGTTCGTCACGACCTCCTGGTGCTGCCCGTCGCGTGCCACGCTGTTCACGGGCCTCTACTCGCACAACCACAACGTGTTCACCAACAGTCGTCCGCTCGGCGGCGTGCACCGCTTCGACGACTCGTCCACGCTCGCACTCTGGCTGCAGAAGGGCGGCTATCGCACCGGTCTCGTCGGCAAGTACTTCAACAACTACGGCGCCGACAACGACCCGACGACACCGGTCGACGACCACGGCTATGTACCGCCGGGCTGGAACGACTGGCAGGGCCTGATGGACGACACCGTCGACGGGCTCCGCGCATTCCAGATGTACGACTACACGATCAACGACAACGGACGTCTCGTGCGACACGGCACCGCGACCACCGACTACCAGACCGACGTGATCGCCCGTCGCGCGCGCGATTTCATCGTCGAGTCCGACGCGCTCGACGACGCACGGCCGTTCTTCCTGCTCGTGGCACCGACCGCGCCGCACCTCGAAGGGCCCACGCCCGTGCTGAGCGGTTGCGCGGACACGGCGTGGAACCAGTCGATCCGGCCGGCACCGCGACACGCGGGGACGCTGCCTGCGACGGTGCAGGCGCCACGACCGGCAAACTTCAACGAAGCCGACATGCGCGACAAGCCGAGCTGGATGCGCCAGGTACCCGCGCTCACGACCCAGGACGTGGCCTGCCTCAAGCGGCAATACCGCGACCGACTCACTTCGCTGCGTGCGGTCGACGACCTCGTCGGCATGCTGGTGAGCGCGCTGCAGGCTCGCGACGAATGGTCACGGACCGTGTTCATTTTCACCTCCGACAACGGCTATTTCCTCGGCAACCACCGCCTGACCGACAAGGTGCTCGGGTACGAGGAATCGATCCGCGTGCCGCTGTACATCCGCGCGCCCGGTTTCCCGCGGCAGGTCACGACCCGTGCCGCACTGACCAACGACCTCGCATCGACGGTGACCGACTTCGCCGGCATCACGCCCGGGCTCGCCGTCGACGGCCGCTCGCTGCTGCCGTTGTTGCGCAACCCGCTCGAGACGAACTGGCGCAAGCGCTTCCTGGTGGAATACCTGGGCTCCGTCGAGTCGAGCAAGATGCCGCCGCGCGTGCCGTTCCGGGCCGTGCGCACCACCGACCTGAGTCGGACCACACCGGCCGACCAGTTCTACGTCGAATGGCAGGACGGCCTGGGCAGCAAGGAGTTCTACAACCTGCCGGCCGACCCCGGCCAGCTCGCGAGCCGTCACGCCGACCCCTCCTGGGCCGGCGTGCGCAACCTGCTCGCGGGCTGGTTGAGCCAGTTCCGCAACTGCGGTGGCGGCAGTTGCCAGGCGCTCGAGGACCAATGACTTACGGGCTGTCGGGCCGGCCGCCCATGCGGCCGCCCGACGGCATCATGAGTCGCTGCTTCAGTCGGCGGGCAGGGGCGACGACGGCAGCGTGGCAACCTGGTACCAGTCGACCTTGCGCGTCAGCACCATGATCGCGGCGAGCACGACGAACAGCAGGCCGGCGCCGAGCACCAGCGCGTTGTCCTCGCTGATCAGCAGGCCGTACAGCGCCGCGTAGAGCGTGGCCAGCGTCGCGGCAAATCCGACGCCGCGCGCGCGGGCACGGAGCACGTGGCCGAGGTAGTAGCCGATCAGGCCGATGCATGCGGTCGCAGAGATCACGTACGCAATGCCGAACGCGATGCGTTCGGAGAGCGCCAGCAGCAACAGGAAGAAGATCGCGAGCGCCAGCCCGACCAGCCCGTACTGGATCGGGTGAATTCGCAGCTGGCGCAGCGACTCGAACATGAAGAACGCGACGAAGGTCAGCAGCACGAACAACAGGCCGTACTTGGTCGCGCGGTCGACCTGCGAATAGACGTTGACCGGGTCGACCAGCGACACGGCGATGGCGTCGATACCCGCCGGGACTTCGCGGTTCTGCATCCGTGCCCGGTACTGGGCCTGCGCATTGGTCGCGAGCGAGGAGATCTCCCAGAGCGCCCGGAAGCCGTCGTCGCCCACGCGACGGGTCCGTGGCAGGAAGTCGCCGCGAAACTGCGGGTGCGGCCAGTTCGAGGCCAGCGTGATCTCGTTGCGCGCGCCGAGCGGCGCGATCGCCAGTGCCTCGGTGCCCTGCAGCGTGGCGTCGAACTCGACGTCGAACGCGAGCACGGCATCGTTCGCCGGTGCCGTGAGCCGCACGTGCAGCCCACGGCGGTCGCCATGGCCGAGCCCCTGCTGCAGCGCGTGCGCGGCCCCGGCGACCCGCAGCGTCGGGACGCCGACGAGCCCGCGCACGTCCTCGATGCCGAAGCCGAGACGCGGCTCGCCGTACGTGCGTGCCGTCCGGGAGTCCGTCGGCGAAGGCAGGCGCACGCTGAAGTCCGCGCGGATCGCGGCATCGAGCTCATAGACGCGCACCTCGTGCAGACCGCGCATGCGCGGGATCGAGCGCATCGTGCCGCCGACCCGCAGCTGCTCGGGGAAATACACCAGCGTGCCGACCTCGACGTGTTCGGCCTGCTGCCGGACGCCGCGGTCGTCGGTCGTCGTCGTGACGGTGCGGTCCTCGTAGGGCACGAACAGCACGGGCGCCTCGAGCGTCTGCTCGCCGGCCGTGCTTTTCGCGACGTCCGCGACCGCCTCGGCGCGGTAGCGCTGCCGGTCGTGGACCGTGCCGCGGATCATCGTGAGCGGAATCAACAGGGCGATGGTCATGGCGATGACCAGCAGGATCTTCAGGCTCAGTCGCATGCTGCCTCCGGCGGGTGGGTCGTCGACAGTCTCGACGCCCCACGCGAAGCCGCGATGGCGCCCCGGTGAAGCGAGCGTGAAGTCGATCAGGCCGGCAGCGCGAGCTGTGCCACGGCGCCACCGCCCTCGCGATTGGCGAGCGTCGCCTCGCCACCGTGCAGCGTCGCCACCTCGGCGACGAAACAGAGGCCGAGGCCGCTGCTGCGGCTGCCGCCGTCGGGCCGCGGCAGCGAATAGAAGCGTTCGAAGGTGCGAGCCAACGCGTACGCCGGGACACCGGGTCCGCGGTCGGCGACCGTGACCATCCAATGCGCACCGCCGCGCGACACCGAAACCTCGACCGTGCTGCCCGAAGGCGCGAAGTCCGCCGCGTTGTCGAGCAGGTTGACCATCGACTGGCGCAACAGGAACGGGTCGCCCTGCACCACGGCCGTCGACGGCGCTTCGACCTGGACCCGCAAGCCGCGGCCCGCCAGTTTCGCGGTGAGCTGCGCGGTTGCCTCGTCGATCAGCTTCGGCAGGTCGACCGGCTCGGGCTGCTCGATCTGCTGCCGGTGCTCGACCGCGGCGAGCGCGAGCAGCTTGTCGATCATCTCGGCCAGGCGGTCGCCCTGGGCGCGGATCGTCGCGACGAAACGCCGGCGGTCCTCGGCCGGCATCGCCTCGCCACCCGCCTCGACCAGCTCGGCGCTGCCACGGATCGCCGCGAGCGGGCTTTTCATCTCGTGCGTGAGCGCGTGCACGTAGCGCTCGACGTACTGCTTGCCTTCGAGCCGCTCGCGCATCGTCGCCAGCGCGCGGCCGAGGTCGCCGAACTCGCCCGGCGCGTCGGGCGGGCTGGCGCGCTCGCCGGCCGTGACCGCCACGGCGTAGCGGTGCAGCACGCCGAGCTGCCGCGACAGCCACCACGAGGCCAGTGCGCCGATTGCGAGTGCGGCGCCGAGCAGCACGAAGCCCCAGCGCAGGATCGTGTCCTGGCTGCGGGCGATGAACGGCGCGATCGTCTGGTTGGGCTTGGCCACGGTCAGCACGCCGACGATGCGCTCGCGGCCGTCGCGGCGGTCGACGATCGGTGCGGCCACGTGCATGACGGTGGAAGCGTCGTCGGCGGGATCGACACGCGTCGAGCGCGCGCCGTAACGCCCACGCAACGTCAGGTAGACGTCGTTCCAGCGGGAGTAGTCGGCACCGACGTCGTGGCCGTCCGAATCGAACACGACGATGCCGCGGGCGTCGGTGATGTAGATGCGCGTGCCGATCCGGCGCTTGCCGAAGCCCCAGATCTCCGCCCCAGGATCGCGGTCGGCCAGTGCGCGCACGCTCGCCGCGAAGCGTCCCGTGTCGATGCGACCGGCGAGCAGATCGTCCTTGGCCTGCTCTGCCAGCAGATTGGCGGTGTCGACCAGCGTGTCCTCCATGGCCTGCCGGACGCCGGGCTTGACCTCCTGCAGGAACACGCGTCCGAGCAGCAGCGCCGCGAGCGCGACGATCAGGAAATAGCCGAGCAGGATGCGCAGGCCGATCCGCATGCGATGCAGCCGGTTCAGGTGCCCGCGTCGAGCGAATAACCGACGCCGCGGTGGGTGCGGATCGGGTCGACGTCGTCGCGTCCCGCGTGGCTTGCGGCCGCGCGCAGCTTGGAGCGCAAGGTCTTGACGTGCGTGTCCACGGTGCGGTCGCCGCTGTCGAGCGCGTCGGTCCAGACGCGATCCATGAGTTGCTCGCGCGACAACACCGCCCCCGGTCGTGCCAGCAGCGTCTCGAGCAGCCCGTGCTCGTAGCGGGTCAGGTCCAGGGGCTGGCCGTGGTAGCGCAGACGGCGACCGACGCGATCGAACTCGAACGCGCCGAAGCGCTGCCAGCCGGTCTGCGCGCCCGACGCGTGCCGCCGCAATCGCGCCCGTACGCGGGCGACGAGCTCGCGCGGCGAGAATGGCTTGACCACGTAGTCGTCGGCGCCCAACTCGAGCCCCACGACGCGGTCGATCTCGCCGGCGCGCGCCGTGAGGAAGATCACCGGCACGTCGCTGACCTCGCGCAACGCGCGACAGACGTCGAACCCGGAGCCGTCGGGCAGGCCGACGTCGAGCACGACGAGGTCGATGCCGCCGGCGCGCACGCGCGGCACGACATCACCGCCGATCAGCACGTGCTCCGCCGCGTGACCCTCGGCCCGGAGCGCGTAGAGCACCGTCTCTGCAATCGCAGGTTCGTCTTCGGCGATCAGGATCATCGGCGGGGTCGCGTTCAGAGCACGAGGGCGTCCCAGTCCGCCTCCATGCGCTGGCGGAGCCTGGCATCGGGCAGGGCGCCGCGGGACGCCTGCACGTTCGTTTCGAGGTTCGCGACGCTGGTCGTGCCGGGGATCGCGCAGGTGACCGCCGGATGCGACAGCACGTACTTGAGCAGCACCTCGGCCCAGCTCTTGGCGCCGAGCTCGCCGGCCCAGGCCGGCAGCGGCCGGTCGCCGAGCTTGCGCAGCAGGTTGCCGTCGCGACGCCCGCCGTAAGGCATGTTGACCAGCACGGCCATGCCACGCGAGGCGGCGAGCGGCAGCACTTCGCTGGCCGCGTTGCGATTGCCGATCGAGTAGTCGACCTGGATGAAGTCGAGCGGATGCGCCCGCATCGCCGCCAGCAGCTCGCCGTACTGGTCGTCGCGCGAGGTGGTCGCACCGACGTAGCGCACCCGGCGTTCCTCCTTGAGCTTGCGCAGCGCCGGCAGCAGCGCCGCGACGCCGTGCATGTTGTGGATCTGCAGCAAGTCGAGCTTGTCGGTGCCGAGGCGACGGAACGTCTCCGCGACGATCTGGGTGGGCTCCGCGAGGTCGCCGTCGATCGGCGTCTTGCTTGCGAGGAACACCCGGTCGCGCGCCTTGAGGTCCTGCAGGATGCGGCCCACGACGAGTTCGGAATCGCCATAGGCGCGCGCCGTGTCGACGACCTTCGCACCGAGCCGCACGAGCCGGTCGATCACGTCGCGTCGCTTGGCGATCTCGGCGGCGTCGGTGACGCCGTAGGCATTCGTGCCGAGGCCGACCATCGGCAGCCGCTCGCCGGTCGAGGGAATGGCGCGCGTCGGCAACGGGCTCGTGTCGGGCGCGGCGGCGTCGACCGCAAACGCCGTGGGCGCCAAGGCCACGGCCGTCGCCGCGACGGTGGTGTCGCGCAGGAACGCGCGTCGTGTCAGCCGATGGCCCGCGTGCTGGTCGCTCGACGTCATGGCATCACCTCGCTGGCAAAGTGCACCGACGCCCCTCACGGGGCGTCACCGGAGCGGCGATTGTGCCAAATCGGCGGACCGCTGCGGGCTGCCGGTGGCACGACACCCCAGGGTGCCGCATGGCTTTACGCTCCCGGCGTGTCGGCGCATGCTGGCCACCGCGCCGATCCGCGCCATGCCCTGCAGGATGCTTCATGGCCCGCTCCGGAACTGCCTGGCCCAGGCTCGATTACGCACAGTCCCGCGATACGCTCCTCGGCTTGCAGCTGCGGACCCAGGTCGTCGGCAAGGTGCGCATCGCATTGACCGAGTGGCTCAACCATTCGTGGCAGGTGCCGCTGTACGTGACGGCGCGCGGGCTCGGCACGTCGCCGATCCCGGCTGGCGACGAAGTTTTCGAGATGGAGTTCGACTTCCTCGCGCACCGGCTTCACGTGCGTACGAGCGCGGGCGGCGACCGCGCGATCGCGCTCGCCCCGCAGTCGATCGCGGACTTCCATGCGCGAGTGCTCGGCGTCCTGCACGACCTCGGCATCGAAGTGACGGTCAACGAACTCCCGAACGAAATGCCGGAGCCGGTGCCGTTCTCGAAAGACGTCGTGCGGCGGCCCTACGACGCCGCGGCCGCGCACGCATTCTGGCGCGCGCTCGTGCAGGCCGACCGGATCTTCAAGCGGTTTCGCACGGCTTTCCTCGGCAAGGCGAGCCCGGTGCATTTCTTCTGGGGCAGTTTCGACCTGGCCGTCACGCGCTTCTCCGGACGCCCCGCCCCGCTGCACCCGGGCGGCGTGCCGGGGCTGCCCGACGCGGTGGCGCGAGAGGCGTATTCGCACGAAGTCAGCAGCGCGGGCTTCTGGCCGGGCAACGACAGCTTCCCAACTGCGGCGTTCTACTCGTACGCCTATCCCGAGCCGACCGGCTTTCGCGAGCGCACGGTTGGGTCGGGCGCGTACTACGAGCCGAAGCTCGGTGAGTTCCTGCTGCCGTACGAGGTCGTGCGCACCGCGGACGATCCGGAGGCCCTGCTGATGGAATTCCTCTCGCGCACGTACGAGGCCGCCGCCGAGGCCGGAGGCTGGGACCGCGCCGGACTCGAATGCGGTGTCGGCGTGCCACGGCGTGTCCGGGCATTGAGTTAGCCCAGCGGCGAGCCGTCGTCGTCGTCAGTGCACGCCTGCCGGCACGTCCG